>NZ_CP046620.1:2372500-2707500 GCF_009931615.1 Algicella marina | reverse complement strand
AGACCCCGTGCACCTTTACTACAGCTTCAGACTGGCATTAGCCTCTCGATGTGCAGGATAGGTGGTAGGCTTTGAAGCGGGAACGCCAGTTTCCGTGGAGCCATCCTTGAGATACCACCCTTCGCGTCGTTGATGTCTAACCGCGGACCGTTATCCGGTTCCGGGACCCTCTGTGGCGGGTAGTTTGACTGGGGCGGTCGCCTCCTAAAGAGTAACGGAGGCGCGCGATGGTGGGCTCAGGTTGGTCGGAAATCAACCGTCGAGTGCAATGGCATAAGCCCGCCTGACTGCGAGACTGACAAGTCGAGCAGAGACGAAAGTCGGCCATAGTGATCCGGTGGTCCCGAGTGGAAGGGCCATCGCTCAACGGATAAAAGGTACGCCGGGGATAACAGGCTGATACTGCCCAAGAGTCCATATCGACGGCAGTGTTTGGCACCTCGATGTCGGCTCATCTCATCCTGGGGCTGGAGCAGGTCCCAAGGGTACGGCTGTTCGCCGTTTAAAGAGGTACGTGAGCTGGGTTTAGAACGTCGTGAGACAGTTCGGTCCCTATCTGCCGTGGGTGTAGGAGACTTGAGAGGAGTTGCCCCTAGTACGAGAGGACCGGGGTGAACGCACCACTGGTGGACCAGTTGTCGTGCCAACGGCAGTGCTGGGTAGCTATGTGCGGACAGGATAACCGCTGAAAGCATCTAAGCGGGAAGCCCCCCTCAAAACCAGGTCTCCCTGAGGGCCGTGGTAGACCACCACGTCGATAGGCTGGAGATGTAAGCGCAGCAATGCGTTCAGTTGACCAGTACTAATTGCCCGATAGGCTTGATACCGATCCAGTAGCGATACGATACGCTTCAGGATCCGAAGTCAAAAGACACCGTTCAGAAAATCTTGGAACGCCGACACGAACGGCGAAACAGACAGTCTCGTGTACCCCGGAACGGCCCAATGCCTCTCCGGGGATGCAGCTTTTACCGGTTTGGTGGTCATAGCATGAGCGAAACACCCGATCCCATCCCGAACTCGGCCGTTAAGCGCCATCGCGCCGATGGTACTGCGTCTCAAGACGTGGGAGAGTAGGTCACCGCCAAACCTGTAAAAGCTGCAGATGCTCCGTGAACAATCCAACAAAAACCCCCGCCCGCAGAAATGCGCGCGGGGGTTTTTGTTTGTCCAACACCCCAAACACTTGCCTCCACCCGCACCGCCTCCCCGCGCCGCCAACACAACCTCAGTAAACATCAATCAAAAACAACCCCAAAACCTCTAGTATGAGGGGCCGCAGTATAAGCGTGCCATTTGCGTAAGGTGCGGCAAACCTGAAGGGCACACTGAAAGCCGCTATTTCCGGCAGATGAACAGGAAAGTGGGGCCGTGTCGGATGTCGTTTTCAGTCTGCCAGATGCCGGAGTAACTGGATCAAGGCGCCGAGACATAGGCGATGCCGGTCTTGCGCGGCACGTCGCTTTCCTTCGGCGCTGCAGGCGACCCGCTTTCCGCTGGTACGCCCTGCGAGATATCCTGTTCCGGATCCGTGTTCTGTTCCTGAGCATGTGGCGTTGCTGATGATGCCCCGTCCTCGCAGGTATCACCGTGATCATTGGATGCCGCCGAAACAGTCTGCGAAACGGAAGCGTCTTGAGTCGTCATCGGCAACGTGTCTGCTGCCGCCGGGTCGGCCTCACTGACACTGCCGTCCATGCCGTCATCCATAGGGGGTGCCGCTGCGCCCACTATTGCGAAGCTCACTTCGTCGGCGACCTCTGATCCGTCCGGTTCCACGCGGGTCCCATCTGCCTCCTCCTGTAAATATACGCTCTGCTCTTCCGAAACATTGGTATCCGGAAGCGTGTCAGTAGCAAGGTCATCTGCTTTGGCATCGGTCGCGCTGGCCGGGAAAGTCAGCCGTGCATCGACATCTCTAAGGGTTGCCGCGATTTCCTGCAGGCGATCCGAGATTTCCGGGTTGGGCTGCATGCGGGCGGCAACGCGAGCAAGTTCCTGCGACAGAAGGGCGAAATTGGGCAGAATCTTCTGTTCTACGGGCGCATTGAATTGCTCCGGCAGCGCCGCGACCGCAGCGAGGATTGCGCCAAGAGTCTCTTCGCCCGTCGAATCACCGGCTTGTGTGGCAAAGGTGTCGGCCATTTCTGAAAGCCGGTTTTCCAAAGCGTCGAACCGCGACTGGAAACTGTCTGGTAACACGCTTTCCGGCTTCGCCTGTTCCTCGCCTGCCGGCAGGTGTTCGAGCAGTGTCGCTTGCGCATCGGCCAGATGGCGGAGCGTGGCTTCGATGTTGTCCAGCCGCGATTCCAAGGATGGCATTTCGTCCCGGGGAGCGGCGTCTGTGCCTTCAAACTCCTCCGCCACGGAGTCAGACACAACGATCGGCATTTCATCCGGTTCGGTGACCAGGTCATCCGCTACCATCTCCGGTTCCGTAACCGACCCGACTTCACCGGAGACGATGCTGTCGTCCAGTTCCGGGGGAAGGGCGAGGTCCGGGCGGGCGGGAATTTCGTCCATTACCCCGGAAACGGTTCCGATATCCTCCATCGTTGGCTTCCGGGCGATTTTATCCTCTTCCACCACCGTCGATGCGCGTGCCTTTCGTCGGGACTTCAGGGTGGTAAGCCACCACGCCAGATAGCCGAGGACGCCACCGGTGAGTGAAAGCCCGCCGACCAGGATGATCTCCATCAAGCTCATGCAATCCCGCCCGTTTGATAACGCGTCAAACAAACAGGAACTCAGTTACTTAACGGTTAATAGTGGCTCCTTACCTCGAGACGGCTTCGCTCGTCGGCGAGCTTCACAATTTGCTAACGCTGGCGAACTAGACCGGTGTGACGGCGCCGGAGCCGCCCCGCTGCCGTTGATCAGGTGCCGGTGAGGCGCGGCAGATTTTGAAGGCCCCGGATTTGGGAAAAACAGAACAGGATGGTGATGGCATGATCGTTTCCCGCACGGCTCTCCTGGCGATCATGCAGAGTGAACAGGCCCTCGCATCGCTTGACGAACCGTGGGCGCGGAAATACTGGCGCGGGCAACGGCCGCAAATCGTCGGTTGGCGCGGACTGGCGGCGATACTGGAGCCGGGCCACGAGGAAAGAGCGCTCGACACGCAGTGGCGAAGCCTTCAATCCGGTATCCGGGGGGAACGGGAAGACCACCGCGCCGAGAGAACGGCGACGCTGGAGTGTCTCGCCAAGATCGGACCGCTGTTGCCGGCGCGGACCGGTGCAACCCTGTCACGCAGTGCGGCACGGCTGTTGCTGGCGGGCAATGCTCCGCAATTGCGTCGGCTGCTGTCGGATCTCGCTACCGTTGGGCAGTATTCCGTTTCTCTGTCCAACTTCGAAAACCCCACGGCCGTCTCTCTGGTTCAACATGTGGCGCCAGTCGTCCACGAGCATCGCTTTCAGGACGGAGGCGAAGGAAAGTCGCTGATGATGCTGGCCGACAAGACTGCGGTGCCGGCACTGCAATCCTGCCTCGACCGATTTGCGGCGGCCCATCGGTTGGGCGCGGATTTGGCCTTGAAGGGACCGTTTCCTACCACGGAGTTCCGCGCCGCCGGTTTGCAGATGCCTTCGCGGCGCGGGATTACCAAGGCTGAAATTCTGCTCGACATCCCTGCCACATCTTCGCCTTCGGAGGTTCTTATGGCGCTGGAGGCGCAGACCAGACTGACACGGGCAATGCACGGTCGGGCGGATCTTGCGGATTTGCTTGGCGAGAGAGAGCGCGCGGCGGGCATGCTGGCCGGAATCTCCCAGGCGAGGGATCTGTTGGCTCGGGAAGGGATCGACGCCGACCCTTGGGATATTCCACAACTCACGATCCAGCGTGGCCAACATAACGTTGCGGCGGGGGTGGCCAGCGGGGCAGTCGAGGTGGCCGAATGCCCTGATCTCGCCCGGGTGGCCTCATGATGCGGAATCCCGCGTGGGTCGTGCATGGCATCGTCTGGCGCTCGCTGGACCAGCCTGTCGGTGTGCCGGTGCATCGGCGGGTCTGTCGGGGAGATCTGGTGCTGCTGGCAAGCGTCAGCCGAATGCACACCCCGGAAGCGGTGCGTTTCCCACCCGAAACGGAGCCGCGACGCCTAGACGACAATCGAACCTGGCAACGACAGGAAGCGGAGGCAGCGCTGCGGCATTCGACACTGCTGAACGGTTATTCTGCCGCCGGAGGGGTTTTGCCATTTTACTATGGGTGCATCGTCGGGAGTTGCGCCGGCCTTACAGACCTTCTGGCCCAGAACGCCGGGCGTTACCGGGCGCTGCTTCGGCGGGTCGATGGCTGCACGGAAATACATATCGTGGTGCGGAGCAAGACCGGATCGGTCCGCGCACCCGAACAGCGGGAACATGCCGGCGGTGAGGCAGAGACGGCGCGTCTGCGCACTGCCCGAAAGCTGCGTGAAGTGGCGAAGTCGACAATGCTGCAGTCCCTGATCGGTGCCGTCGCCCCCCTTGCGCGAGAAGTAATCGAGGGACCTTTGCGGCCAGCACGGCCGGACCTGATGCTGGAGGCCGAACTGCTGGTCAGCCGTCGGATGTTGCGCCGGCTGACGGAGCTTGTGAAGTCCTATGCGCTGCATCTTGAGGGGCTGGACTGCGTCGTGGAGATAACGGGCCCATGGCCACCATATGCCTTTGGTCACCCGGCCGGCCTGCAGACAAAATCCGTGACGAATGAGGAATGACGGGTGCGATAGAGGCGGGGAGCCGTTGTTCCGCCTGATGGGTTTTGCCCCGAACGGACCGGTTGCCATGACGTTCGAGGCTTGGGGGGATCATGAGATTGCAGAAGCCGGGGAGTTCTTGCTGGTGCTCGCAAAGCTCGAAGCCCCCGAGGTTGAGGAAGACTTGCTGCGCCTGATGGAGGAAGTACCCGGTTTTATGCCTGCCTCGCCGACCGTAGGTACGGTTGCCGAGCTTCGGTTGCAGACAGCCCGGCATTTTCAGCAACTCGGGCAAGCACAGATCGCGCTGCGGGATCGATGCGAGATCGTGATGACGCTATCGTGTAATTCGCCGACATAAGTCCACGCCCCCGAATGGTCCGGTATCCGTTGCTTGCAGCAGCGTGCCCACCACCTGAGAGAGATCAGGGCGCTGCAACAGCGCGCGCTTGCCGAACTGGATCGGTTGGGAAGAAACCTGTCCGAGCGCGTAGAGGCACAATGCCTGTCGCCGATAGGCAACGGCGCGCGGGCCGTGCCGGGGCCGAGCTTGCACTAATGGTGGCGATGGCAGATCTGGATGGGCTGATCGCCTGCGTCGAGGCGGAAGCAGCAGGTGTTCACCTGTCAGGAACTGGCGCGAGGTTGACACTTCGGGGGCCGTTGCCGCCCCTGAGCTTTGCACCGGTGCTGCCGCCGGCCGAAGCTCCGGAGAGGCAAGCCATCTGACCCGTGATCCAGTAAAGCTGCGGCGCCAGGCTTAAGGCTTTTGAAAGAATCTGGGCCCTTACTGGATCGGGAACGTGGTTAACCGTTTCCTTCAAACCGGGAGTTGCAATGACGGACGATTCTGCCGATGTCGACGGTGCGGTCGACACTGACCTCTGCGCCTTGCGGCAGGCGGGACTGGTCGATCACCTGCTGAGTGTGGAACTGGATGTCGAGGCGGGGGAGCAGGGGCTGCTGGGGGTGTTGGCGAGCATTGCGGACGGACCCGTGTTCAGGCTGCGCCATGGCCGCTACGCGTTTCGGTTGCCCAACTCCCGTATCGACGACCTGACGGAGGCGTTGGCGGAGGCCGTGGGAACCTTGCAGGCTCTTGGTGAGGCTGCTGATGGCGGCGACATGAATGAGGCTGCACTGCAAGTGCTGCGGTCACTGGGTGAAGCGGCCGGGGAGACTCACACCGCGAACGGCTTGCCTGAACCGGTCAATGCGGCAATCGCGGTGCGAACCGCGCGCCGCGCGGCGGCGACCCTCCGGCTGTCCGGTGACGACGGCGAGGGACTGGCAGCCGAGATCAAAGCATTGCGGAGCTTGCTGGAGGGCGCAGGGGGAACGCTGCCGGCGAGCCTGAAGGAAAAGTGGCTGGTCGATCTTGCCAACAGCGCCGAGGAGACATTTGGCCGCCTGAACGGTCTGGCTCTCGCCGAAAAGGAGGATGTGGAGGCAATTGCCCGCACCGTGGAGAGTGTCATCGCGGCCCGGCCCGGTGTCTCCGAGGAAAAAATATATGCGTTGCTGCGCCAGCGCCTTGAACGGTTGCAGTCCAGCGCTGACCATCTGCTGGCGCATCTGGACAGCGCTTACGCAGATCCGGGGGAAGGTGCGCGCGATGCCCAGGAGGCACTGCTGAACCTACTGCCACGTCTGCGTGCGGCGCTGGAGCAGTCGACCGAGGTGTTCGGCCCTTTCCAGCCGGGGTGTGAGCCGGAGGCTTACACGACGCCGAATGGTGGCGACAACGGTCCAGTCGTCGAGGACATTCTGGCTGTGGAACGCCTTGTCACCGAACTGAGAGTCGCATCAGCGGGTGTGGATGAGGGGGAGTTGTTTCACGCCCGAATAGCCGGGGCACTGGCAGAGTTGGGCGCGCGCATCGATGCAGCGACCCAGATTCCATCAAAAGACATCGAAGATATCCGGACCGCGCTCGACGATCTGCGGCAAGGGGTGCCTGAAGATGCGGAAACCGCACTCAAGACAGTTGCGGAGCGGCTCGCAGTGCTGACGGAACAGTTCCCGGGCGAAATGGAAGAATTGAGGGCCGGGCTGGACCTGCGGTTTCAGACACTGATGAGTCAGGAGGGCGGGGTTGCCGCAGACGTGGAGAAGCTCGGCAAACGTTTGGGCGGATTGCCGAAGCAGTTCGAAAAGCTGCTCTCGTCCGGCATCCTGAACGAGATTGGAGAGCGCGTTACCGCAATTGCAACGTCGGTTGATGGCGCGCGCGCGTTGCTGAACGATTTGCCGGAGCAAAATGGTGCTGCTGTGCGGGCAAACGTTGAAGAGTTGCTGGCGGACGTGGAGGTCAGGGCCGAGAAGAACTGGGTCGGCTTGCAAACGCAAATGGCGGAAGTCCTCTCCGCCACACATGCTGCCGGAATGGCTCTTGAGCCTCTGCAGGCGAAGGTGGCCGAGCTGGTACAGGCATCGGATGGGCGGATGGAGGGAATGTCGGCGCGGCTGGACGAACTGACACGTGCTCTCGGCGAGCGGGAAGATATGGCGGTCGGCAAGTGGCAGGGCGTGGAAATGCACCTCGTCGGGGTGGGCGAGCGGCTGAGTGCTCTCGAGAACAAAGTCGTCGGACCAGACCTGCTGCAAAAGCTCGAGGACCGGATCGACAAACTGGCGGAGCCGATGGTGAAGGCGGTCAACAGGCTGGACGACCGTATGCAGGGCGAGTTGGAGGCCACAGAGGCACGGCAGGCGAATGTGCTGGAGGTCATATCCGGAATGCAGACGCAGATTGCGGCGCTGGCGCAGCAACCACATGCGCTCGAGGTGCGACTGGAGCGGCTGGAAAAGACTCTGGGCTTAATCAGCCGGGCCGAAGTGCGCGATGCGCGTGATCAAGCGGCGCTGGTTTCTGGCGTTACCGAGATACTCCGTCGCCTTGATGCAGATGGTCTGGATGAAGCGGAAGCCGAAGACAGCCCGGCGAAGACTGACCGGAGGGACCGCGAAATATTCGCGGCCGCTGTGCTGGAGATACAGGAAGACCTTCGGTTGATGCTGGCCGAATTTGTTCAGAACGTCCGCAATGAGGAGGATGACAGGCCCGATACCCGGACGGTGCCCAAGCGCGCCAGGCCAGGGCGGGTGGGCCGCAGCCGCTGAAGGATTCTGCGCTGGTGTTCGTCGATCAATGTGCGGATGCCGGGGCGAAGGGATTGGATGGATAAAGCACGTCTGTCAGGTAGAGACCGTCCGGCGGGCATACGGGGCCACACGCGGCCCGATCCTTGGCGGCAAGCGCCGACGCCACCTGATCAGGTGGCCACGCGCCGGCGCCCACACGCTCCAGAGTGCCGGTGAGGCTGCGGACCTGGTTGTGCAGGAAACTGCGTGCGCGGAAACGCAACTGCGTTTCCCAGCCGTATTCCGTTTCCAGTTCGGTGACCGAAACCTCGTCCAGTGTCTTTACCGGACTCTTGGCCTGACAGATGGAGGAGCGGAAAGTGGTGAAATCGTGTTTGCCGACGAGATGGGCGGCGGCCGCGCGCATTGCCTTCGTATCCAGACGATAGTTCATCCGCCAGAGTCGTTGACGCTCCAGCGCAAGCGGGGCGCGGCGGGAAAGAATGCGATAGAGGTAGCGCCGTTCTACCGCGTCGAAGCGGGCATGAAATTCTTCGCCCACTTCGACGGCCGCGAGAATGGCGACAGGGGCCGGCCGGAGGTGGTAATTCAGCGCCTCGGACAGGCGGAACGGTGACCACGGTTTTTGCAATGCCACATGGGCGACCTGCCCGGTGGCGTGGACACCGGCATCTGTCCGTCCCGCGCCTTGAACAGTGGCATCCGGTTCTCCCAGTTTTGCCAGCGCGGCTTCGATCGCACCCTGCACCGAGACGTGCGACTCCTGCCGTTGCCAGCCGTGGAACGGGGTGCCGTCGTACTCGATCCTGAGAGCGTAGGTCTGCATGCCGGGTGGGATAGCCGAAAGCCGGAGGGAGGTGAAGCGGATGTGGCCCTGTTCTTCCGTGCCAGCGTTGTTATATGGAACGGACAGTGCGGGAGGAACATGGCCGGGTTCTGGGATATCACGAATGCCGTCAGCCGGACGCTGGAGGATGCGCAGTCGGGCGTCGAGGAGATGTTGTTCGAGCCGGTGATCCGCCTTGGCGTCACCGGGCTGTCGCGGGCGGGCAAGACGGTGTTCATCACCAGCCTGGTCGCCAACCTGCTGGATCGGGGGCGGATGCCGCAACTCAGGGCTGCGGCCGAAGGCCGGATCCTGACGGCATTCCTGCAGCCGCAACCCAATGATGCGGTGGCTCGCTTTGCCTTTGAAGACCATCTGGCAGCGTTGACGGGGCCGGAGCCGTACTGGCCGGAAGGCACGCGCAGCATCAGCCAGTTGCGACTGTCGCTGCGGGTACGGCCCTCTGGCATGTTGAGCGGGCTTCGGGGGCCGCGGACGATCCATCTCGATATTGTCGATTATCCAGGGGAATGGCTGCTGGACCTGCCGTTGCTGGAGCAATCCTACGGCAACTGGGCGGCGGAGACGATTGCCCTTGCACGGACGGACTCGCGCATCGAACACGCAAGGCCGTGGCTGGACGTGCTGGACACCGCGGATGGAGCGGCGGTGCTGGACGAGCGCGAGGCGCAGCGGCAGGCGGAGGCATTTCGTGGCTACCTGCGTACGGCCCGGGAGGCAGGCCTGTCGGCAGTGGCACCGGGGCGGTTCCTGATGCCGGGTGATCTTGAAGGTTCGCCGGCGCTGACCTTCGCGCCGTTGCCGGAGCCGGTGAAGAGCCGGGGCAATTCCCTGCACGCCACGTTCGCGCGGCGGTTCGATGCCTACAAGCGGATCGTAGTCAAGCCGTTCTACCGCGATCATTTCGCGAAGATCGACCGCCAGATCGTGCTGGTTGACGCCCTGGGGGCGATCAACGCCGGACCGCAGGCAGTGGAAGACCTGCGGCAGGCGATGGCCGCGATCCTGATGAGTTTCCGGCCCGGTCGGAACAGCTGGCTTTCGTCGGTTCTGGGCAGGCGGGTGGAGAAGATTCTGTTCGCTGCGACCAAGGCGGACCACCTGCACCACAGCCAGCACGCCGCGCTGGCGGCGATCACCGAGGAACTGCTGGACGATGCCCGGCGGCGCGCCGACTTCCGGGGTGCGAAAACCGAAGCGATGAGCATCGCTGCCCTGCGGGCGACGATAGAAGAGACGGTTCGCCACGATGGCGCAGCGCTGGATTGTGTGCGCGGACGGCTGCTGGATGGCGGCCGCGAAGTGGCGATGTACGCGGGCGATCTACCGAAAGATCCAGGTGCCTTGCTGGTACCGGCGCGACAGGGGGCGGCAAAATGGCTGGATGCGGAATACGGCATCATGAAATTCGCGCCGCCGCGTGTAGCCCTGGCCCCGGACGAGGGACCTCCGCACATTCGTCTGGACAGGGCGACTGAGTTTCTGATCGGGGACAGGCTGGCATGAGCGGGTTGCGGCAAGCCGATGCCGCCGACATCGGCGAATGCGCCGCGATCCTGCGGGAATGGATCGAAGAAACACCGTGGTTTCCGCGCCTGTACTCCCGCGAGGAAGATCATGTTTTCCTGACGGGCATGATCGGCGCCGGTCAGGTGCGGGTATCGGGCGCGCCCGCGCAGGGTTTCATGGCGCGGGAGGCGGATTACATCACCAGCCTTTATGTTCGCTGCGGCGCACGGGGCGCCGGTGTCGGCCGGGCCTTGCTGAATGAGGCCAAGGCAGCGGAGGCGAGCCTGCGCCTCTGGACCTTCGCCGCCAACCGGCGGGCGCGGGCATTCTATGAGCGGGAGGGTTTTCGGATGGCGCGGCGGACGCAGGGCGATAACGCGGAATGCCTGCCGGACGTGGAGTATGTCTGGCGGCGGGAGGGTTGGGCGTGAGTAAACGGCCGATGATTTTCGAGACCGAGTCACTGGAGCCGGACGCGCCCAGCCCGGCCGAGGTTCCACCTGTGCCGGATGATGCCCTACCGCAGGGCGCGATGGTGACTGTCGTTGGCGGTGCAGCGCGCAAGCGCAGTTTCCTTACGCGCTTTGCGCTTTGGGCGCTCACCGGGTTGGTGACCCTATGGGTTTCGACGGCTGCCTACGATTTTGTGCTCGGCCTGATGCAGCGCAACATCTGGTTGGGGCGGCTTGCATTGGTTCTGGTGGCGGCGGTGGCACTGGTGGTCGTGCTGGCATTGCTGCGGGAACTGGCGGGCCTGGCGCGGCTGCGCCGTGTAGACCGATTGCAGGCACTGGCGCGGGAGGCTCTGGCCGGGGATCGGCCGAAGGCGCTGGATCTGGTCGATGCACTGGCAGCGCTTTACCGGAGCCGGGAACGGTTGCGATTGGGCGTGGAACGGATGGTCTCACACCGCGACCAGGTGATGGATGCGGATGCGCTGGTGCATCTGGCGGAGCGGGAGATCTGCGGACCGCTCGACGCGGCGGCAGTGCGCGAGATCGAAGCGGCAAGCCGCAGCGTTGCGGCAGCGACGGCGCTTGTCCCTCTGGCGCTGGCCGATGTGGCTGTGGCCCTGGTTGCGAATATCCGGATGGTGCGACGGGTGGCCGAGATCTATGGCGGCCGGGCAGGTACGCTGGGCTCGCTGCGATTGCTCCGCGCAGTGGCGGCTCATCTTGTGGCGACAGGCGCCGTAGCCGTGGGCGACGACATGATCAGTTCGGTGGCCGGTGGCGGTGTTCTTTCCAAGGTATCGCGCCGCTTCGGCGA
This sequence comes from Algicella marina, assembly GCF_009931615.1. Taxonomy (NCBI): domain Bacteria; kingdom Pseudomonadati; phylum Pseudomonadota; class Alphaproteobacteria; order Rhodobacterales; family Paracoccaceae; genus Algicella; species Algicella marina. The sequence goes on along the minus strand of NZ_CP046620.1, from coordinate 2,696,083 downwards.
AGGGGTCGTCAACGGCGCGCTGACGGCGCGGGTCGGCGTTGCGACAATGGAGGTCTGCCGGCCGTTGCCCTTTGGCGCGGTGCCGCGACCGCGGGTGACGGGGCTGGTGAAACGGGCGCTGACCGGATTGTTTGGCAAGGGATAGCGCGGCACATCTTACGGGGCCTCGTCCGACCCTGCGGGCCGGCCTCGGCAATGCCGCCATGCCCGGCTTGTCGCGGACATTCGATTCTGTACGCGGGTAAACGCAGTGGCATGGAGCGGGCGGTGCCGCAACTCGGGCTGGACGTTGCCCCTACCGGAGCCTATAAGCGCGGCATGTTTGGCCATGTTCGCATCATCCGTCGAATTACTGGCCCGGCGCTCGCTGCCTGAGCGACCGGGACGACAGGCGTATGACCCTTCGCGCCGCCCTTGCACCCTTTTCTCACCTGACCGAAGCGGAGAGCACCCATGTGCGCCGATACACCCGACTATAAAGACACCCTTTCCCTGCCCCAGACCGAATTTCCGATGCGGGCGGGCCTGCCAAAGCGTGAGCCCGAATGGCTGGAGCGCTGGAAGAAACTGGACATCTATCATCGCCTGCGGGCGCAGGAGGGGCGGGAGCCCTTCGTGCTGCATGATGGTCCGCCCTATGCCAATGGCAACCTGCATATCGGCCACGCGCTGAACAAGGTGCTGAAGGACATGGTTGTCCGCAGCCAGCAGATGATGGGCCGCGACAGCCGCTACGTGCCGGGCTGGGATTGCCACGGCCTGCCGATCGAGTGGAAGATCGAGGAGCAGTACCGTGCCAAGGGCCGCGACAAGGACGATGTTCCGGTTGTCGAGTTGCGTCAGGAGTGTCGCAAGTTTGCCGAAGGATGGGTCGACATCCAGCGCGAGGAATTCAAGCGGCTGGGCGTGACCGGCAACTGGGACGATCCATACCTGACCATGGCCTTCGAGGCCGAGGCTACGATTGCCGATGAATTCATGAAGTTCCTGATGAATGGCACGCTCTATCAGGGCTCCAAGCCGGTAATGTGGTCGCCGGTGGAGAAGACGGCGCTGGCCGAGGCGGAGGTAGAGTACAAGGACAAGGAAAGCTTCACCATCTGGGTCAAATTCCCGGTCTTGCGTGGTGGCAACGCCGAAATGCCGCTGGATGAGGAAGGCGGCGATTTCGATGGTGCCAACCAGGCGATCCTTGCGGAGGACCTGCACCATGCATCGGTTGTGATCTGGACGACGACACCGTGGACGATCCCGTCCAACAAGGGCGTCGTCTTCCGGGAAGACATCGACTACGGCCTGTACGAGGTTACCGCGCGGCCGGAGGAGTGCTGGGCCGATGTTGGCGAGAAATTCGTGCTGGCGGACCGGCAGGCGGACGCGGTGATGAAGTCTGCGCGGCTGGAGCCGGATATGTACCGCCGTCTGCGCAGCGTTTCGGCCACGGAGCTGACCGGGCTGAAGCTGGCGCATCCGCTGGCCGGTGTCGATGGCGGCAGCGGCGAATGGGATATGCCTCGCGATTTCCGCCACGCGCCGTTCGTGACCGATGACGAGGGCACCGGCTTCGTGCATTGCGCACCGAGCCACGGGATGGAGGAGTTCGAACTCTACCGCGATGCCGGGATGTTGGAAGAGGTGTTGACCTACAACGTCATGGACGATGGCAGCTTCCGCACCGATCTGCCGCTGTTCGGCGGCAAGGCGATCCTGAAGGCCAATGGCAAGGAAGGCGATGCCAACAAGGCGGTGATTGACGCACTTGTAGCAGCAGGCAAACTGCTGGCACGTGGTAAAATCAAGCACAGCTATCCGCATTCGTGGCGATCCAAGGCACCGGTGATCTATCGCAACACGCCGCAGTGGTTCGCATCCGTCGATCGGGAGATCAATGACGGGCAGGATACCTATGGCAAGAGTATCCGTGAACGGGCGCTGCGCTCCATCGACGAGTTGGTGACATGGACGCCGAGGACCGGACGCAACCGGATCTACTCCATGATCGAATCGCGCCCCGACTGGGTGCTGTCACGCCAGCGGGCCTGGGGTGTGCCGCTGACTTGTTTCGTGCGCAAGGGCGCGCTGCCGACGGATGGTGACTTCCTGCTGCGAGACGAAGCTGTCAATGCCCGGATCCGGGCGGCGTTCGCCGAAGAGGGTGCGGATGCGTGGTACGCTGACGGCGCAAAGGAGCGTTTCCTCGGCAATGACTACAAGGCTGACGAGTGGGAACAGGTGTTCGATGTACTCGACGTCTGGTTCGACAGCGGCTCGACCCACGCCTTCGTGCTGCGTGATCGCGCAGATGGCGCGCCGGACGGAATCGCCGACCTTTATCTTGAGGGCACGGACCAACATCGTGGCTGGTTCCACTCCTCGATGCTGCAGGCCTGCGGCACCAAGGGCCGCGCGCCCTACAAGGGTGTGCTGACGCACGGGTTCACGCTGGACGAGAAGGGCATGAAGATGTCCAAGTCCCTCGGCAATACCATTGTGCCGCAGAAGGTCGTGGACCAGTACGGCGCCGATATCCTGCGGTTGTGGGTGGCGCAGACAGACTATACAGCCGACCAGCGAATCGGTCCGGAGATCCTGAAAGGCACTGCGGACAGCTATCGCCGCCTGCGAAATACGCTGCGCTTCCTGCTTGGCAATCTCAACGGATTTTCCGAGGAAGAGAAAGTCGCTCCGTCGGAGATGCCGGAACTGGAGCGCTGGGTGCTGCATCGGCTGGCGGTGCTGGATGCCGAGGTGCGGGACGGTTACGGGCGCTATGCCTTCCAGAGCGTGTTTCAGAGCCTGTTCCAGTTCTGCACGGTCGAGCTTTCGTCCGTGTATTTCGATATCCGCAAGGACGTGCTCTATTGTGACGCAGCCGACAGCCTGCGGCGGCGCGCGGCGCGGACGGTGCTGGACATCCTGTTCCACCGGCTGGTGACCTGGCTGGCACCGGTGCTGGTGTTCACAATGGAAGAAGTCTGGCTGGAGCGGTTCCCGGGCGACGAAAGCTCCGTCCATCTTGTCGACTTTCCTGTCACTCCGGCGGACTGGCGCGACGACGCACTGGCGGAGAAATGGGCGGCGGTGCGATCCGTGCGGCGGGTGGTCACGGCAGCGTTGGAGGTTCAGCGGCGAGACAAGGTCATCGGCTCTTCGTTGGAGGCGGCACCGGTGGTGCAGCTTGCCGATCCGTCGCTGGCGGCGGTGGTTCGCAGTGTCGATATGGACGACGTGTGCATCACGTCCGGTCTCTCGGTTGTCGAGGGCGAGCCGCAGGCAGATGCTTTCCGTCTCGACGATCCAGCCATCGGGGTGGTTTTCGCCAAGGCCGACGGCGAGAAGTGCCAGCGCTGCTGGAAAATCCTGCCGGACGTGGGCAGTCACGCACATGCCGGTGTTTGTCAGCGGTGCGACGAGGCACTCGGCTGACTCCGGTTTCATCGGTAAAAGAATTGCGCCCTCACAGAATTCTCTGAGGGCGCAATTGACTTGGGTAGGCGTCGCGAGCCGCGCTATTCGGCAAGCAACATGCGAACCCGGTCAGGAACATCTTTCATCATCTGCTCGTTCGACCATCCCGCCCGACCCCTGAACATGTAACCCTGTCTGAGATCGAAGAGCATCGCGGCCCGCGCACGCGCCGGAAAGCCCGGCGGTAATGTGCCCTTGTCGACTTCCTTTTGAAAACGTGCCGTCAACCGGTTCTCCGCTTCCGTGATAACGGCTTGCACCCGTTCTGATACGCCTTGCACCTGACCGGCGACGGCGACGACGCTGGAAGCGATGTAGCAGCCCTTCGCCCCGCTAGCGTGATCTGTGGCGGACCGGATGACCTCCGACAGGAAAGCGTGAAGGGCCTCCGCAATGTCCTCTTCGCGTTCCAGCGCAACGAGTGGCGTGCACGCATCGGCCGAGGCGTAGTGGTCAATCGTCTTGAGGTAGAGCTCCGATTTGTCGCCGAACGCAGCGTAGAGACTTGGCCCGGTGATGCCCATCGCCGACGTCAGGTCGCGCAGTGATGCGCCATCGTAGCCTTTCTCCCAGAACACTTTCATGGCGCTCAGCAAAGCGGTGTCATAGTCGAAATTTCGCGGGCGCCCCAATTTTTTTGTATCACTCAATATAGAATCCTTGACGGCCTTTGGTGAGGTGATTTATGTATCGTTTGATATATAAGGGAGTTCACCTCAGTTGACCAGAGAAAATCTTGCAGCCGGAAGCCCGCTTCCGGCGATCACCCTCCCTTTGCTCGGTGGTGGCGAACGTCTCCTGTCTTCTCCGAAGAACGGGTTCGACTGGATGCTCGTCATCGTCTATCGCGGCAAACACTGTCCGCTGTGCACAAAGTACTTGCTGGAGTTGAATGCCATTCTGCCTGACCTCAATGCGCTCGGTGTGGATGTCATCGCCGTTTCCGCCGACAGCGAGGCCAGAGCGACGGAGCAGATGGCCGAAGTCTCGCCGGCGTTCGACGTTGCCTACGGCCTGACAATCGCACAGATGCAAGCGCTGGGATTGTACATTTCCGGTCCGCGCAATGGTCTGGATGCTGAGGCCCCGTTTGCAGAGCCGGGCCTGTTTGTTCTGGACGAAACGGGCTCCGTTCAAATCGTCGATATTTCGAACGTTCCGTTTGCCCGCCCCGACCTCAACTGGATCGCCAAGGGTATCGGTTTTCGTCGCGGACCGATGAAGGACGCTCCGACCAACGGCACGTATGTTTGACCTCAAAGCAAAGGAGAGAAACGATGACTGAAAAGACCGAAGACGCACTCCGCGCCAAGGTACTGGACCTGATGAGATACGGCACCAGCGCGAACATGGAAGAGTTGGACAGGATCTATCATGACAATATCGTGGTGATGGACCTGAACATCGACGGCCGTCTTGTCACCCTGGAAAAGCAGGGGTTCATGGCCATGTTGAAGGAGGCTTTCAAGGACAAGATTCCGGACGAGCACATGTGGTCCAGAATTCACAGTCTGACGGTTGATGGTGATCGCGGCCACGTCCTTATCTCCCGGAAAATTCCCGTGGGTGGCCCGAAAATGCATATCGAACTGAGCATCGATTTCATTTTTGAAGACGGCCGCTGGCAGGTTGTGCGCGAAGTCAACTTCAGCCGACCAGACGCGGAAGCGGCCTGATCTGCCTGAAAGAATACGGTTTGTACGCAAGCAGGAAAAAAAGAGGACCGGAACACATTCCGGCCCTCGTCCTGTTCTCAATGTCATGGTTTGGGACGTTCCCGCGCTCCCAAACGAGATCAGGTAGCATAGAGGCCCCGGAACTTGGCTTGAAGGTAGGATATTAGCGGAGCTTCAGTCGGGGCGCGGCCGATGACCCGTGAAACCAGATCTTCCGGCGGCAGGCTTGCGCCGGGACGATGAATGTTGATGTGCAGCCAATTCAAGGCGTTGGTCAGATCGCCGCGCGCGACTTCCGCATCCAGATCGGGAAGGGCAGACTGCATCGCCGCGAATAATTCGCCAGCATAGATGTTGCCCAGGGTGTAGGTCGGGAAATAACCAAAATGGCCGACGGACCAGTGCACATCCTGCAGCACACCCTGCGCGGCGCTGGGAACCTTTCGCCCGAAATCCTGTTCAAAACGTTGGTTCCAGGCATCCTGAAGATCGGCGACATCGAGGCGGCCCTCGATCACATCCTGTTCGAGATTGTAGCGCAGGATGACGTGCAGATTGTAATGAACCTCGTCCGCTTCGGTACGAATGAAACCAGTTTCGACATGGTTGAGGGCGGCGAACAGGGCAGCCGGACCGTCGATGCAGAGATCGCCGAAGGCCTCCCGCATGGCAGGGTAGAGATACTCGGCGAAGGCGCGGGACCGCCCGATCTGGTTTTCGAACAGCCGGCTCTGGCTCTCGTGCACGCCCATGGAGGCGTAGGCACCGATGGGCTGGAGATTGTGGCTGCGCTCGATGTTCTGCTCATAGACGGCGTGGCCCATCTCGTGGATGGTGGAAAAGATGTTGCCCGCCGGATCGTCCTCCGCCACGCGGGTCGTAATGCGCACGTCGCGACCGGAGCCTGAGGAAAATGGGTGGACGGCCGTATCTATGCGGCCGGCCTTGAGATTGTAGCCGAACACCTCAGCCAGAGCGTGGGCGAAGGCAAGCTGCGCCTTTTCCGGGAAATGGCCTTTCAGCTTTGCAGAGGCAATGCCCCGCTCCGCGATTTCCGCCCGCAGGTCTGCCAGCGGGCCGCGCAGGCGCTCGAACAGCGGCGTCAAGGTCGCTGTAGTCATTCCCGGCTCATAGCCGTCGAGCAGGGCATCGTAGAGCGGGCCGGTACCGAGGCGGCGGTGCTGGGCCTCCTCGCGCTTGAGTTCGACGATCCTTGTCAGAGCCGGCGCGAAGAGGTTGAAATCGTCAGTGCGGCGGGCTTCGGCCCAGACGCGTTGTCCCGCACTGGTTTGTCGCGCGATGGCGATGGAGAGGTCCGCGGGCACAGCCGTGGCACGGGTGTAGCGCCGGCGGATAAGTTCGACGTTGCGCGCGGCCTCCGGCGAAAGAGTCGCGCCTTCAAGGGATGCCAGCCACTCACCTATCCGCGGGTCGGTGTTGCGGCTGTGTCGTGCCTCCTCCAGTGCGGCAGCGTGTTCTTCCCTCTGAAAACCGCCGTCGACCGGCATCACGGTTTCCTGATCCCATGCGAGCAGCCCTGCCACTTCGTCCAAGGCCATGCTGCGCGCCGTGTGGGCGAGGAGGGTTTCGTAGGTTTCGGCCATGATGTTCACGTCTTTCAGGTGTTTTTGTTCAGACTAGTCAGTGCGTTGGGTTCCTCAACACCTAGCGTGCGAAGACTGTGCGGAAAGTCATCAATCCGCTGGCCTTTCCTGCGCGGAATCTCGCTTTCGGCGGAAACCGGATTACACTGTGTTGCAAAGAATTTTAGACGGTTCTCCGGCCGAATATCGTATATCATCGAGAGACGGAATACCGGGCGGCGAAGACCCGGGTCCGCAGAAATGGAGCGAGCATGACCCTATCACAGGCGGCGCTGGCCGAGATCCGCTACGGGTACGGCTTCCGGCCAGACCGCAAGCCGGTCCCGGGCGCGAATGCCCTTTTGGCCGGGCTGAAAAAGGCCGACCCCTATCTCAAGGATCATCCGGCTGCGACGATCGCGGAGAGATTTGCCTATCGCCGCCAGCAGATTGCGGCCAACAAAGCCTTTCGCGCCAAAGAGCCGAACGGCAAGGCAATGGCAAAGGCGGCGCGGCAGACGCGCGACAAGATGTATTTTCAGGACTTCCGGCTGATCTTCAGCCGACCTGTGCTAGCGCAGGTGCCCTTCCGTGAAAGACTGTTGGCGTTCTGGTCGGATCACTTCACCGTCGCTGTTAACAGTCACATCGACAGCCTTTTGGTGCTGGACTACCAGCAGCACGCCATTCGACCGCACGTGACCGGCAAGTTCAGCGACATGCTGGAAGCAGTGGTGACGCATCCGTCCATGCTGCTCTATCTTGGTCAGGCAAACTCCATTGGCCCGAATTCAGTGGCGGGAGAGCGGCGCAAGGCCGGCTTGAACGAGAATCTGGCGCGGGAAGTGCTGGAATTGCACACCCTGGGTGTGTCTGCCGGGTACACACAGCAGGATGTGCGTGAATTCGCCGAACTTCTGACCGGCCTGACCAATGGCAAGGAAGGCTTCCGCTTCGCCCAGCGTTTCGCCGAACCGGGTGCGGAGACGGTACTGGGCAAGAACTACGGCGGCGACAAAGACGATCTGGGTGCCATCCGGCAGGCCCTGCGCGATATCAGTATGCGTGAGGAAACCGCGTATCACCTCGCGCGCAAGCTGAGCGTGCATTTTATCGGCGGCGAGCCGGTCGACAGCCATGTGAAGGCGGTGGCGGAGGCATATCTGGCTTCCGGCGGCGACCTGATGGCGACCTATACAGCCTTCCTCGACCACGAGGCGGCCTGGGTGCCGGAGCTTCGCAAGGCCAAGCAGCCCTTCGACTTCATCGTTTCGTCGTTGCGGGCCGTGAATCTGAAGCCGAAGCATTTCAAGCAGTTCAAGCTGAAGGACTATCGGCGCAACTTCATCGAACCCCTGACGAGCATGGGACAGCCGTGGGCGCGGGCAAACGGCCCGAACGGCTGGTCCGAAGACGCGGAGGACTGGATCACACCCGCAGGGCTGACCGCCCGCATCCACTGGGCCAACGCGCTGGCACAGCGCCACGCACAAAGTTCGGACCCGCGCAGATTTTTGAAGGACGCCCTGCGGGATGTGGCTTCGGACGATCTGACGCTGGCCGTGAGCAGGGCCGAGACGAAACACGAGGGCATCGCGATCACGCTGGCCTCACCCGAGTTCAACCGGCGCTGAGAAGGGGCCAGAGATGAAACATTTTGAGATGAACCGGCGGAAACTGCTGAAGACCTCGCTGTTTCTTGGTTGTTCGGCGGCGGCGAACCCGCTCGTGACACCGATGACCTTTGCTGCAGCACCATGGGACAACCGGCTTGTTGTGATCGTGCTGCGTGGTGCGATGGACGGGCTGGATGCTGTGCAGCCCTATGGTGACAAGAATTATGCGGGCCTGCGCAAGACGCTGAAGGGCGGCGAAGCGGGCGGCGCTTCCGACCTTGATGGCTTCTTCGCGCTGCATCCGAAACTCAATGGACTGATGCCCCTGTGGAAGAGCGGCGAGCTTGCGTTCGCCCACGCGGTTTCGACACCCTACCGGGACAAGCGCAGCCATTTTGACGGTCAGGACCTGTTGGAGAACGGCGGCAGCTCCGCCGATGGTGGGCTGACACCCGGTAAGGATGGCTGGCTGAATCGGATGCTGAGCCTTGTGCCGGGCACCACCTCGGAGACGGCGCTGGCGGTCGGGCGAGAAAATCCGCTGATCCTGCAGGGCGATGCGCCGGCGGCCAGCTGGTCGCCGGATGCCGACCTCGACCTGTCACCGCAGGCGGAACTGCTGCTCAATGCCATCTACAAGAACGATCCACTGTTTGCCGAGGCCAGCGAAATGGCTGTTTCCCTGTCTGAAGGACGGGATGCACCCGACGGCATGAAGGCCAATCAGGCGGTGCGCGCGAAGGCGCTGGCGGGGTTCGCGGCGGAGCGACTGAACATGGACAGCCGGATTGCCGCGTTCTCGATCGGAGGATGGGACAGCCATATCCGACAGGCATCGGTCATCGGCAAGGCACTGGGCGAGCTTGAGACTGCGATCCTGACGCTGAAGCAGGGGTTGGGTGCCAACTGGCAAAAGACGGCCGTGCTGTGCATGACCGAGTTCGGGCGGACCGTGCGCGAGAACGGCAACCGCGGCACCGACCACGGCACCGGCGGCGCGATGGTTCTGGCCGGGGGGGCGCTGAAAGGCGGCAAGGTGCATGGCCAATGGCCGGGGCTGGCTTCTGCCGATCTCTACCGCGACCGTGATCTGATGCCGACCAACGATGTGCGCCGCTTCGCCGGCTGGGCGATGCGTGATCTGTTCGGGCTGGAGAAGGCCGAGCTGGAGCGGACGGTGTTCCCGGGGGTCGAGTTCGGCAACGATCCCAAACTGCTGGCCTGAGCGGAGGCGCCGGGACGGCCGGGCATCGAGCCCACCCGCCCCGGCTCGGGCGCGCGCGCGCGGTCCGTGGCTTGACATTCACCGCACGGGCGCGTGGATACGGGGTGAATTCCCGAGGAGACCGCTATGCCCGATGCCCGCCCCGAAGTTCTCGATTTCCTGCTGACGCGACGGTCACGTCCGGCCAAGACGTTGACCGGACCGGTGCCGGATCGCACCGCACTGCGACCGATGCTGGAGGCGGCGGCGCGGGTGCCGGATCATGGCAAACTGGAACCGTGGCGCTTCATCGTGCTGGAAGGTGCGGCGCTGGCCCGCGTCGCGGCGGTGGCGGCAGCGCGGGCCGACGCGATGGGCTATCCGCCGGAACGCGTGGCAAAGACGGCGGTGATGTTCACCGAGGCACCGCTGATCGTGGCGGTGATCGCCATGCCGCGGCCGACGGAAAAGGTGCCTGCAGGCGAACAGGTGCTGAGCGCCGGAGCCGTCTGCTTGAGCCTGCTCAACGCCGCGCTCGCCTCTGGTTGGGGGGCAAACTGGCTGACGGGGCCAATGGCCGATGACGCGGAGTTTCTAAGCGCGGCGCTGGAGGTGGGCGAGCCGGACTTCTGCGCCGGGTTCGTGGTGATCGGCACGGAGACGACGCCGCCACCCGACCGTCCCCGCCCGGACATCGATGCCATTACAACCTGGCTGGCCGACTGATGGCAGGTGATATCGCCAAAGCGCTGGGCCAGTTGGGCGACCCGCGTTTCCTTGCCGTGTTGCTGAAAGCCATGGCGGTGACTTTGCTGGTCCTCATCGGCTTCGTCTGGTTCTGCCTGCAATTGTTCGGGTACTTCCTGCCGGAGACGATGACCCTTCCATGGATCGGCCCGGTGTCGCTGGAGGCATCATGGCTGAGTTGGGCGATGTTGGCTCTGGCGCTGGTCGCGTCGATCTTCCTGATGATCCCGCTGGCCTCGCTGCTGGTCGGATTTTTCGTGGAAGATGTGGCGAACGCGGTGGAGGATCGGCACTACCCGCACCTGCCGGATGTGCCGGGGCAGGGCTGGGCGGAGATGATCTGGGATACCCTGCGCTTCCTCGGCCTGATGATCCTGGCCAATGGCGTGGCGCTGATCGTATATTTCGCCGTCAATGTCCTGGCCCCTTTCGTGTTCCTCGCGGTCAACGGGTTGCTGCTGGGGCGGGAGTATTTCTACCTCGTCGCCGCACGGCGCATCGGCGCACGTGGCGCACGGGCACTGTTTCGCGGAAATTTCGCGGAAGTCTGGCTAACGGGTGTCGTGATGGCAGTACCACTGGCCGTGCCGGGGTTGAACCTGCTGATCCCGGTGCTGGGCGTCGCCGCCTTCACGCACCAGTTTCACCGAATTAGCGGCAAGCAATAGGCGCGGGGCACAGATTGCGCCCCGCCATGTCTCAGCTGTCTGCCGTCGGCTCTTCGGTCGGCAGTGGCAGGAGCGGCGCGTCTGCAACGGTTTCGCGCATCTTGCCGTAGGAGCAGCCCTCGGCAAAGGCTGCGCCGGAGGTAAGCAACAGAGCGGTTGTGAGAAGTGCGATGACTTTCATTGGTCTCTCCTTCAGGTTGCGATACCTTTTTAGGGTAGAGACTTCCATTCTTGCGTCCAGTAAAATTTGCGACACCGTCGTCCGACAACGGCCCTACGCCGGGAACTGCCGCATTCTCGGGCGTCGGGTCCGAGATGCTTGAGGCCCTCAGAGGCGGCCCCATATGTCAATGTCGGCGATCGAAATCCAGCCGGAGGCGATGATGCCGCAGAGTGGCAACCAGAGGGCGACGGTGACAACCGTGACCCAGAACATCTTGCGCCGGATCTGCGGATTAGTCGGGGCGGAGGGCGAGGTGCCGGGGGCTACGTCGCCCGCTTCGTCCTGGCTTTGCAGGCTGAGAGGCAGGGCGATCAGCAGGCCCATGAACCAGATGACGCTGAACAGGACGATGGCACCGGTAATCGTCATGCCTGTTCCAATTCTACCAGCGTGCCGGTGAAATCCTTCGGGTGCAGGAACAGCACCGGCTTGCCGTGTGCGCCTATTTTCGGAGTGCCATCGCCGAGGACACGGGCGCCGCTGGCCTTCAGCTTGTCGCGGGCGGCGATGATGTCGTCCACCTCATAGCACATGTGATGAATGCCGCCTGCCGGGTTCTTTTCCAGAAACGCGTTGATCGGGGAGTTTTCGCCCAGCGGATGCAGCAGTTCCACCTTGGTGTTAGGCAGAGTGATGAACACGACGGTCACGCCATGGTCCGGCTCCGCCTGAGGCGGCCCGACATCCGCACCCAATGTATCGCGATACTGGTCTGCCGCTGCGTCCAGATCGGGAACGGCGATGGCGACATGGTTCAGACGACCTATCATGACGGGCCTTTCCTTGCGGTTTGGCCAGATGTGGAACGCGCGGCACTGAAACGCAAGGGCGGTGATGCCGCAGCCGGTGCGCGACGGCATACAGTACTAAAATAGTGGTTTGCTCCGACAGGCATTTGCGATCAAACTCCCCTAAGGCGGGTATCGGAGCGGATTCGATGCGCGGCAAGCCCCGCCAAGGGGGCGCACTGGAACAGACTGCTGGGAGGAAGTGCAAATGACCAATGTCACCATGAAGGTGAACGGAAAATCCGTGTCTGGCGAGGTTGAGGGCCGGACACTGCTGGTGGAGTTTCTGCGAGAGAAACTGCAGCTTACCGGCACGCATGTCGGGTGCGATACCAGCCAGTGCGGCGCCTGCGTGGTGCATGTAAACGGTGACGCCGTGAAGGCCTGCACGATGTTGGCAGGAGAGGCCGAGGGGGCCGAGGTGAAGACGATCGAGGGTATGGCCAACGCTGACGGCAGCCTCGGCGTCATTCAGGCAGCTTTCCAGGAGCATCACGGTCTACAGTGCGGCTTTTGCACACCGGGGATGGTCATGAGCGCGGCAGACTTGTTGGACAAGAACGCCAACCCGAGCGAGACCGAGATCCGCGAGTATCTGGAAGGCAACATTTGCCGGTGCACCGGCTATCACAACATCGTCAAGGCGATCCAGGCGGCAGCATCGGAGATGAACACGGTCGCGGCGGAATAAGGCGTCTTCAGAACGCCGGTCGCAAAGAGCCAAGGGGCGGCAGCCCCGAGCGAAATCAGACAAGCGCGGCCCGGAGCCTGCGCATTGGGAGGATAGAATGCCGAAAGACAGCGGAATTGGAGCCAGTTCGAAACGGCGGGAGGACGTGCGGTTCCTGACAGGCAAGGGACAGTACACGGACGACATCAACGTCCACGGGCAGACATATGTTTTCTTCCTGCGCTCGGATGTGGCGCATGGGCGGATCAACGGTATCGACACCGGCGCGGCCGAGGGTATGCCCGGCGTGCTTAAGGTCTTTACCGGTGCGGATTTCGAGGGCGTCGGCGGACTTCCCTGTGGTTGGCAGGTGACGGACCGGCATGGCGAGCCGATGAAGGAGCCGGGACACCCGGTGCTGGCGCAGGGCAAGGTACGCCACGTGGGCGACCCGATTGCTGCTGTGGTGGCGGAAACCTACGCGCAGGCGCGCGACGCCGCTGCCGCCATTGAAGTGGACATCGAAAGTCTGCCGGCCGTGGTGGACATGAAGGCGGCGGTCGCCGAGGGCTCCGCGCTGGTCCATGACGATATCGGCACGAACCTTTGCTACGATTGGGGTTTCGTCGAAGAGAACAAGCAGGCGGTGGACGATGCAATCAAGGGCGCGCATCACGTCACGACGCTGGAGTTGAAGAACAACCGCCTCGTTGCCAACCCGATGGAACCACGCGTCGCGCTGGGCGAGTTCAGCCCCAGCCGCGATGAATACACGCTCTACACCACCTCCCAGAACCCGCACGTTATCCGCCTGCTGATGGGCGCATTCGTCCTCGGCATTCCGGAGCACAAGCTGCGGGTGGTGGCCCCTGATGTCGGCGGTGGTTTCGGCACCAAGATCTTCCACTATGCCGAGGAGGCATTCTGCACTTTCGCCGCCAAGGCCGTCGGCCGCCCGGTGAAGTGGACCTCCAGCCGCTCCGAAGCCTTCATGTCGGATGCGCATGGCCGCGACCACGTAACCAAGATCGAACTGGCGATGGACGAGAACGGCAAGTTCCTCGCCCTCCGTACCGATACGCTGGCCAACATGGGCGCCTATCTCTCGACCTTCGCGCCCTCCGTGCCCACGTGGCTGCACGGCACGCTGATGGCCGGCAACTACACCACGCCGCTGATCTACGTGAACGTGAAGGCCGTGTTCACCAACACGGTGCCGGTGGATGCCTATCGCGGTGCCGGACGGCCCGAGGCGACCTACCAGCTTGAGCGCGTGATCGACAAGGCCGCGCGCGAGATGGGCATCGACCCGATCGAGCTTCGCCGCCGCAACTTCATCCAGCCCGACCAGTTCCCCTATGCCACACCCGTGGCGGTCGAGTACGACACGGGCAACTATCAGGCGACGATGGACAAACTGATCGAGATCGCCGATTTCGCCGGTTTCGACAGGCGGCGCGCGGAGAGCGAGGCGCGCGGCAAGCTGCGCGGACTTGGCGTCAACTGCTATATCGAGGCGTGCGGTATCGCACCCTCGAACCTCGTCGGACAGCTCGGCGCTCGCGCCGGTCTCTACGAAAGTGCTACCGTGCGCGTGAACGCCACCGGCTCGATCAGTGTGCTCACGGGCAGCCACAGCCACGGACAGGGTCACGAGACGACCTTCCCACAGGTGGTGGCGGAGATGCTGGGTATCGACGAAAGCCAGATCGACATTGTTCATGGCGATACAGCTCGGACACCTATGGGCATGGGCACATACGGTTCCCGCTCCCTCGCTGTTGGCGGATCGGCGATGTTCAAGGCCACTGAGAAGGTAATCAACAAGGCCAAGAAGATCGCAGCGCACCTGCTGGAAGCTGCGGAGGCTGACGTGGAATTGGCCAACGGCCAGTTCACGGTGGCCGGTACGGACAAGTCCGTCGCCTGGACAGACGTGACGCTGGCAGCCTACGTACCCCACAACTACCCGTTGGAGGACATCGAGCCGGGGCTGGAGGAGACCGCTTTCTACGACCCGTCCAACTTCACCTACCCCTCAGGCGCCTATGCCTGTGAGGTGGAGGTTGACCCGGACACCGGCAAGGTGGAAATCGTGGCATTCGCCGCGGCCGACGATTTCGGTAACGTCATCAACCCTATGATCGTCGCCGGGCAGGTGCATGGCGGTATCGCCCAGGGCGTCGGGCAGGCGTTGCTGGAAAACTGCGCCTATGACGACAGCGGCCAGCTTCTTTCCGGCACCTACATGGATTACGCGATGCCGCGAGCGGATGACCTGCCGTTCTATTCCGTCGATCACTCCTGTTCCACGCCTTGCACGCACAACCCGTTGGGCGTCAAGGGTTGTGGCGAGGCCGGGGCCATCGGCTCGCCGCCAGCGGTGGTGAACGCGGTAATCGACGCGCTGCATTCCGGTGGCAAGACGCATGTAGAGCATATCGACATGCCGCTTTCGCCCGCTCGTGTCTGGGCGGCGATGCAGGGCTGAGGCAATCAGGGGCTCCGCCAGCCGGGGCCCCGCCGAACATTCCGGGCCGGTCCGCGACCGCCCAGAGAAGGAGATGAGAGATGTACAACTTTGATCTGACACGGCCGACCACGGTTGCCGATGCGGTTGCTGCGCTCGCGCAGGAGGATGCGCAGGCGCTTTCTGGTGGCCAAACCCTGATCCCGACACTCAAGCAGCGGCTGGCGCAACCTTCCGTGCTGGTAAGCCTGACCGGCATATCGGAAATGGTGGGCGTATCCACCGACGCCGAAGGCCGGCTGTGCATCGGTGGCGCGACCACCCATGCACAGGTCAGCAGGGAAGCGGAGGCCTATCCGGCGCTGGCGGCCATGGCCAGCCACATTGGCGACCCGGCGGTCCGCCATCGGGGCACCATCGGCGGCAGCCTTGCCAACAATGATCCCTCGGCCTGCTATCCTTGCGCGGTGCTGGCGAGCGGTGCGACGGTTGTGACCAATGATCGCGAGATCGCGGCCGACGACTATTTCGAGGGCATGTTCACCACGGCGCTCGAAGAAGGTGAAATCATCACTCAGGTGAAGTTCCCGGTGCCGGAGCGTGCGAACTATCAGAAGTTCGTGCAACCGGCTTCCCGTTTTGCGCTGGTCGGTGTGATGGTCGCGAAATACGCCGATGGTGTGCGCGTGGCCGTGACGGGCGCCTCGGAGGACGGTGTCTTCCGCTGGACGGAAGCGGAGGAAGCGCTTTCCGCCGACTATTCCACCGATGCCCTCTCCGGTCTGAGTGTCGAGGCCGATGGCATGATCGGCGACTTGCACGGCACGCCGGAATACCGGGCGCATCTTGTTGCCACCATGACAAAACGGGCAGTCGCGGCCAGTTGATCAGCGAGCGGAGGGGCATTTCGCGCCCCTCCGCCCGAAACGTGAAAAAAGCCCGCTTACGTTAAGTCGTCGTTAAACCCGCTGCGGTCTCATGAGAATCGAAGTTCTCATGACGCAGGTGGCAGAATGCGGGATATGTACTCCTTGAAGACACCGGGCAGCGCGGCCTCGCGTCGCAAGTGCCTGCTCGGCATCACCATCACCCTTGTTGAAGACAGTATGAGTGCATCAGAAGCGCTGCGCCTTATGGCGGTGGCCAGCGGTGCCCGCCTGCGACGGGCGGACAGGCTGTTGACGGCGGAAAGGCATCTTTCGCTTTATCGACCCAATGTGGTGATCGTCGACATCGGGCTTCCGGACGGCAGCGGGCTTGAGTTGATTGCGAAGATGGTGGGCAATTCGCCGCGCGCACGCCCGGGATTGATCGCCCTGTCTGGCGGGGATGTCGAGGAATGGGGCCCCCTTGCCCGCGCGGCCGGTGCAGATGCGCTTTTGCCCAAACCAGTAGGCGACATGCTGACCTTTCAGACTTGCGTGCTGTCAGTCTTACCGGTGAGTGAAGGCCGATCCATCAATGCAGACAGCGTTCCTCGTGTTGGAAGTTCATCGAACTTGCTGACCCGCAGCGTAAAATCGGACGACATCTCCCACGCCCTAGAACTGATTAAGGGGGCAGAAACGGCGCGGAATGTTGATGCGCTGACCTATGCTGCACAGTTCGTCACCAGCATTGCCGTCATGCTCGAAGACGCGAGCCTGCAACTGGACGCCCGCGTCCTGCTCGATGCCTCCGGCTTCGATGGGGCCGTGCCGGACGCGATCGGACACCTCAAAGGCCAATTGCAGGCGCGACTGACAAAGCTTCAGGAGGCAGTCGGCTGACCTCAAGAATGGCTTCTGGCTGACAGGAAAAGCGTGAAGCACCGGTTTGACCGTCAGGTTTGTACACCGCGGGTAGCTGACTTCAGATCGCTTTCCGTATCGACGTCGGCGCGCGTGGAGGCAAGGGCAACACGGAACCCTGCAGGAAGGCTGGCGCAGGTATCGTGAAACGCATGCGCGCTCGACCAGCGCACACCGTCAAAAATTCCGGGCGGGGTCCTTAGCCCACCATGTGCCAGACCGACCAGCCAGTAGCCGCCGTCCGGTGCCGGACCTAACACCGCGTCATGGTGCCCGAGCAGACGAAACGCCTCCTCGATATCCGCCGCTCGAATGTCCGGAATGTCAGCCCCGATTATGATCACCGGCCCGTGGTTTGCATTCCGGAATACCCGCGCCATCCGCTGGCCAAGATTTCCGCGTCCCTGCGCAACCCGCCGTATCCCTTCCGGCCAGACCGGGCTGGAAATGGCCGTGTCCGGTGCCACGGCCAAAATGGTTTGCCATCTGGCGTCCTTGCTCAGTTTGCGGAACAGGCGTGCAAGCTGATGGCGGAACCACCATGCTGCCGCCACATGGCCAATTTCGCGTCCTAGCCGCGTCTTGACCTTTCCCGGTCGCGGCTCCTTCACCATGATATAGAGCCGCCGCCGCATACCAGGATCAGGCAAAATAGGCGCGCAGGATCCGCGTGTAGATGGCCTTGAGCTGGTGGATCTGCGCAATCTCCACATTCTCATCGACTGCATGCATCGACTGACCGACCAGCCCGCATTCGACCACTGGGCAATGATCCTTGATGAACCGTGCGTCCGATGTGCCGCCGGAGGTGGACAGTTCGGGGCGTCGGCCGGTTTCGGCCTCGACGGCATCGGCAACAAGGGTGGAAAGCGCACCCGGCGGCGTCAGGAAGCTTTCACCGGAAATACGGCTGTCGAGGCTGAAACGAACACCCGTGTCCACTTCCACCGCCGCTGCCTGCTCCGCCAACCAGTTGACGAGACCGGCGCCGTTATGACGATCGTTGAACCGGATATTGAGCATCGCCGACGCACTGGCCGGGATGACATTGGTCGCGGTGTTGCCGGTGTCGATGGAGGTGATGGCGAGGGTGGAAGGATCGAAGTGGCTGGTGCCATTGTCGAGAGGCGTGGCCTCCAGCCGGTGCAGCAGCTTCACGAGTGCTGTCAGCGGATTATTGGCGCGGTGCGGATAGGCGGAATGACCCTGCACACCCGTGGCGGTGATCCTGCAGTTGAGCGAACCACGACGGCCGATCTTGATCATCTCGCCCATCGCGGTCGGACAGGTGGGCTCACCAACGAGACAGACGTCCATCCGCTCTCCCCGCTCCGCCATCCAGTCAAGCAAGGCAACGGTGCCGTGTTCCGCATCGCCTTCCTCATCGCCGGTGATGGCGAGGACGATGCTGCCGTCGGGCGGAGAGCCTGCTACAAAATCGATGGCGGCGGCCGCGAAAGCTGCGACTCCGGATTTCATGTCGGTCGTGCCGCGCCCGTACATGCGGCCGTCGCGTTGTGTGGCGCTGAAGGGCGGGTCGTTCCAGTCCGCCTCGTTGCCCACGGGGACGACATCGGTGTGGCCGTTAAAACCGAAGATCCGGCCATTGCCCGCTTCGCCCCAGCGGGCGTACAGGTTCGATATACCGCCGCGCTCCACCCTGTTGCAGACGAAGCCATTGGCAGTGAGAAGATCCTCCAGCAGCGTGATCGCGCCGCCCTCGGCCGGCGTGACGGAGGGGCAGCGAACCAGGCGCGCCGTCAGGTCGACGGGATCGGTCATGTCTCCATGCCCATGAGATCCATTGCAATTTCAAGGACTTCTTCAGGATGGCCGGCGAGTGCGTCGGCCTCGGCGCGATGCAGTTCGCCCTCTTCGCCGTAGCCCCACAGCGCACCAATGGTCGGAATGTCGTTGTTGCGGGCCCCATCTATGTCGAAATGCCGGTCGCCGATCATGATGCTGCGGGACGGGTCCACGCCGGTCTCGTTCAGGGCATGCTGGAGGAGGGATGTCTTGTCGGAATTGGTGCCGTCGAGTTCTGACCCGAAGAGACCATCGACGTGCGAAGCGATACCGAAATGCTCGATGACCGTATTGGCGTAGACATGGGCCTTGGATGTGGCGATCCACAGGCCAGCGCCCGTCGCGCGCAGATCCATCAGCATTTCACCAATGTCATCATAGACTTCCGCCTCGTACATGCCGACATCCGTGTAGCGCTCGCGATACAAAGATACCGCCTCGTTCAGATCGGCGCCCGGGCCGAGGAGCACTTCGAAACTCGTCCAGAGCGGCGGGCCGATGCACCAGGTGAGATCATCCTGTTCCGGAACTTCCGCACCGAGTTCCCGCAGGGCGTATTGGATAGAGAGGGTTATTCCCTCTTTAGGGTCGATGAGTGTGCCATCGAGATCAAGAAAAACCGCCTGCATAGGGCTACTCGTAGTCCTCCGCCGCGCCACTCGCAAGAGGCTGGCCGGCCGCATGGTCCCGATGGTGCGACAGCCGTGCCGGGATAATGAAATATGTTTGGCGAGCGGCCGGAATGTTCAGGCAAAGAAAAATGGACATCGCCATTTCCTGTTCATTTCTTGTTCGGCGTGCGCCTTGCCCTGCAAGATGCGCGGCCGTGTGCCTCCGCCTTCAGCTTGCACAGGGCTCACCCGTCGACGTAGTTGCGCCAGTTGTGCTGCTCCCTGAACCCAAGTACGCGACGAATCTTCTCGTTTGAATAGAGTGCTTCTTCGCCTTCAAGCGGGTGCTGAAGGGGCACGCCGGGAAAGAACCGTTCCGCCAGTTCGGCAGCTGGAACGTTGGCGGAGTTGTTGTCGTTGCCGGCGTTGAACACCTCGAAGCCGAGTCCGTCGGTCTTGAGGCACAAGTCGGTGATCTGGCCGAGATCACGGGCGTCGATATAGCAGAAGATGTTGCGGCGGCGGAGACCGGGATCCGCGAAGAAACGCGGGAACATGTCGTATTCATCCGGTTCGATTACGTTGCCAATGCGAAGCGCATAGATGTCAGCACCACTGCGGGCCTGGAATGCGCGGGCTGTTTTTTCGTTGACGACCTTGGACAGTCCGTAGCTATCCATCGGATTGGTGTCCAGGTCTTCGGTCACCGGCAGGGCAGGCGGGTCGGCGCGGCCATCGGCGAAGCAGACACCATAGGTGGTTTCCGAGGAGGCGATGACGATCTTGCGCACCCCCAGTTTGGTCGCTGCTTCCAGCACATTGTACGTGCCGACGGTGTTGATGCGGAAGGTTTCGTTGTCGGGACGGATCAGGATACGCGGCACGGCGGCAAAATGGACAACGGCGTCGAATCCCGGAACGCCGGTTCCGGGTTCGAGTTCGTCGAAATCCGCGTAGGATGTGAGCACGTTGAACATCTGGCCGGAGTCGGTGATGTCCGCCGTCAGGTTGTCGACCCCCGGATGGTCGAGTGGCGTGAGATCGACGTTGACCACACGGTGACCCTGTTCCAGCAGGTAGGGCACGACATGGCGACCGGCCTTGCCGGAGCCTCCAGTGAACAGAATACGCATGAGAAAGTCCTTCCCTTTGCTGGCCGCGTGTCTGGGGCGCACCCTACCTGCGGCCGGTACGTGGCGGCAAGGCTGGTGGCGGCAATTGCAGATCGTCTATTGATGCTGCGGCGACATTGCCTAGATTGAGAGACAGCACACCGGTGGCCGAGAGCGTCGCCGTGGTCTGCCAGCCAGAGACTGGTGGCGTGGCCCTGCGCCGCTGCCCCTGTTGTCAGCCCGCAAATCCCAATTCATATCCAGACGGAAGTTATCCATGGCCAGACCTGCAAAGAGACCGCCGCGGCTGTTCACGGTGCGGAAAGTACTCCGCCTGACGCCGGGCATGATCCGCGTGACATTCACCTCCCCCGAGATCGCGGCCATGGCAGCCGGTTGCGAGGGGGCCAATTGCAAGATCTTTCTGCCCGAGCCCGGTCAGACAAAGGAGGCTTTCGTCGCGCAACTGGCTGACGGGCCACGGCCGGTGGTGCGAACCTATACGGTGCGGTTCATCCGCCCGATAGACTGTGAGATGGATATCGATTTCGTCGACCATGGTGATGCGGGGCCCGCATCTGCCTGGGCGCGCCGTGCGGATGCGGGTGATTTCTGCGGCTTTGCGGGCCCCGGCCCGGTAAAAGTCGAGAGCTTCTATGCCGACCGTTATCTCGTGGTTGCCGACATGTCGGCCCTCCCGGTGGCTGCGGCGACACTCGAGGCGATGCCGCGCGATGCCGTCGGCACGGCGCTGTTTGAAATTACCTCGCCCGCCGACCGGCAGGAAATCGACGCGCCCGACGGCGTGGAGCAGCATTGGATCGTGAATCCGCATGCCGATCAGCCGACAGGCGATATCCTGCGGAAGGTTCTGGATTGGCCTTGGCCAGAAGGCCGCATCCAGACCTGTATCGCCGGCGAGAGCGGCATGATTGCAGATTTGCGGCGCTACTTGCTGGTCGAGCGCGGGCTGGCAAAAGAAGATGCGTATATATCCGGGTACTGGAAGGTCGGCCTTGTGGAGGACGAGCATCAGCAGATGAAGCGGGAGGAGGCGGCGGCGGGCTGACGCGAGATTTCCAGAAGGCTTCGGCGGCCGCTGGGGAACATGCCGCGCCCCGACGCGTTTAAACTGGTGACGGGGAGGGCAAGCTGTTGAGCGACACCGAAGTCAGCCGTGGCGACGACGAACCGCACTCGATCGGAGAAATCCTCGAACGGGCCGAAGATGCTACCGACAGCAACTGCGTATCGATCCGCCGGATCGTGCAGGAATTGGGCGACGCATCTTTCGCTCCGTTGCTGACCCTGCCCGCCCTGATCGTCATCACGCCCGCGAGCGGCATTCCCGGCCTGTCGAGTGTCTGCGGCATCTGCATCCTGCTGATCGCGATGCAAATGGTCGTGCAAAGGGATCATGTCTGGCTGCCGGACTGGTTGATGCGGCGCGAAGTTCCGCAACAGCGGATGCAGCAAGCGTTGCAGTTGCTCAAACGGCCAGCGCGGCGGCTCGATTCCGTGCTTCGTCAACGCCTCCACCCTCTGGTGGAGCCGCCTTTGGCAATCGTGCCACAACTAATGTGCGTCGTGGCCGGCGCGATGATGCCGGTGCTGGAACTGGTGCCGTTCTCGTCCTCGATCATCGGTGCCGGTGTCGCCGTGCTCGCTGTCGGGCTGGTGGCGCGCGACGGGCTGGTGATCCTCTGCGGTGTGATCGGTATTCTGGCGTCGTTGGGCGGGGCTATCTGGTTCCTGCTCTGACTGACCCCACGATTTCGCGAGAATCCGGAACTGCCGGCTGCGGCGGGCGTTGACCTCCACACGGGCCGAGCGCCCGGGAAAAAGGAGGACAACATGACCAGCATTTCGAATGCAAAGATTCTGATTCTCGCAACGGACGGGTTCGAACAATCCGAGTTGCAGGTCCCGCTGACCCATCTGAAGAAACTTGGCGCCGACGTTCAGGTGGCGACGCCAGAGGGGACGGACATCGTGGGCTGGAACGAGAAGGACTGGGGCGATACGGTACGAGCCGATCTGGCGTTGGCCGATGCAAGCGCCGGTGACTATCATGCGCTGGTACTGCCAGGTGGCCAGATCAACCCCGATATCCTGCGCACCAAACCCGAGGCCATTTCGCTCATCAAGGCTTTCTTCGATGCCGGCAAGACGGTGGCCGCGATCTGCCACGCACCGTGGTTGCTGATCGAAGCGGGAGTGATTTCCGGTCGAGAGGCAACATCCTACCATTCGATCCGGACAGATTTGGTCAATGCCGGGGCGAAGTGGCAGGACAAGGAGGTTGTCGTCGACAATGGGCTGATCACCAGCCGCTCCCCCGAAGATCTGCCGGCATTTATCGACAAGATCGTCGAGGAAATCGAAGAGGGCGCGCACGAACGCGCGGCATGACGGTTGAGATGACGCGAAAGCCGGGGTGGGAAAACCGCCCCGGTTTTTTTGCTGCAGAATTTTCTAAAGGTCAGGGTGCTTGTTCGAAGTGGCGCTGCAGGAGCGCAATGTTCCGACGGTTCGCCTTGAAACCGAAGTCGAAGATATCACCGACAAGCGGGATGATCCCGACAAAATAATCTACGGCGATGTTGCCCATCATGCGGGCGATCGTGGTGCGGGGCACGCCCATATGGCGGGCCTCCAGTACGAGATAACCCGCAGGCAGAAGTGTAAGTGTGTCGCCGACACCGGGAATAAGACCAATAATGGAGTCGAGCCCGAACCGCAGACGGGTGCCGGGCACGCGAAATTGCGTGTCCAGCAAGCGCGACAGCTTGTCGAGGCGGGCAATGTGTCGGGCACGCTCGTCTGAAGGAGCGGTAGGTTGATGCAAGGGGATGTCCGTTTGTTCACGCATGGGAGATGAACGCAGTCACGATGGCGTGGTTCCATGGAACCGGTCGCACCAACTGATTGTTTCAATGGTAAAGGAGGGCAAATCATGGCCGAGACTATGCAATCACTGCACGAACACCGAGAAGCGCTCAACCGGGAATTCGCCGATCTCCGCAAGGAAATAGAGGCGGAGCAGGCAGAGGAAAATCTGTCCATCGGCAATGTATTGACGCGCATATCCCATGCCGTTGAACACTGGAACGATGAAGCTGAAAAGCCGGAGAGTGACGATGAGGCTCTGGCTGTCCATGCGGAGCGTTTGCGCGGGGAAATCCGCGAGGCGCGGGCTTCTCGCAAGACCTGACCAACTTGTTCAGAAACAGGGCACAGCGCCCGCCAGGCATCGGTCCGGACAAACGGACCGGTGCCTTTGCTTGCCAAATCCGTGATGCTGTCGCAGGGTCGGCTTTGGGGAGAGCATGCCATTGACATCAGAGACAGCCGTTGAAGCGCGGGATGCGGTAAAGGTCTTCGGATCGGGCGCAAAGGCGTTCCGGGCCTTGGACAAGGTTTCCATAGCGGTACGGCACGGCGAATTCTTCACCCTGCTGGGGCCCTCGGGCTGCGGTAAGACGACGTTGCTGCGGTGCGTTGCAGGTTTCGAAACGCCGACGAGCGGCAGCATCCATCTCAGCGGCGTGGATATCACCCATGTCCCGCCCAACAAGCGGCGGGTGAATACCGTCTTTCAATCCTACGCACTGTTTCCACATTTGAAGGTCTCCGAGAATATCGGCTTCGGGCTTAAAATGCTTGGCAAACCGAAATCGGAGATTGCCGCCAGTGTTGAAAGGGTGCTGAAACTGGTGCGGCTTGATGCCTTCGCTGACAGGTTGCCTGCGCAACTGTCAGGCGGCCAGCAGCAGCGGGTCGCGCTGGCGCGGGCACTGGCACCGGAGCCGGAGGTGCTGCTGCTGGATGAACCGCTATCTGCGCTGGACTTGAAACTGCGCAAGGAGATGCAGACGGAACTGAAGCGGCTGCAGATGGAAACCGGCATCACCTTCATTTTCGTGACCCACGATCAGGAAGAGGCTCTGACGATGTCCGACCGCATCGGCGTGATGTCGGCGGGAAGGCTGCTGCAGGTCGGCGGGCCGCGCGAAATTTACGAACAACCGGCCAACCGGTTCGTGGCGGATTTCATCGGCGAGACCAACTTCCTCGAGGGCGAGGCGGTGGCCGGCGCCGTGCGGCTGGCCACAGGCGAGTCCGTTCCGGTAGCGGATGACACCCCCCGCGGCGCGGTGACGCTGGCGATCCGGCCCGAGCATGTTTCGGTGCTTCCGCCGGGAACAGCGGACACGCTGGCGGCAACGTTGGTGGACAGCACCTATTTCGGCACCGACATGCACCATCGGCTGACGCTGGCCGACGGCTCAGTTGTGATCGCGCGGGTGGCGGCCGGTGCCGACATTGGCGAGGTCCCGGGTGCGGCTGTCGGTGTCCGGTTCGAGCCTGGGCGGGTAAGGGTGCTGGCGGAATGACCGGTAGGCGAAGCAAGGCGGCAGACGGCTGGCTTCTTTCGGCTCCTGCGCTGCTGTTGCTTCTGATCGCCGCTAGCGGGCCGCTGCTGATTGTTGCGGTCTATTCGTTCCTTGAAAAAGGCGACTATTCCGGCGTGCGTTGGATCCTGTCCGGCGACGCATGGTTCGGCGTGCTGTTCAAGAGAGACATATTCGACGGCACCGTCAGCCTGGCGGATGCCAACCTGTCGATTTTCTGGCGATCTGCTCGCCTTTCGCTGGCAACGACGTTCATCACCTTCGTACTGGGGTTGCCGACCGCGTGGTTCATCGCCACCCGGCCCGCGAAGGTTCGGGCGTTCTGGCTGTTCCTGATCACCATTCCATTCTGGACAAACCTGCTGATCCGAACCTTTGCGATCATGGAGGTGATCCGCAACCAGGGCCTGCTGAACACCGCACTAATCAATCTCGGCCTGATTTCGGAGCCGATCCAGATTCTCTATACCGATGCAGCGGTGCTGATCGGCATGGCCTATGTTTACCTGCCGCTGATGGTGCTGCCACTGTTTGCCGCCATCGACCGGTTCGACTTTCGGCTGATCGAGGCGGGATACGATCTGTATGCTTCGCGCTGGCAGATACTTCGCCGCATTATTTTGCCGATTATCCGGCCGGGCATTGTGGCCGGGTGCATTCTCGTTTTCGTGCCGAGCCTGGGTGCATATGTGACGCCACGGGTGCTGGGTGGCGGCAAGAACATGATGATCGGCAATTTCATCGAGTTGCAATTCGGACAAGGTCAGAACTGGCCGCTGGGGTCGGCGCTGTCGATGGTGCTGCTGATCGTGGTTCTGCTGGCGCTCCTCGTCTACACCCGCGTCTCCTCCAAGGACGATCCCCATGTCTAGGCGGGCATTCGATGTCACCCGGCTGCCCGGGTTCACGACCGTGGCAGTGGTCGCGTTCCTGCTTCTCTACGCGCCGATCGTGACGCTGGTGATCTATTCTTTCAACGGCGGCAATTCCGTCAACCAGTGGGGCGGGTTCTCACTGAAGTGGTACGCAATCGCCGCGGAGAACGAGGCGGTTCAGGGCGCCGCCGTGCGCTCGCTGGTCATTGCCGTCTGGGCATCGGTAATCGCGACGACGGTGGCGACTATGGCGGCGCTGGGCACCACGCGGCGGGGCAGGTTCAAGGGCCAGACGCTGATCTATGTGCTGATCAACCAGCCGCTGATGGTGCCGGAGATAGTGACGGCGGTGGCGCTGCTGATCTTCTTCTCCTCCATCAAGATCGCCACCGGCTACAGTGGCCTCGGCTACCTTGTGCTCGCGCATTCTGCCTTCTGTGTGCCCTTTGCCTACCTGCCGATAAAGGCGCGGCTGGAGGGGATGGACGATGCCATGGAAGTGGCGGCGGCGGACCTTTACGCCACGCCATGGCAGACTTTCCGCTACGTGACCCTGCCGTTGCTGACGCCCGGTGTAATCGCCGGGGCGATGCTGGCCTTCGTGATCTCGCTCGACGACGTCATCATCACCGAGTTTGTAAAATCGGCAGGTCAGGATACGCTGCCGACCTACATGTTGGGGCAGTTGCGCCGCGCGCTGACGCCGGAAGTGAACGCGATCTCCACCGCGCTACTGGCCCTTACGGTGGTGATACTGACCCTTTTCTTTCTGATCACGAGAAAGCGGGACGGAACCCGCGACTGACCAACAAGGAGAAACCGATGAAGACCTATCTGATTGCTGCCACCGCGCTTCTGGGCGGGGCTGTTGCCGCTCAGGCGCAGGGGCAACTGAACCTCTACAACTGGGGTAACTACACCAGCCCCGAAATGATCGAGAAATTCACCGAGGAAACGGGAATTTCCGTCACCATTACCGACTACGACAGCAACACCACGGCATTGGCGAAGATCGAGGCCGGCGGTTCCGGTTTCGACCTTGTGGTGCCGTCGGCCAATTACGTGCCGATTTATCTCGACAAGGGGCTGTTGCAGGAACTCGATCACTCCCGGCTGGAAAACATCGGCAATATTGCCGACGAGTGGATGGACGTGGCGTGGGATCCGGGCCGGAAGTTCACGATTCCCTGGCAATGGGGTACGACCGGCGTTGCTGTGAACACTTCCGTTTATGACGGCGATCCCAATACATCGGAGATCTTCCTCAACCCGCCGGAAGAACTGGTTGGCAAGGTCAACGTCGTGCCGGAGATGAACGATGTGATCGCGCTGACGGTGTTCAACGTCGGCGGCGAAGCCTGCACCGAGGATCTCGATGTGCTGCGGCAGGTCCGCGATAAACTTATGGCGGCGAAACCGTCTTGGATATCGATGGACTATGGTACGACGGACAAGCTCTCCTCCAATGATCTGGTGGCGACGGTGAACTGGAACGGCTCCACCATGCGGGCGCGTCTGAACAACCCCGACGTCGTCTACGGCTACCCGAAGGAGGGCTATCCGCTCTGGATGGATTCGGTCGGCCTGACGGCGGATGCGGCGAATGTGGACGAGGCCTACCAGTTCCTCGATTTCATCATGGAACCGGAAAACGCGGCGATGATCTCCGCCTTTGCCCGCTATGCGAACGGAATCGAGGGTGCGGAGGAATTCATGCCCGAGGAAATGAAGACGGCGCCGGAAATCGTGGTGCCCGATGAATTCGTTTCCGCCGGTAAATTCCTGCCGACATGCCCGCCGTCGGCAACGGAGCTCTACACGGCGATCTGGACAGAACTTGTGAAATGACTTCGCAGGGATGCGCGGGCCTTCCACCCGCGCGTCCGACCGCGAACGAACTGTTTCCTCGCCCGGGACCGGGTTTCAGCTATTCTCTGGGCCAACCAAGAAAAGCGGAGAGGAAATATGCACAAACTTCAATCTCAGGGCGTTCACCACATCACGATCATGGGTGCCGACCGGCAGACCTCGATCGACTTCTGGGAGGGTGTGCTGGGCATGCCCTTCATCTTCGAACAGCCCAACCTCGACGATCCGAAACAGGGGCATCTCTACTTCGACCCCGGTGACGGGCGCCTGATCACGATTTTCACCAGCGAGGACCGGAAGGTTGATGCATCGCGGACATCGACGGATGTGGGCTGCGTGCATCACATCGCCTTTGCCGTCAGCCAGTCGATGTACAGCCAGTTGGTGGAGCGGTTGGACGCACGGGGGATCAGCCACTCCGGCGAGAAGGACAGGGGCTTCATGAACTCCATATATTTCAAGGATCCGCTGGGCCTGCTCATCGAACTGGCCTCCTACCGTTTCGAGCCACCGCAGGGTTGGACGCACTCAGATGTGCTGTTCGAGGCGCACCTGATCCGGGTGGAGGCCGGTGACGACGCAATTGCCGACGAGCACCTTGCCGTGGCGATAGAGCAACTGGCGAAGCGGAACACGCGGACGCTCTCCGACCGGTAGGTCAAAGCCTGTTCCCTTCGCGGCTCGATTGGCTTTAGGCTTCGCGAAGGCCCCGCTGGAGTGTTGCGGCAGGCCGGGCAGGGAACTGGATGGAACGCATTGCAGAAACGGCGGAGTTTGCCGCGCTGACGGAAGTGACAGTGGACGCGGGCGTGCGGCGACTTGATGCGGCGCAGGCGTTGCGCCAGATGGCGGCGGCTGAAGCGAAACTGCGGGCGCTGGAGATCGGTGATGCCGAACTGGTGGCCTGTTTTGAGACTTCCTGCGAGGGGTTGGCATTCGCGCGCGCGGGGCTGACTCTGGATCTGACAGTGGTGCCATGGCAGCACTGCGCGGAGCGTGGAGACTGGAAGGAAATCCGGCGCCGCTGCCTCTCTTTTGGTGGCCGGGCCACGAAACCGGTGCTTGTGACGACCGAGCGCTTGCTGGCCCAGTTCCAGACCGAGGATCTGGCCGCCTTCGCGCGGGTGGAGGTCGTGGCACTACCCGGGAACGGAGCGGACCCACAACACACCGGCTTCGGCGGGGGGGGCAAGCTGCGCTTCGAGACGGCAGGAACGACGCGCAACCCGAGAATGGTGGAAATGCCGGCCGGAGGTCTGCTCGCGCGCGTTCCTGCGTCCGGTGGTGTGCGGCTGGAATGCGAGGGCTTCGACACTGCGACGGGCGTCGAGCGGATCGCGCCGGGCGGGCCGGCCAGATTGATTCTCAACGCCGGACTCGCCGCCGCTGATCCAGCCATGCTGCTGCGGACGGCCGCGGCACATTTGGCAACGGAACTCTGCATCACCCCGGGGCTGATTGCGCGCCTTCTGCGCGAGTTTCCCGACGATGTGCGCCTGCCGTCACTTCGTCTGTTGGCTGTGGGCGGTGCGAGGGTGCCGATGGAGGATGTACGCAGCCTCGCGAAACGTCTTTTGGCTGCCGGGGCGCTCCATCTGGCAGTAAAACTGGAATACCGGACCGCCGAGAGCGGACTGGTAGCGGCGACAGACCCTCTACCCGCCGCCGCGTTTCCGGGGGCTCTGGCGCAGGGTGCGTACCTCTGTGTCGGCCATCCACCCACTGGCGGCCAGGTGAGAATCGTCGATAACGCCTTCCAGCCACTTGCCTCCAACGAGATCGGCCAGGTGCAGATGCTGCGCACCGCGGGCATCGCCTCCGCCTACATCGAACGCAATGGCAGCGAAACACCGGTGAGCCATCCGACCGGCTGGACGGACACCGGCGACCTCGGATTCCTGAACGAGGCGGGACTGACGCTGACGTCCCGCCGCAATGCGCAGATCGTTGTGCCGCGCAAGGTGGTGCAGTTCGCTGATCTGGAGCGGCGGCTGCGGAGCATTGACGGTCTGCGGCAGGAAATGCTGGCGGTGTTGACGGTGAAGCGCGAGAGCAAGGAGATGCCGGCGCTGGCGGTTTGTTTCTCCTCGGTGGAGAACACGCGCGAGGCGGTGGCGGCGATCGCCGGCGAGATCTTCTCGCAAATCGTGGCGCTGACGGGTGTGCAGCCGGAGGTCTATCACTGCCGAGCCAACATCTTCCCGCTGACCCCGGGGCTCGCGGTGCGGCGGGACCAGCTGCGGCGGATGATCGTCAACGGTACGCTGGTGGCTTCTGCAGAACCGAGAATGACAGTCGACGGGGCGGACATGCTCTCGCTGGCCGAACTACAGGCGCAGGTGGCGGTGATCTGGCAGAGTGTCCTGCTGACGGAGGCCCCACCGAAGGCGCAGGATGATTTCTTTGCGCTGGGCGGGGACTCGCTGAACCTGACGACGATGTTGACGGAGGTGGAAAACCTGTTCCGACAGAGCGTCGATATCGAGGTTTTCTTCAACGACCCGACCATCGCGGGCCTTTGCCGCAGCCTTCAAGATGCGGCCAACCGTGCACCGGTGCTGGAACCGGCGCAAAGTGATGGCGGCGGCCATGTGCGCAAGATTGGCGAATTCACCGCCGTCTGGCGGG
Organism: Algicella marina; assembly: GCF_009931615.1. NCBI lineage: Bacteria > Pseudomonadati > Pseudomonadota > Alphaproteobacteria > Rhodobacterales > Paracoccaceae > Algicella > Algicella marina. The sequence goes on along the minus strand of NZ_CP046620.1, from coordinate 2,665,864 downwards.
GAGAGAAGGCGTTTCCGGACTCGGTGCTGCGCGGGTCCAACACCGACGGTTCGCGCCCGCCGCTTTTCTGGGTGCTGCAGTCAGAGCAGTCCTTCCGAGTCCTCGCCGAAAGGCTGGGGCCGGATCAGCCGTTCTATGCCATGCGCTCTGCCGTCGGGATCATCGAGCACTATGGCCAGGATTCGCTGGAAGAGATTGCCAATCGATACCTGTGGGAACTGCTGGGGCTGGCGCGGGGGCGCGATTTCTACCTCGGTGGCAACTGTCAGGGTGCGATCATCGCGCTGGCGCTGGCACGGCGATTGCAGCAGATCGATCAGCCGCCGGAGCGGCTGATCATGATGGAATGGTTTTTCGAGTTCGGTGGATACACAGGGCCGACCACTTTCCTGACCGGTGAGGACAGTTTCGTGGCCGAGTTGCAGCAAACGGTGCCAAGCCTTCAGAAATTGCAGGAGTTGTTTCCGGCATCCGACGCTCGCACCATCGCCGGTTCTCACGGCCAGTTTTTCACCGAGCGGTATGTGGGTGGAGTGGCCGATGGCATTGCCGGGGCACTGGTTCCCGCTCACTTCGCGTCGGCACGGGCCTCCATCAACTGACGGCGCAACCTGCCGCGTACGATCTTGCCGTTGGCGTTCAGCGGCATCGAGGAAACGATCACGGCCCGGCTGGGGCGCTTGTCCGCCGGGAACGCGGTGCGGCACTGCGCCAGCAGGCTCTCGGCGGTAATGCCGTCTTCGGTGACGGCGAAAACGGCAATCTCTTCGCCTGCGCGTTTATCCGGGAAACCGACGGCGGCGGCTTCCCGCACTCCCGCGAAGGTCAGGACGGTGGCTTCGATTTCCTGCGGATAGACGTTGACGCCACCGCGGATGATTACCTCTGTCGCGCGACCGGCGAGGGTCAGATAACCGCTCCCATCGAAGACGCCGAGATCACCGGGATAATACCAGTCACCATCGAAATGGTCGCCACCGGAATTGCCGTCCCTCCCACGCATGTTGGTGGCGCGGCCGGGGGTGAGGACGCGGATGCGCCCGATGGTGCCTTGGGGTTGCGCCCGGCCGTTTTCGTCGACGATTTCGACGATGACGCCCCGTGCGGGCGTGCCGACCGTTTTCATCCGCTCATCCATTTCCTCGGTGAACATCGTGCAGATCGGCCCGACAGGGCTGGCCGCGTATATCTGGATGATGCGCGGCGACAAAAGGTCATGAACGTCGCGCAATTCCTGCTCCGTTATCGCGGCTCCGGTGGTGACGAGCCAGATTGGCCCGCGCTCGTTCCGCAGGCGACGCCCGGTTTGGCGGGCATGGGCAATCAGGTCGCGCAGCACCGTGGGCACCATCATCGTGCCGGTGATACCCTGCCGTGCCACAACGTCGAAGACATCTGAGGGGCGCGCGACCGGCGGGAAACAGGTTATGGTGCCTCCGGCCCGCAACACGTTGGTAATCCAGCCGAACGTCGCGCCGAAGGCGATGGGCGACATGCAGAGGTAATGTTCGTAGGCCTCTGAAATCCGGCTGCCCTCCCAGGAGTTGGAGCGGGCGAACAGCGCCTCATGCGTCGTTTCGAATCCGGCGGGCGTACCAGTGGTGCCGGACGTGACGGCGGCCATCGCCGGTGCGCGCGGGTTGGCTGCAGGCGCAGGCGTGGGCGCGGATGCCGCAAGGCGCGCCGTCCAGTCCTGCGCGATCATGCCGATGCCATCGGGCAGGTTCGCCGGCCTGTCGGTGACAATGAGCGTGTGTTTGAACATCTTGACGGCGGCTTGCAGGTCCTCGTCCTTCAGGCGGAAATCCAGCAGGTTGCAGGTGGCCCCCATATGCCAGGCCGCCAGCATGGCAATGGTGACCTGTCGCGTGTCGCGCATCCCGAAGCCGAGCACGCTACCCTCGCCCGCGCCGAGTCCGGTTAGCACGGCGCGTGTACGAAACACCTCTTCACGAAGCTCGCGGTAGCTGAGACTGTTGCCGCCGGACCACATGGCGATGTGTTCGGGGCGGGTATCTGCGTTGCGAAGGATCTCTTCAGCCAGATTCACCATTGCGCTCCCCACTCCTGTTTGACGGTACCTGAAACAGTGTTACCAACATCAAGGGTCAACTTGTATCAGGGATTTTCGCCAATGCGTATTACCGCTCTTTCGTGTCTTTTCATGCTGGCACTGGCCGTCAGACCGGCAGGCGCCGAAACCGCGACCATCGCAACGACGGCGGAAGGAACCCCCCTGTTCTACATATCGTTGGCGCTGACCAAAACAGCGGACGAGATAGCGGGCATGGACCTTCGGCCGAAGCCGTTCAAGTCGTCCGGGCAAGGGGCAGTTTTCGTGGACAAGGGCGAAGTCGATTTCGGTCTGCACAATGCCATCATCCTGCGCGAAGCATACCTTGGGCTGGAATTCTATGAGGGCCGGCCATTGGAAAACCTCCGCGCAGTGGCGCGGCTGATCCCCTTTCAGGTAACGCTGAGCGTCGCCGGAGACACTGACATCGACGAGATTGCCGACATGAAGGGGAAACGCTTTCCGGCCGGCTTTGACTCCACGGCTTTCGGAGAGCGCCTCTACGATGCCCTGCTGGGCACGGCGGGGCTGTCCTATGCGGATGTCGAACAGGTGCAGGTCTCGGACTGGGCAGCACTGGGTAAGGAATTCATCCGCGGCAACCTGGATGTCGGCGGCATGGTTGTCGGCTCCGGTTCGGCGGCGCGCTACGAACAGTTGATGGACAACTACCGCGGCATTTCGCTGCCCGACGGACCGGGGGTGGAGGAACGTTTGAAGGAATTGTTCCCGTCAAGCCGGTTGGCTGTCGTCGAACCGGCCGAAGGTCTGGCAGGCGTGAAGGAGCCGTTGACGGTGCTGGAATACGATTACTGGGTCTTCGCCCACAAGGACACTTCCGACGCAGCAGTCACCGAACTGCTCACCAGCCTGTACGACGGCAAGGATCAGTTGATCGGAATTTCGCCGGACTTCAGGGATTTCGACCCGGCTGTGATGGGCGAGGACGTGGGCGTGCCGTTCCACCCCGCGGCTGAAGCTTTCTACGCCAGTCACGGCGGCTGATGCACGCCGCGCGGCAGGCGTCATACCTTGTTTTCCTGCTGGCCGGTGCCGTGGTTCTGCTCGGCCCGGTTGCGCGGGAACTGGATCCTACCAACGTATTCGCACGTGCGCTTTCGCTGGAACAATTCCTGGCGCTGGAACTGCACGCGGGGTTGATCGCCTTTTGGTGCCTGCGCGGATCCCGCGGCCCGACGCTGACAGTGCCGCTGCTGCTCGCGGCTGCCGCGCTGGCGTCGGGCGCGTTCATGGTCCCCTATTTTGGCAGCACCGACGCCGTGTTCCTCACCCCCACTCCGGCAGTGATCGGCTTCGGCAGCGTCACCATCCTCCTTGTGCTGATGTCCGCCTTCTCGGCGGCGGGACAGGTGCTTACGCTGATCGTCGCGGGGTTTCTCGTGCTGGGGTTTCTTGGCCAGTTCGCACAGGGTTGGACAGGTGTGCCGCAGACCCATCTGACCAGCTACATTACCTATCTCGCCTACGGTTCGGACGGTCTGTTCGGGCGGGCCGTGGATATCATCGTCAATGTCGTACTCGTCTTCGTGATCTTCGGTGTTTTCTTCGACCTTGCCGGTGGCGGCAGGGTTGTCTCGAATGTGGCCCTGCGTCTGGCCGGTCGCAGCCGGGCTAGTGCGATCAAGGCCTGCGTCCTCGCCTCCGGCCTGCTCGGCACCATCAGCGGCGCGGCGATGTCCAACGTGATGACATCCGGCACGTTTTCGCTGCCGAGCATGCGGCGCATCGGGGTGCGCAACGACACAGCCGCGGGCATTGAGGCGGCGGCTTCGACGTGCGGGCAGATCATGCCGCCGGTGCTCGGCGCGGCTGCCTTCTTCCTCGCTGATCTCGTTTCGGTGTCCTACGGAACGGTGGTACTGGCCTCGATCGGGCCAGCGGTGGCCTGCTATTTTGCCTTCTTCCGGCAGGCGGACCTTGTGCCGCTCTCCGCCGCCGCCGAAGAACAGGGGGACCTGACGGCAGAGGCGTACCGCCCGATCTGGCTGCTCTACCTGCTGCCACCCGCGGTGATCCTGTTGTACCTGTTGCACTCCAGCGAGTTCGTTTCCCGCGCCGCCATTGCGGGGGCCGGGGCCTGTCTGGCGGTTTCACTGGTCGTCAATGGCTGGCGGGAAACTGTGCGCGGCCTGCAGATGCGGCTGCCAGCCCTGATTCAGAGCGGGATGACGCTGGTGGTCGTGGCCGCCACGGTCGGTCTGCTGCTTGGCGTTCTCTATTCCACCGGGCTTGCGATCGCGGGGGCGGTATGGGTGGGCAAGATTGCGGGCAGCAACCTCGTGCTGGCACTGGCGCTGACGGCGGTATCTGCCTTCGTGCTGGGGATGGGAGTGGCAACTGTCGGTGTCTACATTGTCGCGGCGACCTTGCTGGCGCCGGGGCTGATCGCCGGCGGCTTGCCCCCGATGGCGGCGCATTTCTTCGTGCTCTATTGTGGTATCTTGTCAATGATCACCCCGCCCGTCGCCTTCGCATCGCTGGCGGCAAGTGCCCTCGCCGGATCGGATTTCAACCGCACCTCGCTGGCCGCGATGCGCTTCGGCTGGGTGCTGTTCGCCATGCCGTTCCTGATAGCCCTGCAGCCGGGCATACTTCTGGTGGGAAGCTGGAGCGAAATCGCTGTCTCCTTCCTGACGATCTACGTATTCATCCACGCCGTGACGTCCCGGGTCCGTGCCCAACGCTGGTTGCTGGCCGCGGTCGCCGCAGCCGCTGTCTGTCTGGAGGGATCGCTGGCCATTGCCCTGGCGCTGTCGGTGATTGGCTGTCAGGTCTTGCTGCCGAGAGTACTGCCTCAACACTCTCCCGCAGAGGAAAATGCATGATGCAGAACTGCGCCTCGCAGAAATTGCTTGTGAGCCAATGGGCCGCAAGGCAACACTCGGCGGCACCATGCTCCGCCTGAAGTTTCCCTTCCGCGCCCGACCGAAATCACCGCCACGCGACGAGGGCGTGATAATCGAATTCGTCTTTCGGGTGGGCAGCCGGCACCTCTGCGTATTCGGTGCCGGCGTGCCTGATGGCTTTGAAGGGATCACTTTGCAGTCGGGGCGCGCGGAACTGCGCCCTACCTTGCTGGAATGGCATCGCCGCGTGGCATTGTCGCCGCCACGGCAAGGTTTCGTCGCCGTGTTCGAGACCGATGCGGAGGCGGCCGGCGAATTCCGGATCGGCCTGGCCGGGCGGACGCAGCAGATTTCGGATACGCGCTTGTCAGAAGACGCGCTTGCCTTTGCGGACAAGGCCGCGGATGTCTCGCTCAACCATTTCCTGATGCTTATAGCCGTCCGGCACCTGCCTCCGGCACCGGCGGCGCTGGCCGCTGCGGTGCTGGCACGGGTCCGTCAGAAGGAACGGCGGTTACTGGAGTTTCCCGAGGCGGCTTTCTGTCTGGAGCGGGTCCGCGGCAATCCGACGAACGGCTGTGGCATCGTCACCGGCTGGCACCTCGCGGCGCCGGGCAGTGCCGCTCTGCCGATGCTGGTGGCGGTGGGCGCTTCCGGCATCGTGCCCGTTACGGCGCTGGCAAGGGCGCTTGGCCGACAGGACCTTGCGCCCTACAGGCCACGCTATGAGGTTTCCGGGCAGGACGGCTACTGTGGCACCTTCGCGCTTGGTGGCGCGGCGAAGGATGTTGTCGTGGTCGGGCTCGCCGCCGCTCAGGGCGGCTATCGGCGCTTGTTCCGAATGGCGGAGCACGCTGACGGGACATCACTTGCCATCGAAATGGTGCGCTTGCGCAACCAGTTGCAAGACGAATCCCGGATCGCGCGGTTGGAAGCAGGGCTGGCCCTGCCGTTGCCAGAAGTGTCGCCGGAAGTTCTTGCCGGCACCCCACCGGACGGAGCTGTGAGAACGCTCTTGCTGCTGGACCACGATTGCGACGACGCAGACATCCGCGACGTGCTGCGGGTCTATGCGGACATGCTGCCACCCGCGCCGACGCGCATCCAGGTTTTGCGCGCCAGCGGCAGCGGCACATTGCGTCAGGCGGCTGTCGGCGCACTACGTGAGGGGGGACTGGACGGGGCGGAGATGCTGGAACCGTCGTACCGGCTGCCGTCAACGGAAATGGAGGGGGCGGAGCGGCTGGTCTTCGCCCGCAGTTCGGCACTTCTCCAATGCGCCGATCCGGCGTTTCCGGTGGCGATGCTGGGCCATGACGAGGCCGCAGCCGGCGCATTGTTTCACCGTCAACTCGCCCGCGGCGAGGCCACGCCGGACTTGCCTCTCCTGCTTGCCGGGGCATTGCCGATGATCGCGGCCTTTCGCGTCGAAGCCCTGCGGAGAGTGCAGTCTGCGATACCGGATAGTTTCGCCACCCTCGAGGGGCAGTTGCTGGCAGCAATGGCCGTCATGGGCAGGGCCGGGCGCTTGCGGTATCGGGTCGAGACAGTGCCGGATTTCCTGCGGGGGCGCCGCTCCGGTGATGCCTCCGAGCGGCATGAGAACACGCGCCTCTTTGCCCGTGATCTTGAACTGCTCGGCGCGGCGATGGAGCGGCACTGATGCGGACGGTGATCATCTCCCACGCCCATCCGACCAGTTCACTCGGGGGCGGCGAGGTTGCCGCCTACCGGCAGTTCCGGCAAATGAGGGCCGATGGTGCCGACGCGCGGTTCATCGGGTTTCAGGAAGCGCCGGAGGCGGACGATCCGTTCTTCGGTCGCTTCGGCCGGGTGGTGCAGATCGGCGAGGGTGATTTCTGCCTGCGCAGCAGGGGCATGGACGCGGACAGGATGGAACATGCCGACCTCTCGGAAGAGGATTGGCTGCTGGAATACCTCGCCGAGCAGCAGGGCGACGTCTATCACTTCCACCACTTCTGGCGGATCGGGGCGGGCACCATCCGCCGGCTACGCAAGATGCTGCCGCAGGCCCGGTTTATCTGTACGTTGCACGAATTGGTGGCGATCTGTGCCCACGACGGCCAGATGGTAAAGATGGGCACCAACGAGTTGTGCCACGAGGCAAGCCCGGCGGCCTGCTATCGCTGTTTCCCGCAAAAGTCGCCACTGCACTTCAAGATCCGCCGCTCGCGCCTGCTGCACCTGCTGGACCTGTTCGATGTGCTTATTTCGCCCAGCGCGTTCCTGCGGACGCGATTCGAGGGCTGGGGTGTGCCCAAGGGCCGGATCCGGGTCCTGGAAAACGGGCTGGAGCAGTCCGGGCCGCGACCAGTGGAAAGTGATACGCACCTCGACAGCAAGGCCCGCCGTTTCGCCTTCTTCGGACGCTGCGCGCCCACCAAGGGGCTGGATGTGCTGGTGCGGGCGGCAGCAATGCTGGAGCGAACTGCACCGGAACTTGCCTTCAGCGTCGATGTCTATGGCGCGACCCGGGCTCAGTTCACGGCATTGTGGCCGGAGATCACACCACCGCAGTCCGTGATCTTTCACGGCGCTTATGCCCCGGACACGGCAATGTCCCTCATGCAGCGCTACGGCTGGATCGTGCTGCCCTCGACATGGTGGGAAAATTCACCCGTTATCTTTCAGGAGGCACGCGCTGCCGGCACACCGGTTATTTCTTCCGATATTGGTGGCATGCTGGAAAAGAGCCAGTCTCCGGACCTGCGCTTCCCCACCGGCGACAGCGCGGCACTTGCGGAGGTGCTGCGGAAACTGCACGGCAACGCGGAAACACTCCGGCGCCTGAAGGACGAGATGCCACAGCCATTCCCGGTCAGCGCCTATTGCCGGCGATTGCAGGCGATCGTGGCAGAGTCGGAAACACGCACAATGCCGACCGGCACGGTCAATATGAAGCTTCTGGGCGAAGCCGGCTACGCGCCGTATGTGCGGGCCGGGCAGCGGCAGGACGTTCTGACGATTTTTCAGCATATTCCCAAGACGGCGGGAAGTTCACTCGTCCATGAAATCCGATGCCATATCGGTGCCATGCGCGGCATTCACATCGATTACACTCGCGTCGGTCAGGGAGTGGGAACCGACCAACTGATGAGCCTGTCGGTGGAGGACTTCCTCGCCAGCTACGATCCGTCGCGAACACGCTGCATTTCCGGCCACCTGCGTCGCCACCATATCGACCGCATTCAGGCTGAAATTCCAGCCAGCCGGGTAATCGTTGTACTCCGCGATCCGGTGGACAGGGTGATTTCCGATTACCGTTATCAGTGCACGCCTGACCATCCACCGCACGAGCGTTTCCGCGAAATGTGTCCGACGATCCGCGATTACCTCCATTCGGTCGGGGAAATGAACAAGATGTGGATGTTCATGCTCGATGGTGAGGAAGATATCTCCGCGGGTCTGCGTCTGGCGGAGGAACGCTATGCCTTCGTCGGTGTCATGGCCCACCACGCCTATACCATCAACACCATCATGCTCTTGCACGGCAAGGACGCGTTGCCGGAGTTCCGCGTGCGCAAGACGAGGGACAACGCCTACAACCGGGTGGAGGACGATGCCGACCTGCGGGCAGAAATCGCAGCGATCAATACGCGGGACACGGCCCTTTATACGCACTTTTTGAAGGCGGCGGAGGCGCAGCAGGCAAACTGGGCCGGCTTCCGCAGGGCATTCGATCTGGCCTGACCCAAAACCTGATATTGTGTTCGGCGTCGCGAAGACCCATGCTGCCAAAGTCTCCGCTTGCGCCATTCCTGTTGCTTGGGTAGGGAGCGGGACCAGAAAAAGCGCGGGCCCGAGCCTGCCGATGTAAATGGGAGAAGACAATGTCCTCACGCACAATCAAGGCGCTGTTTGCGGGTGCCGTTATGTCTCTGGCGGTGCCGGGCGTCGCGTCGGCGGCGGAGTGTATCGCACCGGCGAACCCCGGCGGTGGCTGGGATTTCACCTGCCGCCAGATCGGCAAGATCATGTACGACATCGGCGCGGTCGATCAGCCCGTGCAGGTGACGAACATGGCTGGTGCCGGTGGTGGCCTCGCCTTCACACACGTCGTCAACGAGCGCAATGACGACGAGGATCTGATCGTCGCCGCTTCCTCTGCCACCTCCACGCGCCTCGCGCAGAACGCCTTCGCCGGTGCGACGGCCGATCAGGTGCGTTTCGTCGGTGCCATCGGGGCCGATCCCGGCGTGATCGTGGTGGCCAATGACAGCCCTTACGAGACGCTGGGCGATCTCGTCGACGCGATAAAGGCTGATCCCGGCTCCGTCGCCTTTGCCGGCGGTTCCGCCGTGGGCGGGTTCGACCACCTCAAACCGCTGATGATCCTGCAGCGCGCCGGCTTTACCGATATCACCAAGGTGAAATACATCGGTGTCGACGGTGGCGCGGACGCGATCACCCAGACGGTCGGCGGCTTCACGCAGGCGATGACGGGCGACATGTCCGAGATCGTCAGCTTTCTCAAGGCCGGTGAAGTCCGCGCCATCGCGGTGCTGACGGAAGAGCGGGTTCCCGGTTTCGAGGACATTCCGACAGCAAGGGAGCAGGGCTTCGATGTTGTCGCCGTGAACTGGCGCGGGCTCTACATTCCCAAGGGCGTTTCCGACGAAGTGTTCGACAGCTGGGCCGACAAGCTTCAGCAGGTCGCGGACAGCGATGAGTGGAAGGCATCGATGGAAGCCAACGGTCTCGCACCTTTCACCCTCGTCGGTTCTGAATTCCAGTCCTACGTCGATGGTGTCGTTGCCGAAATCCGGCAGCTTTCGCAGGACATCGGGGTCATCCAGTAATGGCCTCGGACCGGATTTTCGGTCTGGTCGTCCTCTTCACGGCGCTCGCGTATTTCGCGGGCGCCACCCAGATCCAGACAGGCTTCATGTCGGATCCCGTTGGACCGAAGACCTTCCCCTATCTCGTCAGCGGGGCAGCGGCGCTTGCGGCTCTTGTGCTGATCTTCAAGCCGGACCCGGATCCGGCATGGCCTGCCACACGTACTTTAGCCAACATGGGCATCGCTGTCGTGGTGCTCGTGGCCTACGCCTACCTTCTCAAGCCGTTGGGGTTCATCGTACCTACAATTCTTGCGGCGGGTATTCTCAGTTATCAGATCGAACCGCGGGCGAAGACGGCCGCGCTTTCCGGTGTGGGGCTGGCGATCGGTCTGTTCATCGTGTTCCGCTTTGCGCTGGGTCTCAGCCTGCGGGCCTTTCCTCACGGCTGGGGGCTCTGAGTCATGGATACACTTGCCAATCTCGCACTCGGGTTCTCGGTCGCCCTCTCCCCCTACACGCTGATGCTGGCGGTGATCGGCTGCTTTCTCGGCACGATCATCGGGGCACTGCCGGGGCTCGGCCCGTCCAACGGCGTCGCCATCCTGATCCCGATCACCTTCACGCTTGGCCTCGATGCCACATCGGCGCTTGTGTTGATGACCTCCGTCTACTACGGCGCCATGTACGGTGGGCGTATCTCCTCCATCCTGCTCAACATTCCCGGCGATGAACCGGCGCTGATGACCACGCTCGACGGCTACCCGATGGCCAAGGCGGGGCGGGCTGGCGACGCGCTGGTCCTGTCGGGCGTCGCCTCATTCGTCGGCGCCTTCCTCGCCACCGTGGGCCTGATGCTGCTGGCGCCGATGCTGGCGCGCGTGGCTTACCTGTTCGGTCCGGCGGAATATTTCGCGCTCTATCTGCTGGCGTTCTGCACGCTGGGCGGCATGGCGTCCAACAATCAGGCGAAGTCGGCCATCGCTTCCTGCATCGGGCTGGGCATAGCCATGATCGGCGTGGACAACAACAGCGGCATTCCGCGGCTGACGGGCGGTAACATGCACCTTGCCGACGGCGTCGATTTCCTCGTCGCCATCGTCGGCCTGTTCGCCATCGCCGAGATCTTCTTCTTCATCGAAAGCCACGGCAAGGGCACCGCAATCGGCGTGAAGCTCGACAAGGTCACGATTCCCTGGAAGGACATTTTTGACTGCAAGTGGACGATGCTGCGCGCCAGCGTCGTCGGCTTCTTTGCCGGCATCCTGCCCGGCGCGGGTGCCAGCCTCGGCAGTTTCATGGCCTACATGAGTGAAAAGGCCATCGCGGGCAAGAAGGGCGGTTTCGGCACCGGTGTTGCCCGTGGCGTGGCCGCGCCGGAGGCCGGAAACAACTCCGCCGCCGGTGGTGCGCTGGTGCCTATGCTGACCCTCGGCGTGCCAGGTTCCGGCACCACGGCGGTGCTGCTGGCCCTGCTGATGACACTGAACATCACGCCCGGCCCGACACTCTTCACCGACAGGCCGGAAGTGGTCTGGGGCCTCATCGCCTCGCTGCTCATCGCCAACGTCGTGCTGTTGCTGATGAACGTGCCGATGGTCAAGGTTTTCGTAAAGATCCTCAGCGTCCCGCCGGCCCTGTTGCTACCGGGGGTGACGATGATCTCCTTTGTCGGCATCTACTCGCTCTCGGGCAGCTACTTCGACCTGCTGCTGATGGTCGCCTTCGGCGTGCTGGGCTACTTCCTGCGCAAACTGGACGTACCGACAGTGCCGGTGATCCTCGGCATCCTGCTCGGCGGCCAGATGGAAAACGCGCTGCGCCGGGCGATGGTGCTGTCGGACGGCGATCCGATGTTCCTGATCTCCTCGCCAATCGCCATCGGCCTGTGGATCGCGGCGATTGCCGGCTTCATCGCGCCCATGTTCCTGCGCGGCCTCCTCCGCAAGCCACAGGCGTTGACTGACTGATGACCCGCGTTCTGATCCCCAGCGGGGCGCTTGGCCTCAATTACGACCCCGTAGCGCTGGAGCGGGGGCTGGAGATGCAGCCCGACATCATCGCCATCGACGGCGGCTCCACCGACAGTGGTCCGGCCTATCTGGGGCAGGGCGTCTCCAAGTATTCGCGGGCATCCACGCTGGTGGAATGGCAGGGGTTGATGGAGGCACGCGCCAGGGCAGGGGTGCCGCTGGTGATTGGCACGGCCGGAACCTGCGGTGCCGACAGCGCCGTTGACTGGATGCTGGACATCACCCGCGAGGCCGCGGCCAACCTCGGTCAAAAGGTGAAAATCGCGGTGCTGCGATGCTCTCAGATACAGGCGGACATGGCGGACGCATATGCCGACGGGCGGATCACGCCTCTGGGCAATGCTCCTGACGTCAATGCAGAGAGCTTCCTTTCGGCCACCAACATCGTTGCGCTGGCGGGGGCGGAACAGGTGGCGGCGGCCATCGAAACCGGTGCCGATGTAATCATCGCCGGGCGCACAACCGACACGGCGATCATCGCTGCGCTGCCGCTGATGCGCGGCTGCCATGCAGGTGCGGCGTGGCACGGTGCCAAGATCGGTGAGTGCGGCGCTCTCTGCGCCACAAACCCGCAGTCGGGGGTCATCGTCGTCGATTTCGATGACGATGGTTTTACGGTTACACCGCTCGCCGATGGTGCCCATGCGAAGCCGGAAACGGTGTTCGCGCACATGCTCTATGAGAATTCCGACCCATTCATTCTGTATGAGCCGGGTGGCCACCTCGATGTGACCGAGGCGGATTACACCGCTCTGGATGAAAGGCGGGTAAGGGTCACAGGTTCGCGGTGGGTGCCATCCGACCTCTATACGGTCAAGCTGGAGGGCGCGGGCGTCGCTGGTTATCAAAGCGTGATACTGGCGGTTCTGCGGGACAGCCGCTATGTCGCCGGTGCGCAGGAATGGGCGGCGGATATCGTCACCCGCTGCCGCGCCAAGGTGGAGTCGCGCCTGGGGCTTTCTCCGGAAAGCTTCCATATCGAGATCCGCCTCATCGGCCAGACGGCCAGCTTCGGCGCGCTGGAAACCCGCCATGACATGCCACTGGAAACCGGCGCGATGGGTATTGTGACGGCGGAAACCCCGGAACTGGCGCAGGAAATCGCCAAGATGCTCAACCCCTACCTGCTCCACCATCCGCTGACGCAGGAGGAAGAACAGCCGACATTTGCCTTCCCGTTTTCACCGGCGGAAATGCAGCGCGGTGCCGTCTATGAGTTCCGCCTCAACCACGTGCTGCAACTGCGCGACCCGATGGATGCCTTCCGGCTGGAGGTGCTGGAGGTTGCCTGAAGTTGGAGCCATCGCCACAAAAGTGCGGAGCAAGAACGCCGGGCCGTTCTGGCTGACCATCGACATCTTCTGCGGAGGAGCCGATGCCTTCGCGCAGATACGTGACGGGCTGAGCACCGAGCGTGTGGCCAGCCTTTTCGGTGCCGATGCGCGTACCCTGCGCCGGTTCGATATCCCGGCGCTCAACGTCATCAAGTTCAGCCTGCCCCGGCCGAGGGTGCAAGGCAGCATCGACGATCCGGATATGCACGGCGCCTCCTGGGCGGCACTGCTGGCGGAAGTCGAGATCAACTGAGCACCGCGAGGCCGCCCCGGCCAGCCTATTTGCTTTCGGCCAGCCTGAAATTGGTCTCCGCCCGGCTCAGGTGATCGCCCAACACGTGTTCCGCCGCATCGGCGTCCCGCGCCTCCAAGCACTGCCAGCAACACCACGTCCGCACCGTTTCCGGTTCCTGGCAGTCCAACCCCAGTTCGCGCTTCAACCGCTCCCGCCCCTCGGGCAAAACTTCGACATGCGCGGTTTCGAAGTCGGAGGCGGCGAGATTGCGCGACAGCCGAACCCCCATCTTGCCGACGGCCCCGAACAATGCGATCTTGGTCATGCCATCCTTTCCGGATTGTCCCGCCCTCGGCGGATGCGATTGACAACTGGTATGATAAGTTACTAAGCATACCAATATGTAAAGCATCGGGCAGCTCGCAAAGGAGGGGTGCCGCCGTGAACGCTCTCCCCGACGGCCTTCTGCTCGCCTGGTATGGCGACGACTTCACCGGCGCCGCGGCGGTGATGGAAGTGCTGGCCTTCGCCGGCCTCCCAACAATGCTGTTTCTGGAAACGCCGACGCCCGCGCACCTCATTCGCCATCCCGGCTTGCGGGCCATCGGCGTCGCCTCCACCGCCCGCGCCCAATCGCCCGAATGGATGCGACAGGAACTGCCGCAGGCATTCCGGGCACTGATGGACCTGCACCCGCAACTGTTACACTACAAGATCTGCTCGACCCTCGATTCGGCACCCAATATCGGCTCCATCGGCTGTGCGGCTGAGATCGGTGCCGATCTTCACGGTGTCAGCTCCATTCCTGTCCTCGTCGCCGCGCCGCGCATGGGGCGCTTCCAGCGTGATGGCGAGCTGTTTGCGACACTGGGCGACAAGACCTATCGCCTGGACCTCCACCCCGTGATGGCCCGCCATCCCGTCACTCCGATGACGGAGCCGCATGTCGGCCGCCACATCGCCGCCCAGTCATACCGCGTCGTTCCGCAGCGCTGGCCAGGCAATGGTGAGGAAATTGATTGCCCTTCGAACGGCATCCGCATCGTCACGATGGATTGCGCGACCGACGCGGAGGAGGAGGCAGCCGGGCAAATGCTCTGGCAGGGTCGCGATACCGCGCCTTTCGTCATCGGCTCGCAAGGTGTCGAATACGCGCTGGTCCGTCACTGGGTCGCATCCGGTCTATTGCCGGATGCCGCGCCCGCGCCCGGTGCAGGCCGTGCCAACGGCATGATCACCGTATCCGGGTCGGTTTCGCCCACCACTGCTGAACAGATCGGGTGGTCCCTCGCCAACGGCTTCGAAGGCATCCGCTTTGATGTTACTGCCGCTTGCGCCGATGCCGCCGCACTCGCGGCGGAGGTCGAAAGGGTCACCACTGCGGGCCTCACCGCCCTCGCCGCAGGCCGCGATCCGCTTATCTTCACTGCCACCGGCCCCGATGATCCAGCCGTCGGCCAATTGCGCGCCACTGCAATCGCCGCCGGTCTGGATATGTCTGCCGTCAACCACCGCATCGGCACTGCTCTCGGCACGACGCTGGGCCGGATGCTGACCCGCAGCGGCACCCGCCGGGCCGTCGTTTCCGGTGGCGACACGTCCGGCCACGCCACCCGGCAACTCGGCATCTACGCCCTCACCGCCCTCGCACCGACAATTCCCGGTGCCGCCCTGTTCCGCGCCCACGCCGATGGCCCGCTGGACGGGCTGGAACTGGCGCTCAAGGGCGGACAGATGGGCAGCGAGGACTATTTCGGCTGGATCAGGGAGGGAGGAGGAGCCCGATGACTCGCATCACCGCAACCTATGACATCGAAACGCCCGTCGGCCTCGACCACGCTGCAGCGGTCATGGCCGGGGAGCAGTCCACCGGCACCTTCATCCGCCTCGCATCCGAAACCGATGCTCTGCGGCAGCGTTCCGGCGCCCGGGTCGAGAGCGTTGTCGAAACCGGCACCGCCTCCCACCCCGCGCTGCCCAGCCGCAAGACGGGCGCAACCTACCACCGCGGCCGTGTCACCATCAGTTGGCCCATCGGCAATTTTGGTACTTCTCTGCCGACGCTGCTCTCCACCATCGCAGGCAACCTCTTTGAACTCGCAGAACTCTCCGCCATTCGGCTTGAGGATGTAGACCTGCCCGCCGACTTCGCCCATGCTCACCCCGGCCCGCAATTCGGCGCAACCGGCACCCGCGCGCTGATGGGCGGCCACGAAGGTCCGCTGATCGGCACGATCATAAAACCCAGCATCGGCCTTTCGCCCGCCGAGACTGCCGACCTCGTGCAACAGCTCGTCGTCGCCGGTATCGACTTCATCAAGGATGACGAGTTGCAGGCCAACGGTCCCGACTGTCCTTTCGACGCCCGGTTGACGGCAGTAATGCGGGTCATCGAGGATCACGCGCAAAAGACGGGCAAGAAAGTCCTCTACGCTGCCAATATCACCGACGAAATCGACACCATGTGGCGCAATCTGGATCGGATGGCGGAACTTGGCGCCACCTGCGCCATGGTTTGCGTGCAGTCCATCGGCCTCAGCGGTCTCCGCGCGGTGCGCGACCGCAGCCCCGCGCTGATCCACGGACATCGCGCCGGATGGGGACTTTACTCGCGTTCACCCGATATCGGCATCGGCTTTGGCGTCATGCAGAAACTCTGGCGTCTCGCAGGGGTCGATCACCTGCACGTCAACGGTCTCGCCAACAAGTTTACGGAGTCGGACGGCACCGTTGCCGCCGCCGCCCGTGCCGTCCGCCAGCCCGTATCCGCCCACGGCGGTCCCGCATGCCGCGCCATGCCTGTCTTTTCCTCCGGCCAGACGGTCTGGCAGGTCGGAGCCTCACGCGCCCTGCTTGGCAGCGATGATTTCATCTTTTGCGCCGGTGGCGGCATCATGGCCCACCCCGGCGGGCCCGGAGATGGTGTTCGCAGCCTGCGCGATGCCGCCGAGGCGGCCCGTGCAGGAATTGCGCTGGAGGATCATGCGCGCCCCGGCAGCCCACTGGCGCAGGCGATGGCCACGTTCGGCAAGCCGCGCATCGACCTCGACACCTAGCCGGGAAACCTTGCCCGCGTCCGGTTGGCGATGGCCACCAGCGACAGCATCACCGGCACCTCCACCAGCACGCCGACCACCGTGGCCAGCGCCGCGCCCGACTGCAATCCGAACAGGCTGATCGCCACGGCCACCGCCAGTTCAAAGAAGTTGGATGTGCCGATCATCGCACAGGGCGCGGCGATCCTGTGCGGCACCTTCAGCAGGAAGGCGGCGCCATAGGCCACGGCGAAGATCCCGTAGCTCTGGATCAGGATCGGCACCGCGATCAGCGCGATCACCAGCGGTCGGTCCAGAATGACCTCACCCTGCAGGCCGAACAGAATTACCACCGTCGCGATCAGCCCGATCATCGACCACGGCTTGATGCGGGCGGAGAATGCCTCGATGGCCGCGGCCGATCCCAGCATCCGCCGCGTCGCCAGACCGGCCAGCAATGGTAGCAACACGTAGAGGACCGTGGCCAGCACCAAAGTTTCCCATGGCACCGCAATTTCCGTCACACCCAGCAGGAAAGCGACAATCGGCGCGAAGGCCACCACCATGATCAGATCGTTCACCGAGACTTGCACCAGGGTGTAGGTGGCATCGCCCCGCGTCAGTTGCGACCACACGAAGACCATGGCGGTACACGGGGCAGCACCGAGCAGGATAAGGCCCGCGATGTACTGCGCCGCATCCTCCGGCGCGATCAGGGGAGCGAAGACATGGTCGAAGAACAGCACCGCCAGCGCCGCCATGGTGAACGGCTTTATCAGCCAGTTGACCACCAGCGTCACCAGCAGTCCTTTCGGCTGTCGCGCCACCCCGGCGACCGCGGCGAAATCGACGCCAACCATCATCGGATAGACCATCGCCCAGATCAGCACCGCCACCACGAGGTTGATTGAGGCGATTTCCGCAGCCGCAACCGCCCCTACAAGCCCCGGCGCAGCCGCGCCGATGACAATGCCACCCAGCATTGCCAGCGCCACCCACAGCGTCAGCAACCGCTCGAAACGTCCCATAGCCTCCGGTTCGGGGGGCGTCGTATCGGTCATTTCATGGAACTCCGGATTCAATTTGCCGCCGCAGGCGTCCGGTTCCTGCCGATCTCGTCCAGTCGCCGTTGCAGCGACAAACGGTCCAGCGCCGCGACCGGCAGGCTGGTGAACGCCGAAATGCGATTGTGCAGCATCCTGTAGGTTTCGCTGAAGGCGAGACTTGTCTCAGCCTCGCTACCGGTCACCGCCACCGGGTCCGGCAGCCCCCAGTGGGCGCTCATCGGCTGGCCGGGCCAGACTGGGCAGGTCTCCGCCGCTGCTTGATCGCAAACCGTGAACACGAAATCCATCTTAGGGGCGTCCTTGCCGGCGAACACGTCCCAGCTCTTTGACCACAACTGGCCGGTGTCATGCTCCATCCGTGCCAGTAGCCGCAAAGTTGCCGGGTGAACGTCGCCCCTCGGGGCCGATCCGGCGGAGAAGGCCGCGAACCTGCCGACGCCAACCGAGTTCAGGATCGCCTCGGCGATGATCGACCGCGCGGAATTGCCGGTACAGAGAAACAGAACGTTGTAGGTGTCGGTCATGGTCACGTCTCCATGTTGCAGGCAATTTGCTCGAACACCTTTGCGCACAAGTCCGGCCGTCCGCCGCAGCAGTCTTCCATCAGGAAGCCGAGCAGATTCTGCATCCCATCCACCCGTGCGAAATAGCGTATGGAACGCCCCTCGCGGGCGGAGCGGACAAGCCCGGAGCGCGCAAGGATATTCAGGTTGTTGGACAATGTGTTCGACCGTACGTCCAGCGACTGCGCGATCTCACCGGCGGCCAACCCATCGGCGCCGGCCTTTACCAGCAGGCGAAAAATGTCGATCCGCATGTCATGCGCCAGTGCGGCCAGAGAATTGATGGCGTGATTCTTTTCCATAATTCATGAAATATGGAAATGAATGGCATCAAGCAAGCCGAAAATGCCTGCGCTGATTGCGAAGACATCTTCGATGCTCAGTCAGAGCCGGGTGCCTACTGCGACCGGTCCGCCCGTCCCTGCACCACCCGCCGCCCTGTATCCCGCTGTCACTCTCCGACAGCGACACCCTCCCGCCGCGGGTCCGCCGCGCCGATCAGCTTGCCGCCTTCCAACAGGATCGCGTGCAGGCCCGAGTTGAGATTGGCTATGTTCACCTCATGCCCCAGCGCTTCCAGCGCCGACGCCAGCTCTGCCGCTTCCGTCCCTTCCTCCAGGTCGGTGGCACCGTTGCGGTTGACGACATGGCCCGCGTTCAGTGCCTCCTGCGGGTCCATACCCCAGTCGAGGATCCGCACCAGCGCACCCGCCACGTAATTGATGATGCGGCTGCCCCCCGGGCTGCCGATCAGCAGGACCGGCGCGCCGTCCTCCAGCACGATTGTCGGCGCCATGGAGGACCGGGGCCGCTTGCCGCCTTCCACACGGTTGGCGATCGGCTTGCCGTCCTCTTCGGGAGCCCGGCTGAAATCCGTCAGTTCGTTGTTCAGCAGGAAACCCCGCACCATCACGCGGCTGCCGAAGCCCGTCTCGATCGTCGTGGTGATCGAAAGCATATCGCCGAATCCGTCGACAATCGAGATATGGCTGGTGCCCGGCCGTTCCACCTGCCTGTCCGGTGCCCAAAGCCTGGTTTCCTCCCACGGCGGTTCTCCGGGGCTGGCACTTTCCATTGCCGCGTCCGGGTCGATCAGCGCCGCCCGCGAGGCCAGGTAGTCATCGTCCAGCAGCCCCTCTGGCATGTCGACGAAATCGCTGTCAGCCATATACAGGCCGCGGTCGGCATAGGCGTTCTTTGCCGCCTCGATATACAGATGCCACGCCTCCGCCGACGGCGCATTTCCGATCTCGAACGCGTTCAACTGCCCCAGGATCTGCCCCACGGTCAGCGCGCCGGAGGAAGGTGGACCCATGCCGCACACCTCGTAGGTGCGGTAGGCCATGCACACCGGCTCCCGTTCAACCACCTCGTAGGCGGCCAGATCCTCCATCGTCAGGATGCCGGGGTTCACATTGGTCTTGACCGCCGCAACGATATCGTCGGCGATCTCTCCCTCATAGAACGGTGCGGAGCCTTCGGCCGCGAGCAGCTTCAGCGTCGCCGCGAATTCTGGATTTTTCAGAATCGTGCCTTCCGCCTTCGGGCTGCCATCGGCCTCGAAGAAATACTCCCGCGCCACCGGAAACAGGTCCAGCTGTTGTTCCTGCGCGCTCGCGATGCTGGCTGCCATGCGCGGCGAAATGGCAAAGCCCGTCTCCGCCAGTCTGATCGCGGGCTGGAACAACTCGCCCCACTCCAGCCGCCCGTGCTCCGCGTGTAACGTCTCCAGCAGCCTCAGTGTCCCCGGTACGCCGACGGACCGGCCGCCCACGACCGCATCCCACCAGCCCACCGGCGCGCCATCCGCACCCAGCCAGTAACTCTCGTCCGCGGCCATTGGCGCTTTCTCGCGCCCGTCCCAGCTGGCCAGCCCAGCCTCGGCATCCCAGTACAGCGCGAACGCTCCACCGCCGATGCCGGAGGATTGCGGCTCGACCAGGTTCAGCACCAGTTGCACCGCCACCAGCGCATCGGCGGCACTGCCACCCCGCGCCAGGATCTCGCGCCCGGCCTCAGCGGCCAGCGGGTTGGCCGCGGCAACCATGAACTTCTCGGCGACGACGCTTTCCTTCACCGCAACGGCAACCGTCTCTTCCGGCTGCTGCGCCTCCTGAGCCAGCGCAGGCGCGCCCAGCGCCGCCAGACCGATCATCAAATACCGCATGTATCCCCCTCTCACCGGGCGATATAGCGGTCCGTCCGGTGGTTTATTGCCAGAAACAGGTTGAGAACGAGCGCACTCAGAAACGAAAACGCCACGGCGCGCAGCGGCAGCACTGCCAGCGCCAGCAGAAACAGCATGAAGTCATAGATCATCTGTGTCCACCCCGCCCGAAAGCCATATCGGTCTTGCAACCACACAGCCAGAATGCCCACACCGCCCAGCGAGGCGCGATGCCTGAACACCGCCAGCAAGCCGATGCCGATCAGCACCCCGGCGACAATCGCGCCATAGACAGGTGCGATCCGTTCGAACGCCACGAACCGTTCCTGCAAGTCGACGACGACGGAGAATGCCACCACCGCCGCCACCGTCTTGGCAGTGAAGGCAGCGCCCATCTGCAACAGTGCGAAAGCGTAGAACGGCGCGTTCAGTACGAAGAACAGCAGCCCGATAGACAGCCCGGTAATCTCGTGGCCGATCAGCGCCAGCCCGGCCAGGCCGGATGTCACCAATCCCAGTTCCGCCAGCATCGCCACGCCCAGCGCCGTAAGCACGACGGCGGCGGCGATGCCCTGTGCATCCTCGACAGGGCTGTGGTGGGTGGCGGTGGAAGACCAGTCTCCCAACCGCTTCATCGGGTTGTTTTCATCGCTCATGGCAGACGCGTGCCCGGATGTCGCGGTGCCGTCAACCTCCAGCCCGCCTGCCGTGCCGCAATCTCCAACCGTTGCCCGGAAAACCGGCAATTGGCCCTCTTTATCCTCCCCGGCAAAGGTGATAGCGGCATGCCATGCCGTCGAACCCGCTCCTTCGTACCCTCATCGCGCTCTGCCTGGGCGCCATCGGGGCGACGATCGGCTATTTCCTGCATCTGCCCGTCTATCTGCTGACCGGCCCGGCGATCTTCATCACCATCCTCGGCCTCGCCGGGCTGCAACTGTCGCTCGACAGTCGCTTTCGCGATGCGGCCTTCGTGGTCATCGGCATCTCAATCGGTGCGGGCATCACCGAAGAGGCGACAGCCGCCGTGCTGACATGGCCCCTCGCTTTCGTCGCGCTGGCGATCATGCTCTGGGCGATCCTCTTTTTCTCCCGCGCCATGCTCACCCGCTGGTTCGGCGACAACCGCAAGACGGCGATCCTCGCGTCCTCGCCCGGCCATCTTTCCTTCGTCATCAGCATGGGCATGGATGCCGGCGCCGATGTCGTCCGCATTTCCGTCGTTCAGTCGGTCCGTCTGCTGGCCCTCACCCTTGTTGTGCCCTTCGCGGCACTGTTTCTGGGCATCGAGGTCAACGCCAGCTTCACCTCTGCCGATGGCACAATGTCGCTGCCGATCCTCGCTGCCATTCTTGCGGTCAGTCTCGCGCTCGGTTTCGCGCTGAAGCGCACCGGCCTGCCCGCGCCGCTGTTGCTTGGCGGGTTGTTCACCTCCACCGCTGCCCACGCCTCCGGCATCGTCCACGGCGGCCTGCCGGCATGGGTGGCGCTGCCCGCCTTCTGCATCATGGGCACGCTCATCGGTTCGCGGTTTTCCGGCATCACCCTCGCGACCTTGCGCCAGTGTTTCGCCGCCGGTGTCGCCATCACCTGTGTCTCGGTCTCGTTGGCATTTGTCGCCGCCGTGCCAGTCTCCCGCCTGCTTGATATGCCCGTCGCCCACGTTCTCATCGCGTTCGCTCCGGGCGGGCTGGAGACGATGATCGCCATGGGTATCGTCCTTGGCGCAAACCCCGGATTCACGGCCGCCGCCCATGTCATGCGACTTCTGATCCTCACGGTTCTGGTGCCCGCGATGCTGGGGCGAAAGAAGCCGGAAGCCGAGCCCGAGACGTGAAGCGGTCGCGCCGAAACAGACCGCAATTGCGCCGTGGACAGATCAAACTACGATAAGGTGGCCACTTCCGTACCCGTCAGAAACACGTACAACACCCGTGCAAGACACGCGGCACCATGAAAACGTATCCTGCGGCACCTTGAAAACTTCCTCGCGCGCCGACCAACGGAAATGTTGTCAGTAACACGTCACGTGCGCTTTCGGGGATCACACCAGATGGGGAGGCGGGTCTGACATTTCCGGGTGCGGTGGAAGGCGGTCTCAACCGTGTTCTGCAGGTTGGACAAGCAGAGCCGCGTCCGGTTTTTGCCTATTCACCGGTTCAGTGCCTGACGGAAACACTCGCAATACTGAATCCATACGAAACCCATACCAGATCCATATTCGGAAATCGGGCTCAGGCGTCGACCAGCTTTTCCGCCTGCCGCAGGTCCACCGAAACCAGTTGAGAGACGCCCTGTTCCGCCATCGTCACCCCGAAAAGCCTGTCCATCCGGCTCATCGTCACCGCGTGGTGGGTGATGATCAGAAAGCGCGTGTCGGTCTGCTGGATCATCTCGTCCAGCAGATCGCAGAACCGGGTCACGTTGGCATCATCCAGCGGCGCGTCAACCTCATCGAGCACACAGATCGGGGACGGGTTGGCCAAAAAAACCGCGAAAATCAAAGACATGGCCGTCAGCGTCTGCTCACCACCTGACAGCAGTGACAGGGTCGCCAGCTTCTTGCCCGGCGGTTGGCACATGATCTCCAGCCCCGCTTCCAGCGGGTCATCGCTCTCCACCAGCACGAGGTTGGCATCGCCACCGCCGAACAACGTCTTGAACAGCATGGAGAAATTGGTGTTCACCTGCTCGAACGCGTCCAACAGCCGCTGCCGGCCCTCGCGGTTGAGGTTGGCAATCCCGCTGCGCAACTTGCCAATCGCTTGTTCCAGATCACTTTTCTCGGTCGTCAGCGTATCGAATTCTTCCTGCACCGAGCGTGCATCCTCTTCCGCCCGCAGGTTCACGGCCCCCAGCGCGTCCCGCTGCCGCCGCAGTTTCAGAACCTCGTTCTCGATCTCGTCCGACGACGGCATCGCGTCGGGATCGACCTTGATCTGTTCCAGCAGATCCTGCGGCGCGGCGTCCATCTCTTCGGCGATCCGCTCCTCGGCATCGCTTACCCGTGCCTCCGCTGCCTCTTCCAGCGCTTCGGCTCGCGCCCGATTTTCCCTTGCTTCTCCGGCACTTCGCTCTGCATCGCGTTCCGCCTGCTCCGCTTCGCGCCGCGCCGTTTCGCCCGCCGCCAGCGCATCGCCGGCAGCTTTCTTGCGTGTCTCCGCCTTCTCGATCCCGTGGCCCAGTTCCGCCCGCTTGCTGGCCAACTCGTCCGGAGTTTTACGCGCCTCCTTCAGTGCCTCTTGGCTTTCCGCGCTGCGTTTCTCAAATTCGGCGATTCGTGTCTGCGCCGAATTAAGCCTGTGTTGCCAACCGCTTACTTCTTTAATGATCTCCTGCCGCCGTTTTGTCCGTGCCTCGCCCTCACGCCGCAATTCGTCCGCTCGCGTCCGCTTGGCGATCATGGCCAGCCGCGCAGCCTCGACCGTCACTTTGTGGCCTTCAACCACTTCCCGCGCTTTCCCGAGGTCATCGCCCGCGATCAACCCGTCTACGGCCTCTGCTAGCACCGCCTTTGCGGCCGCGCTGTCTTCCTGTCGCGCCTTCAGCGATAGCTGCAATGTCTCTTGCCGCCCTTGCAGCGTACCAAGATCCCCTTCCGTTCGTCCGGCCCGCCGTGTCGCCTCCGTCAACGCCGCATCCGCTTGCCTGCGTGCTTCGCGCGCAGCCTTCTCTGCCATCTGGGCTTCCTCGAGGGCGGCTTTGCGGGCGGCGTAGTCCTGCCGTGCGACATCGGCTTTCGCCTTCGCCTCCGCTCCCGATTTCTTCAGTGTGTCCAGTCGGTTGATCTGTTGCAGGCGCAGAGCTGCTGCCGAAGGGGCGTCCTCGGCGCTTGCGCGGTAACCATCCCAACGCCAAACATCGCCCTCCCGGCTGACCAGGCGCTGGCCCGGTTGCAGATCGGGCTGATACCTCGCCCCTTCGGACGCGTCTACGAGTCCGATCTGGCCCAACCGACGTGCCAGCGCATCCGGTGCCGTCACATGCGCTGTCAAGGGCGATACGCCAGCGGGCAGATCGTTGTCATGGGAGTAGCCGGGCAGGGTTACCCACCCCGAGCCTTCAGAGTCATCCACCAGTGGGGCTTTCAGATCGTCACCCAAGGCAGCCCCGAGCGCAGGCTCGAAACCGGCCTCGGCCCGCACGGCATCAAGCAATTGCGGCCCGTCGCCACGTTCGCGGTCCAGCAGCCTTTCCAGTGCAGAAATCTCCGCGTTCAGCGTCGTTTCGATGCCCTCGGCTTCAGCCAGCACCGCCCGGACCTCGCCTTCGCGCGCCTGCGCATCGGTCCGACCCGTCTCGGCAGTCAAAAGTGATGCTTCTGCCGCTTCCGCCGTTTCTTGGGCTGTCGCAAGTGCCTGAATTGCCTCTTTGTTTCGCGCATCGGCCGCAGCGATTTCCGCAGCGATTTCTGCCATGGCAGTCTCGGCCTTGGTCACGGCTTCCGTCAGTCGGGCCAGCTGTTTTTCCGCCTCCTCGCGCCGACGTTCAGCTGCCTGATGCCGTGCAGACAGCCGAGCAGCATCCTGCGTAGCGGAATCCAGTGCTGCTTCGGCGCTCTGAAGGCTTTCACCCGCTTCCTGAGCCGCTGCACGGGCCGCATCAACCGCTTCGTCCTGGCCCTCCGAAGCCTTCTCCAAGGCTTCCTTTTCCCAGGTCAGCTTGGCAATTACCTCTCCAGCATCACGGTTCAGTCCCGTTTCCCGCTCGCTGTCGCGGGCCAGTTGTTCGATCCGGGACTCCAAGGTCGCGATAGTCTCTTTCGCGCGCTTGTCCTGTTCGTCAAGTGTATCCCGTTCCACCAGCAATCTCTGAAGAACGGCTCCGGCAATCGCCTCTTCCTCGCGCAACGGTGGCAGTTTCCCCTCCGCCTCCGCCCGCGCACGTGCCTTTTCCGAGGCGCTTCCCTGCGCTTGTGCGGCCTGTTTTATCGCTTCTCGCAACGTTGCCGCCGCCGCCGCGCGGGCCTCGTCAGCTTCCTTCCAGCGGCGATAGAGCAGCATGGCCTCCATGCGCCGCAAGTCCCCTGCGATCTCGCGGTAACGTGCGGCCTGTTTTGCTTGCCGGGCCAGAGAGTTCAGCTGTGACTGCAGACTCTCGGTGACGTCCTCCACGCGAGCGAGGTTCGTCTCTGCGCCACGCAGCTTCAATTCCGCTTCGTGACGACGCTGGTAGAGACCGGAGATACCGGCCGCTTCCTCCAGGATGCGTCGGCGCGCCTTTGGTTTGGCGTTGATAAGTTCCGCGATCTGGCCCTGCCGAACCAGCGCGGGCGAATGCGCGCCGGTCGAGGCGTCGGCGAAAAGCATTTGAACGTCGCGGGCCCGTGCATCCTTGCCGTTGGTCTTGTAGGCGGACCCTACATCGCGGGTGATCCGCCGCACGATCTCAAGGACGTCGCTGTCGTTGAAGCCTGGAGGCGCAAGCCTGTCGGAGTTGTCTAGTTGCAACGTGACTTCGGCAAAATTACGGGCCGGGCGGGAGGAGGCTCCGGCGAAGATGACGTCCTCCATACCTCCACCGCGCATGGCTGTCGGGCGATTCTCGCCCATGACCCAGCGCAACGCTTCGAGCAGATTGGATTTGCCGCATCCGTTCGGACCGACGACACCGGTCAGTCCGGGTGCAATCGATAGCTCCGTCTGGTCGACGAAGCTCTTGAAACCCTGCAAGCGGATTCGAGTGAAATGCATAAGTGCCTGCTGTTGGAGCGATTCCCGCGATTGGTTGGAAGGATTCAATCGCAGCCTCGGTGAGTCAAGCAGTCATCACAGAATGTGGATGTTTAGGCAAACTTATCCACAATATATTGGTGGCTTTAATTTAGAGACGAACACGCATAGGTCATCGAGAGGCAATTTTCCGCGAAGGAAACGTATTCATGTCATACTCTATCCTCGGCCTCTCCGGAGCGTTGCGCAGGGACTCTTCCAATACCAAGCTGATGCACGAGGCTGCGCGGGCCTTCGCGCCTGACAGGTTCACCTTCGGGTCAATCCGGTTTCCCCTATACGACGGGGATCTTGAAGAGGCTGAGGGTATTCCGGCAGGGGTTGCCTTGCTCACGGAACAGATCGCCGAAGCCGACGGCGTGATCATCGCCACGCCTGAGTACAACAAGAACTTGCCCGGGGTGCTGAAAAACGCGCTCGACTGGCTGAGCCGCACTGGAAAATCTCCGCTCAAAGGCAAACCGGTGGCGATCATGTCCTGCGCTGCGGGGCGTGCAGGTGGTGACCGTAGCCAGTTTTCTCTGCGACACTGCCTGACTCCCTTCCAGCCCATTGTTCTGCAGGGGCCAGAGGTGATGATTGTTGGTGCAAACAAGGCATTTGGCGCAGACGGTCGTTTGATCGACCCGAAGAGTTTCCAGATTCTCACGACACTTATGGATGGACTGCGGGCCGAAATCCGTGCTCACAGATAGTTGGCGATCTCGATGAGATTGCCGTCCGGGTCCCTGATGTAAATCGATATCAATGTTCCTTGAGCGCCTGTTCGCTTTACAGGAGCTTCCTCTATAGCGATGCCTGCGGCTCGCAGGTGTGCCTGCCAGTCGCCAAGATCGTCCGTAGTCAGCACACAAAAGTCACCGGTCCCTGCCGTTGGCGAAGCAGCGTGTGGGCTGAATGGCGCATCTTCTGGGTGCAGGTTGATCTTGTATGACCCGAACGTCATGGCATGGCGGGTGGTCCCATCGGCGACGGTGAAACGCAGGTGCTGCATGCCGAGAGCCTCGGAATAGAACGCAATCGTCGCGGCCAGGTCGGTGACTGTCAGTACGAAATGGTCGAGACCGTCAAGCGTTGGCACGAGTTAGATCTCCATGTGGCTTTCGACACCGAAACTGCGCGGCAGGTCACATGACCGACCGGCAATCATATCGGCCAGGATCTTGCCTGCGAATGGAGCGATGCCAAATCCGATCTTGAAGCCGCCCAAGGCCACGAACACATGGGAGTGTCCGGGAACCGGACCCAGCATCGGATCCCGCTTACGCGCCTTCGGTCGGACACCTGCCCAACGGGTCAGAACTTTGGCAGCACGCAGTTTTGGGCACAAACTTTGTGCCGTATCAATGACCGAGTCGAGCCGCTCGTCCGTGTTGCCGGCATCGTCGAACCGGTTCTCGGACGTCGAGCCAACGGCCACTCTGTTGTCGCCGTGGGGGACGATGTAGACACCGTCGTAAAAAAGCAGAGGCTCCCGGCCTGTTGCCGGCGCGGCGAGCAGCGCGGCCTGACCCTTGACGCCGCTGCCGGGCGCGGAGCCGACAAGTGGCTTCAGAAGGTCAAAGCCGGCGACGCCGGCGGCAACCACGATCGACGACGCTTGGAAATCGGCGGAACTACTGTAAACGCGTCCGTTTTCGATCGTTTCGACTGCCGTTTCCTCTACGATTTCGCCCCCAAGTGCCCGCACGGCCGCCGCCAGGGATTCAATGGCCTCACTCGGGAACAGTCGGGCGGAAAGAGTTTCCCGCACACAACCGCAGGACATTATTTCCGACGCCAACCAGCCGTCTGCCGTATCTACCAGTTGCCAGTCGGCACGTCCTTGCCAGTGTTCTGCGGCACCTCGAGATCGTTCGATTGCGAGCTCGCGTGCCGCGAGGGTGGGCAAAGGCAGCAGGCGGCCTGTACGAGCGTATGTGGTTTCCATGTTGGACGCTTGCTGGACTTCTCGCCAGAAATTCTGTTGAAAAAACAATGACTTAAGCTGAAACTCTTTCTTTTCGTTCCACCGCTCCGGCGCATGGGGTGACAATGCTCCGACGATGCCGCCGCTGGCTCCGGCACCGATCTGTCGTGCCTCCAGCACGACGACTGCCATTCCGCGCTGCAACAACGCGAAGGCCACCGACAGACCGAAAATTCCGGCGCCGACGATGATGACATCCGATTTCCGCGTTGCCAAGCTGCGGCCCCCTCCCCATGCTGGTGCGATAGTCGGGGTGTAGCGATGAATGACCACGGGAGCAAACATGGAACGGCAGATCTGGAGTGGCGTGAAGGTGAGGTGCCCATCTCCACTCGGTTTGATGATCCTTATTACTCGCTTGCCGATGGCCTCGAAGAGACCCGCCATGTCTTCCTGCGCGGCAACGATCTGCCGGCACGCTTTCGAGATGGTTTCCATATCGCCGAACTTGGTTTCGGCACGGGGCTGAATGCCCTGGCAGCGCTGGAATGCTGGCGGGCGAGCGGGGTAAGCGGCACTCTGAAGTTTACCAGTTTTGAGGCTTATCCACTTACGCATGAAGATATGGCCCGCGCCCTTGCACCCTTTACCAGCATCGCAGACCTCGCGGCACCGATGCTGGCAGGCTGGGGCTTAGGTGAGCGGAGAATCAGCCTACCCAGGATGGAGCTTCACATCATTGCAGGTGATGCCCGCGATACCCTGCCTGTATGGCCGGGGCAGGCGGATGCATGGTTTCTCGATGGGTTCAGCCCTGCCCGCAATCCGGAATTGTGGGAGGCGCAGTTGCTGGCCGAAGTCGCGAACCATACTTGCCCGGGTGGAACCTGTGCTTCTTATTCCGCCGCTGGTCATGTTCGCCAAAAACTGGCATCAGCCGGCTTTGAAGTAGCCCGCGTTCCCGGATTCGGCAGCAAGCGGCATATGACACAAGGCCGCCTGCCACGATGACCAACAATGCCCGCCTCGGCATCACTTTGATGATCGCTACCATGTTTGTTTTCGCGGCACAGGATGGCATTTCCAAGCATCTGGCCGAAGCCTACAACGTGATGATCGTGGTGATTTTCCGCTACTGGTTCTTCGCTGCATTCGTTGTTGCCCGCAGCGCATCGCTGAAGGGTGGGCTGCGACGCGTCGCGAAATCAGGCATGCCGAAGGTCCAGATTTTTCGCGGCGTACTGCTGGTGTCGGAAATCTGCGTTATGGTGCTCGGCTTCAAACTGCTTGGACTGGTGGAGGCACATGCAATCTTTGCGGCTTATCCGCTGATCGTCGCGGCCCTTTCCGGGCCGGTGCTGGGCGAATCCCTCGGCTGGCGGCGTTGGACTGCGATCGGGATTGGCTTCGTCGGAGTTTTGATAATTCTGCGCCCCGGCTTTGCTGTATTCGCACCGGAGGCACTGATCTCCCTGACGGCCACCCTGATGTTCGCGCTCTATGCCCTGCTTACTCGTTACGTCGCCCGCGCTGATAGTGCGGAGACAAGTTTCTTCTACACCGGTGTCGCCGGGGCGATCGCTATCACCCTGACCGCGCCCTTTTTCTGGGAGCCAATGACGACGGCAGGCGATTGGGGCTGGATGGTGGTGCTCTGCATTTTCGGTGCCTCAGGTCATTTCCTGCTGATAAAGACCTACTCCGTTGCCGAGGCCGGTACGGTGCAGCCATTCGCCTACCTTCAACTCGTCTTCGCCTCCGCCATTGGTGTGATCGTGTTCGGTGAGACGTTGCAGTTCTGGACGGCTGTCGGCGCAGGCCTGATCATCGGTTCCGGCCTGTACGCGCTGTGGCGCGCTCAAGTCCGCGCGGCGAAGGCTAGTTGATGCGAAGTTCCCGCTCGAGGCCGATCGGCTGTACCTCATTGCTTATCCGCACACGATAAACGTGCAGGGATTCGAGAACCCGCATCACATAGTTGCGGGTCTCTCTGTAAGGGATGTTCTCGATCCACCAAATCGGATCGACCCCGGCGCTGCGCGGATCTCCGTAGTCCGAGATCCAGCGGTCCGCACGGTGAGGGCCGGCGTTATAGGCGGCAGCGGCGAGTAGAACGGAGTTGTCGTACCGCTCCATCATTTCGGCCAAATAGGCGGTGCCAAGGCGGGCGTTGTACTCGGGATCTGACGTCAGCCGACCGAGGTCGTACTCAACTTCCAGATCGTTCGCTACCTTCTTGGCAGTGCCCGGCATCAATTGCATGAGGCCACGTGCTCCCGCCGGGCTGATGGCAAAAGGATTCAACTCGCTCTCCTGCCTGGCAATGGCTTTTACCAGTTCCGGCTTCAGCGGGCCGGAACTTGCCTGCTCCGCCAATTCCGTCACCGGGTAATAGGCCTCTGGTAGAATGATGCCGAGATTGGCCTGCCGTTTGGCGATCTTCAAAGCTGCGAAGGGACGTTCAAGTGAAAGCGAAAGGGCAGCCAAGGCCGCGCTATCCTCGGCATCCAGACTCTCTTCGACGTGCAGAAGGAAACGCTGCATCAGCAGTTCCTCATGTGCCTGTTGCAACAGCAGCGCCGCCTTGACTGGACCGGTTTCCATGAAAGCACGGGCCTTCCAGTCGGGCAGGGCGCCTGATGTAACCATCTCCCCGTCTACCGGCAGGCCCGCCTGTTCTGCAGCCAATTGCCCGTAAAAGCTTGTCTGGTATGCGGCTCCGAGCCCGTAGGCCGCCCGTGCGGCGCTGGGGTTGGCGGCTGCCTCATATGCCCGACCCATCCAGTAGCCTGCACGGCCCAGCGAGATCGGAGTTTTTACAGCCAAGCGGAAGCGTTCGAAGTGCCGGACCGCGCGATCTGGATCGTCCAGCCTGGTCAGCGCTATGTAACCCGCCAGCCACTCCAGATCGGCGTAGTCATTGCCTTCGGTCAAGAAGTGCTGGCTCGCCAGATTGTAGGCATTTCGCGGTCGGTCCAGACGAAGGGCACGACGCGCGAGCAGGCGGCGGCGGTTGGCCCAAGCCTCCGGCTGACCGAGTGCTGCAGTGGAAACGGATCGCTCTCGTAGGAGTTCCTCGGAACTGTCGTAGTAGTCCTTGCGCATTCTCCACGCGAACCGGTCGTGCGCCAGTCCTGCGTCACTTGCGAGTTTCGGCGGCACTGCCTTGATCGCGGCATCGACACCGGGTTTGTCCTGCTGCAGAAGGATGCGTGCCCTTGCCAGCAGGGCCGTGTCCTTACTCACAAGGGGCAGAAGCGCCTCGGCTTGATCCGGCCTCCCGGTCCAGAGCATATTCTCCAGCCTGGTGACGGTTTCAGGGGCGATCGTTTTCATGTGGTTTTTCTGAAAGGTCTCCCGTTCCATCTGAGTCAGCGGCAGGCTTCGCCATGCCCGTAGCAACACCGGCTTCCCTTCCGTCTCGCCCAGCGCACGTGCAAAGATCAGCGCGCCTCGACCTGTCTGCGGGTGTCCGCCCGCGAAAAAGCCTCGATACTGCTGCGCCGAGAGCCCGACCGGCAAGACAGCCTCTCCGCGTTTGCGCAGATAGGTCAATCCAGGCCAGTCGGGATTGCGCTGCAGGAAATCGGTGTATTCCTGCCAGACACCGTCGCCCTGTCTCAGACGGTGCCACAATACGATGTCATGTGCCTCCCGCCCCGGAATGGCTTCGGCCAGCCTCTCTGCCAACGGGTAGTCTCGCTGTGAAATTGCCTCCATAACCTGTTCCATACGCGGACCATCACTCGCCACCGCCCCGGCGGCGCAAAAGCACAGCAAAAAAGCCGCCACCAGGCGCCCTGATTTCAGGATCATACTGCTCACCCCTTCCGGGTTTTGTGTTTGGCGAAGAATAGCACAGCGGATCGCCTTCGTCTTCACCCGTTCCCTTGCAGGCACATCAATTCGTCGCTACGGTCGCGCGGCCCAATCAGGGCGATTGCAAGACAACAGGTGCCGCCATGTTCAAAGGATCTCTCCCCGCACTCATCACACCCTTCCGGGACGGCAAGGTTGATGAAGATGCGTTGAAGGCCCTGGTGGAGTGGCACATCGAGGAAGGTACTCATGGCCTTGTTCCCGTCGGCACCACCGCTGAAAGTCCCACCCTCACCCATGAGGAGCACGAGCGTTGTATCGAGATCGTGGTCAAGCAATCCAACGGTCGTTTGCCGGTGATTGCCGGTGCCGGCTCAAATAGCACCGAAGAGGCACTGCGGTTCGTCCAGTTCGCGGAAAGGGTGGGTGCCGATGCTGCTTTGGTCGTCACCCCGTACTACAACAAGCCGAACCAGCGCGGGCTGAAACAGCATTTCCAGATCCTGCACGACGCGTCCAACCTGCCGATTATTATCTATAACATCCCCGGACGTTCGATAATCGACAT
Source organism: Algicella marina (assembly GCF_009931615.1). NCBI lineage: Bacteria > Pseudomonadati > Pseudomonadota > Alphaproteobacteria > Rhodobacterales > Paracoccaceae > Algicella > Algicella marina. The sequence goes on along the minus strand of NZ_CP046620.1, from coordinate 2,633,662 downwards.
GACGCCGGTGACGATGGGGGAACTGGCCAAACTGCCGCGTATCATCGGCGTGAAAGACGCGACCGGGGACGTAACGCGCGTCTCTGACCAGCGGGCGACTTGTGGCAGGGACTTTATCCAACTTTCCGGCGAGGATGCCTCCGCGCTGGGCTTCAACGTCCATGGCGGCGTTGGCTGCATTTCGGTGGTGGCCAACATCGCTCCTCGTCTCTGCGCTGAATTTCAGGAGGCGATGATGGCCGGGGACTGGCCGTTGGCCTTGAGCTATCAGGACAAGCTGTTGCCGCTCCACCGCGCGGCCTTCCTGGAGCCCAGTCCGAGTCCGACAAAATATGCGCTGAAGCTGCTCGGCAAATGCTCGGATGAGGTTCGCTCACCGATGGTCAACATCGAAGCGGCGACCGAGGTGCTGATGCAGGATGCAATGCGCCACGCCGGTCTCATCAACTGAACACAGAAATTGTAGTATCGTAAGCTCCTGTCCCTGAACAAGATTTTTGATCTTGTCAGGGCGGGAAAACTTTTATTTGCCCGAAACCGAATAAAAATCGGTTCCCAAACGTAGCTTCATTGACGGCAGCATTGGAGCCCGCCGCGCTAACGAAAGGGAACTGACATGACTTTTGCCAAGATTTCCGGCCTCGCAGCCGTCTTCGCCACCACTGCAACAATCGCGTTCGCTGCCGGGTCTGACGACACGACACCGCCGAAACCTACAGCCACGACAACGCAGTGCACGAGCGCGCAGGTTTTCGACCCCAAGACGCGTAAATGCGTGGATGCCCGCGAGAGCAACCTGTCTGACGATCAGCGCTACGAAGCGGCGCGCGAACTTGCCTATGATGGACAGTACGAAAACGCCCTGATTGTCCTCGCTGCCGCCGAAGATCAGAACGACCCGCGCATTCTGAACTACAAGGGTTTTGCCAATCGCAAGGCTGGGCGCATGGACGTCGGTATGTCCTATTACCGCGCGGCGCTCGACCGGAACCCGGACTATGTTCTTGTCCGCTCCTATATGGGCCAGGCGTTTATCCAGCAGGGGGATTTCGACGCTGCCGAGGCGCAGTTGCGAGAGATCAATGCCCGCGGCGGACGTGATACCTGGGCTTACGCATCGCTAAAGATGGCGCTGTCCGGTACGCCGAGCACTTACTGAGCAAAGTCGTGATGATTGCCACGGCAATCGCATTTCAATCGCCGGGGCCATACCTCGGCGGTTGCCAGCACCCTCCCCACTGTGAAACAAGGTTTCGGAACCGGGGAATAGTGGGCTTTGGGGTAGCTGACAAAATGGATGGCGAAAAGGCGTTCCGCGCCAATGTCGTTGCCTTGCTTCCGCAGTTGCGGCGTTTTGCTCTGACGCTGACGCGCAATCGTCCGGATGCTGACGACTTGGTCCAGATTGGGTGTATCAAGGCAATTGAACGGCACACGCAATTTCGGCAGGAAATGCGGCTCGACAGCTGGATGTACACCATACTGCGCAATACGTGGGTGTCCGAAATCCGGAAGCGCAATGTGCGTATGGGCGAAGGTCAGGTCGAGGCAGCAGAAGCGCCCGAGTTGCGGACGGACGTCGACGGCCACGAGGAAACCTATGGCAACCAGATCATTGCTATGGTGATGGCACTGCCAGAAGGCCTTTCCAGCGTTCTTCTGCTGGTGAGCGTGGAAGGGCGAAGCTACAAGGAAACGGCGGAGATCTTGGGCATTCCCATCGGCACCGTGATGAGCAGGATGTCGACTGCGCGCCAGAGGTTGCGCGCCCAACTGGAAGGAGGAGCGAATTGACCGAGTTGAACGATACGCTTCGCGCCCGCTTGAGCGCCTTCCTGGATGGTGAACTCAGTCCCGCGGAAAGTGATGCGGTCGCACTGCTGGCCGAAAAGGATCCTGAGATCGCGGCAGAGCTGGAAAGCCTGCAATCGACCGATGACGCTCTCAAGGCAGCATTTGACGATCTTCTTTCCGAGCCGGTGCCCTTGGATCTCGTGCGCAGCATCGCCGACCCCGAGGAACCATCATCAGCGACGACACCGGAGGCAGCCAACCTTCCGTCCGCGCCGGGCCGCTGGGGATTTGGCGCAATCGCGGCCGGAATTGCGGCTCTGGCCGTCACCGGCCTGCTCTCCGGTTATGCCGGTTATACGCTCGCGCCAGAAAAGACCGTGGTGGCCCAACGGGGGTGGATGGCCGACGTCGCGGATTACCACCGCGTATATGCTCAGGAATCGCGTCATCTCGCGGAAGTTCCGCCGGAAGAGGCTGCCCATATTGTAGAGTGGATTGGCGCACGCACTGGCGTGCCTTTTTCGATCCCCGACCTTTCGGCACAGGGCATCACGTTCGAGGGTGCCCGCCTTCTGGTAGCTGGCGGAAAGCCGGTGGCACAATTGCTCTACAAGGCCGAGGACGGCACGGTCTTTGCGTTGTGTTTCCTGCAAAGCGGCAACGGAGCGACGGATGGCATCGGCAGTACGGATTTTGAGGGGGTAACGATGGCGACGTGGCGAACGGATACAGCTGCCTATGTCTTTGTCGGCCCGGAGGGCAACGAACGCCTGCCGGAACTGGCTGCGGAAGCGGCGGAGCAGGTCTAGCCACTGGACTTGCCCCCGCACCGCGCTTAAATGGGCAGCCATGGCCACGAAACCCAGCAAACCCAACGCCCGCACGATCGCGGAGAACCGCAAGGCACGGTATAACTATGCAATCGAGAGTGATCTCGAATGTGGCATCATGCTCGAAGGCTCCGAGGTCAAATCTCTGAGGGAAGGAAATGCCCAGATCACCGAAAGCTATGCTGAGGTGAAAGAGGGTGAGCTGTGGTTGGTGAATGCACATATCGAAGGCTACGATAAGGCTAAGACCTTCGGCCATGATGAGCGCCGACGCCGCAAGTTGCTGGTTTCGAAGCGGGAACTTTCCCGCCTTTGGAATGCTGTGGGACGCGAGGGTATGACGCTTGTACCGCTGTCCCTTTATTTCAATGGCAAGGGCCTGGCGAAGGTGAAGCTTGGCGTGGCCAAAGGCAAGAAGGTCGCCGACAAGCGCGAGACAGAGAAAAAACGGGATTGGAACCGGCAGAAAACACGGCTGCTGCGTGAGCACTGAGTCTGGATTCTGGCGATCCGCTTCACTAGGCTCACCTGACCACACGCCGTCAGAAGCCAGCAAATGACCAAACGCCCCCGCAGCACCGGACGTACGACAATCGCCGATGTTGCGGCCCGCGCCGGCGTCAGTGCCATTACCGTTTCTCGTGCGCTTCGCACACCTGACAGGGTGCAGGCCGCCACCCGTGCACGCGTGGAGGAAGCAATCCGTGAACTGGACTATCTGCCGGATGCTGCAGCCTCCACGCTGGCCTCCCGCAATTCAAATGTGGTCGGTGTTATCCTGCCTTCTGTTACCAACAAGGTCTTTCTCGGTACGTTGCGGGGCATCTACGATGTTGCCGAAGAGGGTGGCTTGCAGGTTCAGATTTCCAACTCCCGCTACAGTCAGGATGAAGAAGAGCGCTTGCTGAGGATTTTCCTTTCCCAGCGGCCCGCCGGGTTGATCGTAACTGGTATTGACCAGTCTGAAGCAACCCGAAAGCTCCTGCGTTCCGCACCTTGTCCGGTGGTGCAGATCACCGAAACCGGCCCTGATCCGCTCGATATGATGGTGGGCTTCGATCATGCCGCTGCCGGGGCGCTGGCTGCCCGGCACCTGGCAGAGCAGGGTTACAGACGTATCGGTTTTCTTGGGGCGCGTCAGGATCCGCGATCCGTCCGGCGGCAGTCGGGCTTCAGGGATTCGCTTGAACAACTGGGGCTGTTCGATCCTGCCCGCGTGCTCTTCAGCCCCGACCAGTCGTCTGTAGGGCTCGGCTCTCGCCAGTTGCTCGACCTCCTGAGGGTCGACCCGAAGGCCGACGCGGTGCTCTGCAACAACGACGACCTCGCTCTTGGCGCGCTGTTTGCCTGCCAGCGACAGGGGCTGGATGTTCCCAACCGCTTCGGTATCTGCGGTTTCAACGATGTGGAATTTATGGCCTTTACGTCTCCAAGCCTCACCTCCGTCCGTACTCCACGGCGGCAGATCGGCATTCGAGCAATGCGCCTAATAATGGCCCGCATCGACGACCCCGCGGCGGTCTTCGCTCCCGAACATCTCGCCGTTGAACTGTCACAGCGGCGGAGCACCGGCAGAGATGAAGATGCGACGTCGACACCCGGTTAATGAGCAATTTGGTTGCATTCCCGGAGTGATTTGACTAACGTACCTCACAAGGTGGCTAGAATAATAAGCACCACCGGCGGGGAGAGATGCGAAGGCCAACGGTTCACGATATTGCGCGGGTGTCGGGATTCAGTCTTGCGACTGTAGATCGCGTTCTGAATCACCGCTCGGGTGTCAGGCCCGCCACGGTGGAAGCTGTGCAGAAGGTTGTGCAGGACATCGGTTATGTGCGCGACATTTCCGCCGCCAACCTGGCCAGCGGCCGGGTTTATCGCATCGCGTTCATCCTGCCGGAAGGTGACAGCAGCTTTCTGCATTCGCTTTGCACGGAGGTGGAACAGCGCGCTCGGGCAGGCTTGTCGGAGAGGCTGGCAATCACACTCGAACGTGTTCCGCCCTTCGATGGTGCCGCCTTGAGCGAAGCGTTACGCAAGCATTCTGCGGAAACCACCAACAGCGTGGTGATTGTGGGCACGGATCACCCGGAAATCTCATTGGAGATCGAACGCCTTGCTGGCGAAGGAGTCCCGACGCTTACGCTCATTTCTGATCTGCCAGGCAGTGGCCGCAAGCACTATATTGGTATCGCAAATACCATGGCAGGTCGCGCCGCCGCCTCGCTGTTGGGACGGTTTACTGCCGGTGAGAGCAGAGCCAAAATCGCCGTACTGGCAGGCTCGCTGCGGTTGAGGGATCACCAGGACAGGTTGCGCGGTTTCGAGGCCGTTCTGTCCAACGAATTTCCAAGTTCTGCTGTCGTCGCGGTCCTGGAAGGCCAGGACGATGAAAAACGCGCTGCCGGCCTCTTGGGTGAATGCCTCAAGCAACACCCTGATCTTGCCGGAATCTACAGCCTCGGGGCTGGCACTCGTGGCGTCGTTGCGGCGCTTCTCAGCACCTCTGCCCGCCCGAAAGTCATTGCGCATGAATTGACAGGCACGGCACGTACGGCTCTCCGCGAAGGTATGTTCGACGCCGTGATCCATCAAAGCACCCGGCGGGAGGTCGATGCTTGCATTCGACTGTCCCGTTCACTGATTGACGGTACGCCAGTTGATCCGCTTGACGCCGAAATCCGAACGGAAATCTTCCTTCGCGATACGATCCCGCCTCTAATTGAAACAGAAAGCAAACTTTGATGTATCTTGGCCTCGATCTTGGGACGTCCGGCCTGAAGGCTGTCCTGATCGACGAAAATCAGGTCGTGGCAGCCTCTGCCACCGCGCCTCTTGCAGTGAAGCGCCCGCATCCCGGCTGGTCCGAACAGGACCCCTGGGACTGGATCACGGCGGCCGAAGCCGTGCTGAGTGAATTGCAGACCGAACACCCCAATTTGCTGGCCGCTGTCGCTGGCATAGGACTTTCCGGTCAGATGCATGGAGCAACCGTTCTTGATTCTACCGATAAGCCACTGCGCCCTGCGATCCTCTGGAATGACACCCGATCCCACAAGGAAGCGGCGGAACTGGACGCCGATCCACGGTTTCGGTCCATTACTGGAAACATCGTGTTCCCAGGCTTCACGGCGCCCAAACTCGCCTGGATGAGAACGAATGAGCCCGAGCTTTTTTCCAAGGCAGCGCGTGTGCTGCTACCCAAGGACTATCTTCGTCTTTGGCTGACGGGAGAGTCCGTTTCGGACATGTCAGACAGCGCCGGCACCAGTTGGCTCGACGTTGGCGCCCGTGCGTGGTCGAGCGAACTGCTTGGTGCGACAGACCTGTCGGAGGCGCACATGCCGCGCCTTGTCGAAGGTACGGAAGTTTCCGGTACGTTGCGCCCAGATCTCGCGAGTCGGTTCGGGATGCAGCGAGCCGTCGTTGCCGGTGGTGGTGGTGACAATGCAGCGTCAGCCGTCGGTATGGGCACAGTCACGCCCGATGCCGGGTTTGTCTCGCTTGGCACTTCGGGTGTCGTGTTCGTGTCCAACGCCCGCTTTTCGCCTGATCCGGCCAGCGCCGTGCACGCCTTCTGTCACTCCGTACCCGGACAATGGCACCAGATGGGTGTCATTCTCTCTGCGACCGACACACTCAATTGGTTCTCGGGTCTTGTCGGCCAGGAAGCCGCGAAGCTTGTCGATGGGCTGGGTTCAGAACTGAACGGCCCGACCGGCCTCACTTGCCTCCCCTACCTCGCCGGCGAACGGACTCCGCATAATGATGCAGAAATTCGCGGCGCTTTCGTTGGTTTGGGACATGAAACGGACGCCGGCGTGATGACCGAGGCTGTTCTCGAGGGCATAAGTTTCGCGCTTGCTGACAACCTCGCGGCGCTTTCATCTGCCGGGGCGGCACCGCGACGGCTCATGGCAGTCGGCGGCGGTTCCCGCTCATCGCTCTGGTTGAAGATGCTCGCAACGATCCTGGACATGCCCATTGACGTGCCGCAGGACGGTGACTTCGGGGGCGCATTCGGGGCGGCCCGGCTTGGCCTGATCGCCGCCACCGGCGCTTCTGTCACCGATGTCTGTACGCCGCCGCCGGTCGCGGCAAGCATTGATCCCGTCGCTTCCCTCTCGGAGGCTTACAAATCCGCATATGCACGCTATCGCGCACTCTATCCTGCCGTGAAAGGACTACCCAGATGACCACCGGATTTTTTGGAGACATCACCCCTATCCAATACGAAGGGCCTGACAGCACCAACGAACTTGCATATCGCCACTACAATCCCGAAGAAGTGGTCTTGGGCAAGACGTTGAAAGAACACCTGCGTTTTGCCGTCGCCTATTGGCACAGCCTTGTCTGGCCCGGTGGCGACCCGTTCGGCGGCCAGACTTTCGAACGGCCGTGGTACGGAGACACACTTGACCACGCGCGCCGGAAGGCCGACGTGGCGTTCGAGATGTTCTCGCTGCTTGGTGCACCATATTTCTGCTTCCACGATGCAGACATCCGCCCTGAAGGCACCGACTTCGCCGAGAATACATCCAACCTGAACGCAATTGTCGACTATTTCGGACCGAAGATGGAGGAGACCGGCACGAAGCTGCTCTGGGGCACGGCCAACCTGTTCTCTCACCGCCGCTACATGTCCGGCGCGGCCACAAATCCGGACCCTGAGGTCTTCGCATTTGCTGCGGCGACGGTGAAGACGTGCATCGACGCCACCCATCGGCTCGGTGGCGAGAACTATGTCCTCTGGGGCGGACGGGAAGGCTACGAAACGCTGCTCAACACCGACATTGGCCGCGAGGATGCGCAAGCAGGTCGTTTCCTCAACATGGTCGTGGACTACAAGCACAAGATCGGCTTCAGGGGCACGATCCTGATCGAGCCAAAGCCTCAGGAGCCGACCAAACATCAGTACGATTACGATGTCGCCACCGTCTATGGGTTCCTAAAGCGTCACGGACTGGAAAACGAGGTGAAGTTGAACATCGAGCAGGGTCACGCGATCCTCGCCGGCCACAGTTTCGAGCACGAGTTGCACCTCGCCCGTGCCCTCGGCATCCTCGGTTCGATCGACATGAACCGCAACGACTACCAGTCTGGCTGGGATACGGACCAGTTCCCGAACAACGTGCCGGAAATGGCACTGGCCTATTACGAGATCCTGAAGAATGGCGGGCTCGGTACGGGCGGAACCAATTTCGATTCCAAGCTTCGGCGCCAATCCATCGATCCGCAGGACTTGCTGATCGGGCACATCGGCGGCATGGATTGCTGCGCCCGCGGCCTCAAGGCGGCGGCGGCAATGCTGGAAGACGGTGCACTGGAGACGCCACTCAAGGCCCGCTATGCGGGCTGGGACGATGGCATTGGCACCGAGATCCAGGCAGGAATGGACCTCGAGAGTCTTGCCGCGAAGGTCGAGGGCGGCATCAACCCGCAGCCGGTTTCCGGACGGCAGGAAGCGCTGGAGAATATCGTCAACCGCTACGTCTGAAGAAAGGGAATGCAGCCATGAAAACGATCAAGGGCCCCGGCCTCTTCCTCGCCCAATTTGCAGGCGACGAAGCCCCGTTCAACAGCTGGGACGCCATCACCAAGTGGGCGGCCGACTGCGGCTATCTGGGCGTGCAGCTGCCGAGCTGGGACGGCCGGCTCTTCGATCTCGCCAAAGCCGCGGACTCGCAGGACTACTGCGACGAAATCCTCGGCACGGCGAAGGCCAACGGCGTGGAGGTGACGGAGCTGTCCACGCATCTTCAGGGCCAGCTCGTTGCGGTTCACCCCGCCTACGACACGGCCTTCGACGGCTTCGCTGCCGAGAGTGTGCACGGCAACCCGGCCGCCCGGCAGGAATGGGCGGTCGCGCAGGTGAAACTGGCGCTCACCGCCAGCAAGCGGATGGGCCTGACGGAAATGGCCTCCTTCTCGGGTGCGCTGGCCTGGCCATACGTCTACCCGTGGCCGCAGCGCCCCGCAGGGCTCGTGGAAGCGGCGTTCGACGAACTCGCCAAACGCTGGCGCCCGATCCTCGACCATGCCGAGGCCTGCGGGGTGGACATCTGCTACGAGATCCACCCGGGCGAGGACCTGCACGACGGCATCACCTACGAGATGTTCCTCGAACGCGTGAACAACCACGCCCGCGCCAACATGCTGTACGATCCCAGCCACTACGTGCTGCAGCATCTAGACTATCTCGACAATATCGACATCTACAAGGACCGGATCCGCATGTTCCACGTCAAGGACGCGGAACTGAACCCAACGGGCCGCCAGGGCGTCTATGGCGGCTACCAGAGCTGGGTCGACCGCGCGGGCCGCTTCCGCTCGCTCGGCGACGGGCAGGTCGATTTCAAGGCGATCTTCGCCAAGATGGCCGCCAACGATTTCGCGGGCTGGGCCGTGGTCGAATGGGAATGCGCCCTGAAACACCCCGAGGACGGGGCCCGCGAAGGCGCGCAGTTCGTCAAGGACCAGATCATCCGCGTCACCGATCACGCCTTCGACGATTTTGCCGGCGGCGGTGCGGACGATGCGGCAAACCGGAAGATGCTCGGCCTGTGACCATCATCTTTCCGCAAATATCCACTGCGACGCGGGAACCCGGCGTGGCGCCGGAGGGTAGATGCCTCCGGCGGGGATATTTTAAGAAAAATGAAAGATTTTTCAGCAAACGTGAAGGCGCGGTACAGGCTGGGAAGCCGATGGCCGTGAAAGATGAAGGAGACGGCGCTTTCCGGCGATAACGCGGGGAAGCGTCGTTGCATTTCGGGGAGGGGAACATGAGTAACAAACGGATACGTCTCGGCATGGTCGGCGGCGGGCGCGATGCGTTCATCGGCGGCGTGCATCGCATCGCCGCGCGGATCGACGACCGGTTCGACCTTGTCGCCGGCGCACTGTCGTCGACGCCGGAGAAGGCGCGTGCGTCCGGAGAGGATCTGGGGCTCGCTGCGGACCGGATCTATGATGACTACGATGCAATGGCTGCGAAAGAGGCCGATCGTGACGATGGTATCGAAGCTGTGTCTGTCGTCACCCCCAACCACATGCACTTCCCGGCAGCGAAGGCTTTCCTCATGTGCGGCATTCATGTCATTTGTGACAAGCCGCTGACGTCCAGTCTTGCTGACGCCAAGGCCCTTGCGGAGGCGGCCGCGAATAGTGATGCGCTGTTCATTCTCACTCACAATTATACCGGCTATCCGATGATCCGGCAGGCGCGGGAGATGGTCGCGACAGGTGCTCTGGGCCGGCTTCGGGTGGTACAGGTTGAGTATGCGCAGGATTGGCTGAGTGCGGATCTTGAAGCCAGCGGCCAGAAACAAGCTGGATGGCGTACCGATCCTGCCCGTTCCGGCGCCGGGGGTTCTACCGGCGATATCGGCAGCCATGCTTTCAATCTCGCATGCTTCGTTACCGGCCTTGAGGTGGAGGAATTGGCTGCCGATCTGGACGCTTTCGTGCCCGGCCGACGGGTTGATGACAACGGACATGTCATGTTGAGGTTCTCGGGAGGCGCCAAGGGCATGCTCTGGTGCAGTCAGGTTGCACCTGGCAACGAAAACGCCCTACGCTTGCGTGTATATGGCGAGAAGGGCGGGTTGGAATGGTCGCAGGAAGATCCGAACTACCTTTGGTACACCCCGCTGGGTGAGCCCAAACGCCTGCTTACACGAGCCGGCGCCGGTGCCGGAGAGGCTGCTGCCAGGGTATCCCGCATTCCCGGTGGCCACCCGGAGGGATACCTGGAAGGGTTCGCCACAATCTACAACGAGGCCGCCGATGCCATTCAGGCCCGACGGGACGGACGGCCGGTTCCTTCCGAATGCCTGTATCCTACGATAGCAGATGGGGTGGACGGGCTGCGTTTCATTGAAGGGTGTGTTGCATCCTCGCAAGCGAATGGAACGTGGATTCGACTAGCAGATCTCTGATAATCCGGGCCTTACAGAGAAGATTTTACCGGGTTGAACCGAGCTGTTGGTCGACGCGCCACGCATAGGGTGGCAGGCCGTCCAAGTTTGCCTGCGTGAGGTTCGCGACCAATTCCACTTTGCCGACATGCAAACTCGCGACACCTTGGTCGATCCGGGAGGAGTGAACAGGAAGTCCGGCCAGCCCGGAGAGGGCTTTCAGTGCCTCGGTGACGGGCCAGCTACCGTCCTCCGCAACGACGCCTCGGGGACCGTAGAGGAACGCCAGTGTCCACACGGTGACACCGGCTGGAGCCAGGGCTGCTGCGAGGCCTATGCAATAACTGGCTCCGAAACGCGCGCGATGGCGCTGGTCGTCATCTGTCAAGCACAGGCGTTTGCTTGATGGTTTGGGAATGGTGCGGTTGCCGTACGGATTCTGGCGCATGGCGATCGTGGCGGGTCCGATGCGATAGTCCCGGTCGCCGATGTTGACGCGGGCAGAACGGGTTATGTGCGGGATCGCCTCCAGCGTCTCCATGACCGACAGGTCGTCGGCGGCGTGGACGATGGGCCATAGTCCGTGGCTTACGAAATCCAGCATCTCAATTGGAGGTCGCTTGCGATTAAGTTCGGGGAAAAAGCTGACCATTTCGCCGCCCGGCTTCACTTCGGGAAACGCCTTGGTTGCAGCCGCATGAATGGTCGCAGGGGGGCGCAGGGCGTCCAGTCGGATCCGGGCGGCGTTGAACTGCGAACCACCGACGGACAGATCAGTATACTGGCCGGACTGAAGCCGGAGCCGGCAAGGAGGGATGCAATGTGCGGCATTCCCACAAACGGATCGTCCTGCCCCAGGCAGACAAGTTCGAGATCGAATTCCGTGTCCGTGCAGGCGGCTTGCGCGGCGGCGAACGCGGCAAACTGCGGAGTTGCGTCTCCGACCGTCGTATCCAGCTGACAAAGGAGACGCTGTGGTGAGACCACAGCCAGATCTTCTGGGTGGTCGGCAAGGCGCCACGCGTCCTCTGGTGTGATCACCAGCGCAGTTTGAGGAAAAAGCGCTTCGCTCTCTGAGGGATGTGCCTCCGCTACCACGGCTTCAGCACCGGAGGGAGCCCAATTCAGTGTGACTGTCTGCTCCAGCAACTCACCATCGGCGATCCGATATGGCCAAGGCTTTGCCAGAGGACGGTTGTAGGCTTTGAAGGAAGCATCCCCCCACTGGCGTTGATCTTCCATTTCAAACGTGTCGCCCGAGAAGGTGCATGTGACGCGATTGCTTCCGGCGATGTGGGAGATCGACGTAATATCGACGAAGGGTTGTCAGAGGGCGATCAATTCGGAGAACACCAAATCCTCGTTCGAGCCATCGCTGTGGCCGACGCGAATATGGTGCCGCGCGACGCCATTGATCGGGTGGAGTACTGAGAAGCCTGAACGGTTGGTCTCAAACGTGCCCGCCGCCCGGCCGACAGCGGAACGTTGCATCTCCTCGGCATCGACAGTGAGCGCTACCGTCACATCCAGCCGGCCATCACCATTTTGTAAGCTGCATCATAGGTCAGCCGAAGGCCTGTCGGCGTTTGGCTGATCTGTTCGTTGTCTATGTTAGGGTACAGTGTGCCCCAGTCCCGGTCACGGACGACGAAGGCGATTGCGCGGATAGCTTCCAAGCCTTGAAGATTGTTATGGCGAAGGCCGCCGGCCTCAAGTGTGAAAGATCACGGCGGCACGGCAAACATCCGGCGCGGCACCGGAGGCTCTTTCGTGCCGAACAATTCGGAGTACTTTGTCATAGCTCATCAAGCGTTACGGTCCGGCCCTCGGCCGCGGATAGGTAAGCGGCCTCCACGAGCGCCAGCGTCTGCAGGTTGTCGGAGCCAGAAGTCTCCGGTTCTCTCCCGGCAGCGATGCAATCCGTGAAATGCTGCTGAATTGTCAGCACGCTCTCCTGGATATTGTGCCACGGCTTCTCCGCCCACGGCAGTACCGGAGGGGAGACATCCTGCACATCCTCACCGTCTGATTGCACCGTCAGCCGATAGCCGGCGTCCAGTCGCAGCGTGCCTTCCGTTCCGTCGATTTCCAGCAATGTCTGGGGGAACGTCTCGGGCATTCTTCGGGTGGCATAGGAACAGTCGACGACACTGGTTGCACCGGCAATGTGGCTGAGAAGCATCGTTGCCACATCTTCCCCCCTTATCTTGGGATTTATCCGCTTCGTAGTTGCGGTGATACGTTCGGCATTGCCGAGGAAGGCGCGGGCGATATCGAGAATGTGGATCCCGAGATCCTCGATGATGAATCGCTTTCCCTCCGCAAGATAGGGCTGGCCGGTGAAAACGTCGTACCCGGAACGGAAACTGAAACGACCGAAGAATGGCGTGCCGATCCGGCCAGATCGCACAATAGAGAGCGCCGCTCGAATGGGAGACTGCCAGCGGAAGTTTTCATGAACCATCATCGTTCTCTGCGCCTCGGCAGCGGCGGAGACCATGGCGCGGGCGTCATCCAAGTTTTCGGCGAAAGGCTTTTGGCAGATAATATGGACGCCGGCTCTGGCGGCCATTTCTACCAGCGTCCTGTGAGACGGCGCAGTGGTCGCAATGTCAACAAAATCGAAGCCCGCATCCTTGAACATAGCCTCTGCATCGAAGTAGGTCCGTGCGATGTTGAAATCGGTGGCACTTTGTACGAGGCGTTGTTCATCGCGGTCGCACAAGGCAACAATTTCCGCCCCCTCGATATCTCGCCATGCGTGCAACTGGTTCTGCGCAAAGAATCCGCAGCCGATTAGGGCACCTTTCATGCTTCCTCCCACATATGCGGACTTTGTTGCCGGGTTCAGTTGCCGGAGTCCATTGGCCCGATCAATGGCCATACAGAAGCGAAAGACAAGGGCAGTATCGGGATCGGGATGTCAGTTTTCCTGCACTTTCCTGAGCCATTTATGGACCTGAGCGATGGCCAGTTCGCAGGCGTTGGTCAGGTCGCGTTGCATCGTCAGATGGCAGGCAATGGCGGTCGCAAGATGGCAACCGGTGCCGCGCCTGCCGAAGCTCAGTCTCTTGTGGCAAAACACGTCATGTCCGCTGGCTTGGAAAAGGCGGTCCGAGACAATGGGAGCATCACCGTGCCCGTCCTTGACCAGCACCGCCTGAGGACCCAAGGCAAGAATGGCCTCGGCTTGTCGCCGAATTTCCAGCGGCGTGGCAGCCTGTGGCAAGTTCGAGAGAGTTGCCGCCTCCGGCAGATTCGGCGTGATTATCGTAGCGCGTTGCAGAAGTTGATCGGGCAGGCTGCCCCTCATCAGGCAACCATTGGAACTGGACTTGAAGACCGGGTCGATCACCACCGGCAATTGATGGTCCGCGAGTGCCTCGACGACAACGCTGGCGATGCTGGCGGAACCGAGCATCCCGATCTTGACCGAGCAGGGTTCGCCGGAATCGAAAGCTGCTTTGATCTGCAGCCGGACAACCTCCTCCGGCATCAACTCGGTCGCAATCAGTGCTCCATTCGTCTGGACGGTTACGGCGGTCACGACTGGCAGCACTTCGCAACCGATGGAATGCGCCGCGGCAGTGTCCCGGGTAAGGCCGGCGCCGCCGCTGCTGTCGGTTCCACCGATGATGATGATCTCTGGCATGCTCAGGCCGAGGCAGACGAGGCAATCAACGCCAGGTGTTCGTGGCCTGACAAAGCGAGTGCAGACGCAGCCCGGGAGGCACGCAGGCCGGAAGCGCAGCACAGAACAGTTCGCCGGGAAGCTGACGGGGGTAGATCGACCACGGTCTCGGGCGCAATGCGGATGGCAGTGGGGCTGAACGGTTCCGGGGCTTCGGTCGCTGAGCGGAGCTCGATGACCAAATCCTCCGCCGTTAGCATCGCGGCTGCGATAAACGGAATACTGTTTTCCGGCTCTGGCGTCCCACGAAAGGTGAACCCCCCAAAGCGATAGCCGGCGAGGTCAAGTGTTACGATGCGGCCAAGCACCGTGCTTTTCAGGCCCAGCAGTATGTGAATTGTCATTTGTGCCTGCAACGCACCGATCGTTCCCACGACTGGGCCCAACACACCGTCGGTGCTGCAGTTTCCGGCTTTAGCCGGCAATTCGGGGAATAAGGCTCGCACCGAGGGAGCATCGCCACAAAAGCCGCCGACATAACCGGACTGCCCCAAAACGCTGGCTGATACGAGTGGCGTGCCCGTGGCCCTGCAGGCATCGGACAGGATATACGTTACCGCGAAGCTGTCTGCGGCATCGATGACGACATCCGCATCGGTGGCAAGCTGCGGCGCCGCCGTGGGACCGAGAGGTTGCGCAAGAGCCGTTATCATCACGTCGGGGTTGGTGGAGCGTACGAAATCAGCAGCCACGTCTGCCTTGGCTCGGCCGATGTCGTCCATCCGGTAGAGTGGCTGGCGGTGCAGATTGCTCTCTTCCACGATGTCGGGATCCAGCAGCGTTATCTGTCCGACACCGGCACCGGCGAGGTATTGCAATACAGGACAACCAAGGCCGCCGGCGCCTACGACGGCGACATGCGACCGACAGAGCCTGGCCTGGCCTTCACTGCCCACTTCAGGCAGCTTCATCTGGCGGGCATAGCGGCTCATGACTCGCAAACCTTCAACCATTCGTCGATCCGTTTTCCGGGGTCACTGGCCTGTTGGATATCAGTGACGACTGCGACACTGTCCGCTCCAGCCGTAAAGACGGCAGATGCTCTTTCCGGCGTCAGCCCGCCAATCGCGACCAGCGGCGTTTTGCCCACGCGACGTTTCCATTCGGCCACGCGATCCAGGCCTTGAGCCCCCCACTTCATCTTCTTTAGCAGTGTGGGATAGACAGGGCCGAGTGCGACATAGGCCGGGTCCTGCTCAAGCGCCCGATCCAGCTCCGCCTCGTCATGGGTCGACAGGCCAAAGCGAATGCCTGCCCGACGCAGGGCCGGGAAATCGGCGTTATCCATGTCTTCCTGGCCCAAGTGGACGTAATCGCAGTGCAGATCGATCGCGATTTGCCAGTAGTCATTGACGACGAGTTGGGCACCATGGACTGCGCACACATCGCGTGCCCTGGCGATCTGATAGCGAACGTCGGTCTCGGGGCGGTCCTTGATCCGCAGTTGCACAAGTCTTACCCCCATTGGCACCAGCAGCTCCAGTCGGCCAACGTCGCCGACAATGAGATAGAACCGTTCCATCATGTCAGTACTGCCATCCCAAGTGTCGGGGTGGATGGTATCGCCATGTCGCGGCTTTCCATCGGGTCCGCCTTGTACGCGGTGCGGCCGGCTTCGACGGCTAATGCCATCGCCCGGGCCATCGCCGCCGGATCGCCCGCCTTTGCCACTGCCGTGTTCAGCAGAACGGCATCCATACCTAGCTCCATCGCCTGAGCCGCGTGCGAGGGGCGGCCAATTCCCGCATCGACGACCAACGGAAGGCCGGGAAAGTGAGCCCGCATGGCACGGAGTGCGTCCGAATTGCGCAGCCCTTGACCGGAACCGATCGGCGCTCCCCATGGCATAAGCACCTCGCAGCCGGCTTCGACCAGTTTCTCGCCGACGATCAGATCTTCGGTGGTGTAGGGAAAAACCTGAAAGCCTTCCTGAACAAGGATGCGGGCAGCTTCGACGAGACCGAAGACATCCGGCTGCAGGGTGTCGGCGTGGCCGATGACTTCCAACTTGATCCAGGACGTTCCAAACAAATCCCGGGCCAATTTGGCAGTTGTAACGGCTTCGCCGACACTGTGGCAGCCTGCTGTATTGGGAAGGACGCGCACACCCGATGACTGAATGGATTGCCAGAAATGCGCGCCGCTGCCTTCGGCGGTTTCACGGCGTAGTGATACGGTGACAAGATCGGAGCCGCTTGCCTTGATTGCGTTTTCCAGAACAGTTGGAGAGGGGTACTGGGCAGTTCCCAGAAAGAGGCGTGAGGCAAGTTCTGTGCCGTAGACTTCCATCTCAACCTCCCTGCATGGGTGCGAGAATTTCGAGTTGATCACCCGCTTTAAGCCGTGCGGCTCCGCGATCCTGCTTGGGTACGAACCCGCCATTCAGGGCAGTGGCGATGGCCTGGTTGCGGAAGCCCAATTCATCGAGAACGTCGATCAGAACCGAAGCCGTGACGTCATGCGGTTCGCCGTTCACCGTGATCTTCATGATTTTTCTCCGAAAGAAAGTTGTCGGCCATTCGAGCCGCCATGGCGGGGGCGAGAAGGAAGCCGTGACGGTAGAGACCGTTGAGGTGCAGGGTACGACCCTGACGGACTATGCGAGGCAGGTTGTCGGAAAAAGCCGGCCTCAGGCCGGCACCGGTTTCGATAACGGCTGCCTCGGCAAGGCCAGGGTGAATTGTAAAAGCGGCGGAAAACATCTCCGACAGGGATCTCAGCGTGGCCGGACGGGTCGATCCGCTCTCGATCATCGTGGCACCGATCATGTAGATGCCTTTGCCTCGAGGAACCATATACAGTGGGATGCGCGGGTGCAGCAGGCGAACTACACGGGTAATGTTCACCCCGGGACAATCGAGAATGGCCATCTCGCCGCGCACCGGGCGCAGCCCGGGCAGACCGGAGGCGAGGGCGGTGCAGTTGATGTCGACGTCCGTCGGCGCTTCGCTGCCGAAAACAATTTCACCGCCCAAACCCATTAAAGCGTCGGCGAGATCAGAGAGAGCGCGGCGTGGATCGAGATGCGCCTCTTCTGCAAAAAACAATCCCTGCGCGAACCGGCCGGCAAGATCCGGCTCCAGCTCCGCGATTTCCTCACCTGTAAGACTGCGGTGCATCCGTGTGCGACGGGCAAAACGTCTCAGTTCGGTCTGATCGCGCGGTGCCGCCAACACGAGCGTGCCACGACGTGTCACGGTAGTGATGTCTGCCCACCAGTCGGCCGCCCTTGTGCCAAGTTTGACGACAGCATCTTCGGCGCTTTCGCGCTCGCACCATGGAGCCAGCATGCCGCCGGCGAAACGAGCGACACTTCCGGCACCGGGGGCATCAGTCCGCTCGTGGATCACAACCTTTCGGCCATGCCTGGCCAGTTCGTAGCCGCATGCAAGGCCCGAAAGCCCCGCACCGGCAATGTGGATCGCGCGGCTCATTCCGTGCGGTCAGCGGAGGCGTCTTCCGCTGGAAGGTAGATTTCGCCTGCCTCCCGGAATCGCGCCGCCATTGCTTCCATCCCTTCTTTCTGAGCCTCGGCGCGGATGTCATGCGAGATGCGCATTGAACAGAACTTGGGTCCGCACATTGAGCAGAAATGGGCCACCTTGTGAGCCTCTTTCGGCAGTGTCTGATCATGAAAATCACGGGCGGTTTCGGGATCGAGCGAGAGATTGAACTGATCTTCCCACCTGAACTCAAACCGGGCTCGACTGAGGGCATCGTCCCGACGCTGCGCCCCTGGAAGGCCTTTGGCCAGGTCCGCCGCATGGGCGGCGATCTTGTAGGTTATCACGCCGGTCTTCACATCGTCCCTGTCTGGCAGACCGAGGTGTTCCTTCGGGGTGACGTAGCAGAGCATTGCACAACCGTACCAGCCGATCATGGCCGCACCGATGCCGGAGGTGATATGGTCATAACCGGGTGCGATGTCGGTGGTTAGGGGACCTAGTGTGTAGAACGGTGCCTCGTGGCAGCATTCCAATTGCTTGTCCATGTTCTCCTTGATCTTGTGCATCGCGACATGGCCGGGCCCCTCAATCATCACCTGACAATCTTTTGCCCAGGCAATCTTTGTGAGTTCGCCAAGTGTTTCGAGTTCCGCGAACTGGGCTTGGTCGTTGGCATCGGCAATGGATCCGGGGCGCAGTCCGTCACCCAAAGAGAAGCTCACGTCATAGGCACGACAGATGTCGCAGATTTCCGCGAAATGTGTGTAGAGGAAACTTTCCTTGTGATGGTGCAGGCACCACTTCGCCATGATCGAGCCGCCGCGGCTGACGATACCGGTGACACGATTGACTGTCATTGGCACCATGTGGAGGCGGACGCCGGCGTGGATGGTAAAGTAATCCACGCCCTGTTCTGCCTGTTCGATCAGCGTGTCGCGGAACACCTCCCACGTCAGATCCTCTGCCACGCCTCCCACCTTCTCCAAGGCCTGGTAGATCGGCACTGTGCCGATGGGCACTGGACTGTTGCGGATGATCCATTCGCGGGTGTTGTGGATGTTTCGTCCTGTGGACAGGTCCATCACTGTATCCGCCCCCCAACGTGTGGCCCAGACCAGCTTGTCCACCTCCTCTTCCATCGATGATGTGACGGCAGAGGTGCCCATATTGGCATTGATCTTCACCAGAAAATTGCGACCGATGATCATCGGTTCGCTTTCCGGATGGTTGATATTGGCCGGAATGATCGCACGGCCTGCAGCCACCTCACTCCGGACGAACTCCGGCGTTACGCGGTCGGGAACGCTTGCGCCCCAGTCGTTGCCGTCGCGCGAGGTGTCGGCCGCCTCATGCAACTGGTTCTCGCGAATCGCTACGAACTCCATTTCCGGCGTTATGATGCCGGCACGGGCATACGCCAGTTGGGTCACGGCCCTGTCGCCGCGCGCCCTCATCGGACGCGGCCGAAGCGGAAATTCCGGTACAAGGCGCTCACCTTTCACAAAGCCGTTGTCCTCAGGCCGGACGGATCGGCCTTCGTAGCTTTCGACATCGCCTCGCGCTTCGATCCAGTCGCGACGCAATGGTGCGAGACCTTTGGAGATGTCGTTTTCGACATCCGGGTCCGTATAGGGGCCGGAACTGTCATAGACGGGCAGGGGAAGTTCTCCGGCGGAAGGGTGTGTCCTGATCTCGCGCATCGGAACGCGGATTTCAGGATAAATGCTCCCCTGCACGTAAATCTTGCGGGAAGCGGGCAATTCGCCCGTGGTTATCTTCGGATTGGGAAAGTTCATGTTGGCGCTCCTCAAGCTCAAGTCTCAAAAAGACACCAGATGAGTGTGGAGAGGACGCATCGGCAGCAACGGTCTGCCTGTCGGATTCGTTGCGGCATTGTGCCGGTAGAACCCTAGCTTCCTACGCCAGTATCAACTGGGTCAGGTTCAAAGGGTCGCGTCACCGGGCTATTGCCCTGTCTGCCTCTCAGTCCCCTTGGCGGGACTCCCCTGCGTTTGCTCAGGCTAGGTGAAAAATATTTGTCAGGCAAGGGAGGTTCGCTGAGTTTACTTGAATGCTCTCTATAGGCGCGAAACGCTGTGCATCGTTAATTGTTGCGGCGCATCAATTGTCTGTTTGCGGCTGCGAAACAATCCCAAAACGCCTTTCGAACATCTCGAGAGTGGATAAAAATATTGACTAATCAGTAAGTTGCGAGCGAGATCCGCCACTCTTTCCAATGGAAGTCGTCCGAGATCCTCACCGTTTCGCGAGTTGACGACCGTGCCAGGCCTCGTATATGGCGCATATATTAAGTCTAACTTACTATATGGATGGTGCTGCCGAATGGATCGGAAGCTGGATCAGGATTCTGTCGGCCTGCTGTTTGCGGAAGTCGGCCGCAGGTTCCGATTTATCTTTGAACGCAGTTTCGACCGGGCGGATATATCTGTCACGGCAGCGGAAGCACGTGTGCTTTTCATGCTGGCACGTTTTCCGGCGTTGCGTCAGCATCAACTGGCTGCAGAACTCGGCATCGCTCCGATGAGCCTGAGCGTACTGATAGACCGTCTGGAGAACGCGGGACTGGTCGTGCGCGAGGTGGCGTCCGACGACCGGCGGGCGAAAGTGCTGGAACTTCTGCCCGCGGCCGATGCGGTTCTGACCGACATTGCTGTCATAGGCAACCAGATCGACGCAGGCGCGGCTAAAGGAATTCCGAAGGAAGAATGGGAACGGTTCCGCGAGACCGCCCGCAAGGTACGGAAGAACCTGGATACGATGCGTTGCCAGGCCCAGCCGAACGAGGCAAAGGACGGGAAATGAGCAATCGAACGAGCAGTGCAGCGCCGCTGATGAGCGAGCGGCGGGTGAGCCTTATCGGCGCGTTGCTGACGGCAATCGGGCCGGTTTCCATGGCGCTGTATACACCAGCCATGCCGGAGCTTGCCCGTGCATTCGGCTCTTCGGAATCCGTAATAAAATTGACACTTACACTCTATTTCGGTGGGTTCGCTGTCGCGCAGTTGATTGCCGGTCCGCTCTCCGACGCGCTGGGACGGCGCCGCGTGACGATCGCGTTTATGACGATCTATTGCATCGCGAGTATCGTTGCACTGGCTTCACCCACCGTGCATGTGCTGATGTTTGCACGTTTTGCGCAGGGCGTCGGTGCCTCCGCCGGCATCGCCATTTCTCGCGCCCTGGTGCGTGACCTCTTCACGGATGAGCGTTCATCCCGGATCATGAACCTCATCGGTATCATCCTGGCGCTAGGCCCAGCCTTTGCCCCTACCCTGGGCGGATTCATGCTGGTGTTCTTCGGCTGGCGATCGATATTTGTCGTCATGGTGCTGTTTGGTCTGGTCGTTATCGGCGTCACCATTATTGCGATGCGCGAGACCGTGGTTCCGGACAGGCGCAGATTGAACCTGAAGGCCTTGGGCAAAGTCTATGTGATGCTGCTGGGCCACCGGCATTTCGTGTCCACATCGATGGTGATGGCCGGTGCAATTGGCGCACTCTATGCGCAGGCGACGTTCCTGCCGTTCATCCTAATGGACAGGGTCGGACTGACCCCCGGACAATTCGGTCTCGGGATGCTCATGCAATCTGGCTGTTTCTTTGCGGGCTCGCTGGTCGTGCGGGGGCTGATGTCGCGATTCGGGGCTTACAGGCTGGTGCCAGTGGGCCTGCTATTTATCGCGGCTGGCAGCATCGGCACCACAACGTTGCTTTTCTGGCCGCCAAGTTTTCTCCACGTAATGGTTCCGGTTGCGATCTATGCCTTCGGAATTGCCTTTGTGATGCCGGCCATGTCAACGGCGGGTCTTGCACCCTTCGGTCGGGATGCAGGGGCGGCCGCATCGATGATGGGCTTCTTGCAAATGGGTTCGGGTCTCGTTGTCGGATCCCTGGGCGCATTGTTCGGCGATGCAGTCATTGCCATGGGTATCCTCATCCCGCTTATGGGCGTTGTTGCGTGCATCTCCTATGCTGCATATCGCCGGACCCCACACGTTGGCGAAGTGGAACCAAGGCACGATGTCGTCAGCGGTCCACCTGTCGGCCAATCCATGTTGCCAAGTGCGGAGCAAAGCAATGCCGGATAGCATAATGTTCAGATTATTGGCATGTGGCCTTCACGATGTTGCGTTGCAGCAAAAATCTGTTACCGCACTCTTCTAAAGCGATCTGCCAAACCCTAGCTAACCAGTTGCGCCTTTCTCGGTGCAAAATCTTCAAGACGGGAAGAAACCTATGCATCGATTTTCAAAACGCTTTCGCTTTGTATCATTAGTAATGGTAGCGATAGGCATAGCCATGCCGGTTGATGCCCAGCAACAGGGTCAGCCTCCGGCCGCCGTGACGGTGGTAACCGTTCAGCCGCAGAACGTCACCCTGACCTCCACACTGCCCGGCCGTGTAGTTTCCTCGGCCGAGGCAGAGGTGCGCCCACAGGTTGCGGGTATAATCACCGAGCGGTTGTTCACCGAAGGTGGTTACGTCGAAGCGGGCGATGTTCTCTTTACCATTGATCCGGCCAGCTATGAGGCCTCGGTAGCGCAGGCGCGAGCCACAGTGGCCATTGCGCAGGCCAGCTTCGATGCAGCGGCGAAGGAGGCTCGCAGGCAGGAAGAATTGCTTTCGCGCAGTGTCTCCAGCGACCAGAGTTATGATGCCGCAATGGCGGAGCGTGACGGAGCCGAAGCCAGCCTGCAACTGGCGGAGGCACAGCTGAAGTCGGCCGAACTGGAATTGGACCGCACGCAGATCCGCGCCCGCTTGTCTGGAGAGATCGGTCGGGCGCTGACCAGCCGAGGTGCATTGGTTACTGCCAGCCAGGCGGAACCTCTGGCCGTGATCCGTAACATTGACCCTGTCTACGTGGATGTCACGCAGTCGGCGGCGGAATTGCTTGCGTGGAAACGCGGCAATACGGCAAACAGATTGAGTAAGGCTGATCTTGAGGTCGAACTGACACTGGCTGACGGCAGTATTTTTGACCAGACAGGCACCTTGACTGCGGCGGAACCAGATGTTGATGAGCAGACTGGCGTCGTCGTCTTGCGGATGGAGTTTGCAAACCCCGACAAGCTGTTGCTGCCGGGAATGTATGTTCAGGTTGAAATGCCGACCGGCATTGCCACCGATGCATTCCTCGTGCCTCAAGAAGCGATCAGCCGTGATCGGCGTGGCCTGCCGACCGCGATGGTTGTCAACGGCGACAACGTCGTCGAGGCCCGGACGCTGGAAGTTGCACGTGACTATGGTGCCAACTGGATCGTCACCGAAGGCTTGGAAAGTGGCGACCGTATCATCGTGGAAGGTGTTCAGAAGACAGCCCCAGGTGCGACGGTCGCGCCGGAGGAACGGGCTCAGTCAGCTGCCTCCGATGCCCAGCAAGAACAGCCGGTTGCCGACTAAGGCTCCAGCTCCGAAACCTGATTAGCAGTTCGACCAAGCCCGCACGATTGGAGTGACTCCGCATGGCACGCTTTTTCATTGACCGTCCAATCTTTGCCTGGGTTGTCTCAATCCTGATAATGGGCATTGGCCTTCTTTCGATCCTGTCCTTGCCGGTGGCCCAGTACCCGCAGATCGCCCCGCCGACGGTGAGCGTACGGGCCACCTATCCGGGAGCGTCGGCAGAGACCGTGGCCAATACCGTGACGCAGGTGATCGAACAACAGATGACCGGGTTGGACGGCCTTCGCTACATCTCGTCCAGTTCCACATCCTCCGGCTCGGCTTCCATAACGCTGACCTTCGAGACTGGCACCGACCCGGATATCGCGCAGGTTCAGGTTCAGAACAAGTTGAGCCAGGCAACAGCTCTGCTGCCGGAAGCCGTGCAGCGTCAGGGCGTCACAGTACAGAAATCCTCTTCCGGGTTCCTGATGGTCGTCTCTCTGATCTCAGAGGACGGCAGCTATGATGCAACCGATCTTTCTGACTACCTGATTAGCAACCTCGTGAATGAGATCAGCCGGATCGACGGTGTCGGCAACGTTCAGGTCTTCGGCGGGCAATATGCGATGCGCATCTGGCTCGATCCGTCCAAGCTCGCGGCTTTCGAATTGACCCCGGCCGACGTGGTTGCGGCGGTGGCGGAGGAAAACGCGCAGATATCCGCCGGCGCCTTTGGTACACGGCCGGCCGTCGATGGCCAGCAACTCAACGCCACGATCACCGCGCAATCATTGCTGACCTCTCCGGAGGATTTCCGACAGATCGTCCTCCGGGCCGAGACGGACGGTGGACTGGTTTTGCTAAACGATGTCGCAAAGGTTGAAGTTGGCGCGGAAAGTTACGCCACAATCTCCCGTTATGACCGATCACCCGCATCAGGCATGGCGATCAGTCTGGCGCCTGGTGCGAACGCACTGGATACTGCCTCTGCCGTCAAATCCATGCTGGACGAGTACGCGGAGTTTTTCCCCCAGGGTGTGCAGTACGAAATCCCCTATGACACCACTCCCTTCGTTGCCATCTCCATTGAAGAAGTGGTGAAGACGCTGGTCGAAGCGATCGTGCTGGTGTTCTTCGTGATGTTCCTCTTTCTCCAGAACCTGCGGGCGACACTTATTCCCACACTGGCTGTGCCGGTGGTGTTGTTAGGCACGTTCGGCGTACTGGCCGCAGCCGGATTTTCGATCAACACTTTGACAATGCTGGCGATGGTGCTGGCCATCGGCCTGCTCGTCGATGACGCAATCGTCGTTGTCGAGAACGTCGAGAGAATCATGGAACAGGAAGGCCTGAGCCCGCTGGAGGCGACGCGCAAGTCGATGGACCAGATCACCGGCGCTCTGATAGGCATCGCCGTGGTGCTGTCGGCGGTGTTCGTGCCCATGGCCTTCTTCGGCGGCTCGACTGGCGTGATTTATCAGCAGTTCTCGATAACAATCATCTCGGCTATGGGCCTTTCCGTACTGGTTGCCCTGACGCTGACACCGGCTCTCTGCGCCACCCTGCTAAAGACGCCAACGCACGGTCGAAAGCGTGGACTCTTCGGTCTGTTCAACCGCGGCTTCGATGGGCTGACTCGCGGCTATGGCGGCAGCGT
The DNA here is from genome assembly GCF_009931615.1 of Algicella marina. Classification (NCBI taxonomy): domain Bacteria; kingdom Pseudomonadati; phylum Pseudomonadota; class Alphaproteobacteria; order Rhodobacterales; family Paracoccaceae; genus Algicella; species Algicella marina. The sequence goes on along the minus strand of NZ_CP046620.1, from coordinate 2,608,916 downwards.
CGGCTGGATCGTGCGGCGGCCGTTGCGCTTAGGGATCGTCTTCGTCGCAATCATCGCGGGAATGGTGATGCTGTTCCAGCGTACACCGCAGGGCTTTCTGCCTGCGGAGGATCAGGGCATTCTCTTCACACTGGTGCAGGCACCAACGGGCGCCACTGCGGACCGAACGTTGGAAGCGGTGAAGCAGGTCGAGGACTATTACCTCGATAATGAAAGTGATGTCGTTGAAGCGGTGTTTGGCGTGGTCGGTTTCAGTTTCGCCGGTCAGGGCCAGAATATGGGGCTGGTCTTCGTGCGGCTGAAGGACTGGGAAGAACGCACGGAACCCGGTCAGAGCGTGCAGGCGCTTGCGGGCAGGGCTTTCGGGGGCCTCAGCCAGATACGCGACGCGATGGTCTTCCCCATTGTTCCGCCATCGGTGATCGAACTTGGCAACGTGTCCGGTTTCGACTTCTACCTGCAGGCACGCAATGGCCAGACACATGAGGAATTGCTCGCGGCGCGAAATCAGTTGCTGGGAATGGCGGCCCAAAGCCCTCTGATCGCATCGGCAAGGCCGAGCGGACTGGAAGATGCAGCCCAGTTCAACCTTGATATCGACTGGCGCAAGGCCGGTGCGATGGGCGTGTCCGCCACCGATGTTGGCAATCTGCTGACAATCGCCTGGGCCGGACGGTACGTGAATGATTTCATTGACCGGGGGCGGATCAAACGCGTGTACGTGCAGGGTGACCCTGCCTCACGTTCCACGCCTTCGGATATCCAAAAGTGGCGTGTACGCAACGCCAGCGGCGGTCTCGTCCCCTTTTCGAACTTCGCGGAGGGAAATTGGCGGTTCGGACCGCAAGGCGTGAACCGGTATGATGGTGTGCCGGCAATGCAGATTCAGGGCTCGCCCGCACCCGGTGTCAGTACAGGGGAAGCGATCGCGGAGGTCGAGCGGCTGGCGGCTCAGTTGCCTCCAGGCTTTCAGGTCGCATGGACGGGCCTCTCGCTGGAAGAACAGGAATCCGGCAATCAGGCGCCGCTGCTTTACGCATTATCTCTGGCTGCCGTGTTTTTGTCGCTGGCAGCACTCTATGAAAGCTGGTCAATACCCTTCGCAGTCATGCTGGCCATGCCCATCGGTGTGTTGGGCGCACTCGTCGGTGCATGGCTGGGAGGATTCGAGAATGGCGTGTTCTTCCAGGTCGGCTTGTTGACCGTTATCGGCCTGACGGGAAAGAACGCGATCCTGATCGTCGAGTTCGCACGGGAGCGTCGGGAGGCTGGTCTTTCCGTATTCGATGCGGCCACGGATGCCGCCCGCCAGCGGTTCCGTCCCATCATAATGACGTCGATGGCCTTCTCGCTGGGTGTTCTTCCACTCGTACTGAGCACCGGGGCGGGTTCGGGCGGCCGTACGGCCATTGGCTCAGGGGTGCTGGGCGGCACGATTTCCGCCACCGTGCTGGGTGTTCTTTTCGTGCCATTGTTCTTCGTCGTCATTGCCCGCATGTTTGGCCGACGGAGCGAGGAACCTGGCGCCAAGTCAGATACGGCCCGAGACGAAGTTTCAGCCCATGCTGCGCAATAGCGTCAAAGAGGGTTCCCCGGTGGCTGCCATCCCACGGCTGGCTTGATAGGCACTGATGGCGGTGCGGGTGTTCGGCCCGATCACGCCATCAGCCCCGCCGGTATCGAAGCCACGGGCTGTCAGACCACGCTGAAGGGCAATGCGGTCGTCCTTCGTCAGCCCGAATTCATCCGGCGGGAAACTGCCCCGTAACGGGCCGGCACCACTGATCCTGTCAGCGAGGTGGCCTACGCCAATGGCGTAGGAATCTGAGTTGTTGTAGCGCTTTATTGCCCGGAAGTTGCCGGTGACTGCAAACCGTGGCCCGCCTGGCTGCGGCTGGATAACGGTGCCTGTGCCGCTGCCGGACACGACCTCTCCGCCCCAGCGTACGCCGCGTGTCCAACCGTTGCGGGCAAGGTAGGCGGCAGTGGACGCCAATGCATCACTGGGGTCTTCGGACCAGATGTCGCGCCGGCCATCACCGGTGAAGTCGACGGCGAACTGCTGGTAAGAAGTTGGGATGAATTGCGTATGCCCCATCGCACCAGCCCAGCTTCCGACCATCCTTTCTGCCGAGATGTCACCGCTTTGCAGGATTCGCAGCGCCGCAATGAGTTGCTGCTCAAAGAACGCACCGCGCCGTCCTTCGTAGGCAAGCGTGGAAGTGGCGGAAATGACGGGGATGTCGCCGCGCCGCTCTCCGAAGAAACTTTCTAGCCCCCAGATAGCCGCAATAATTTCGGCATCCACGCCGTAACGGCTTTCGAGTGCAGTTAACGTCCCACGATGCCGCGCGAATGCCGCTCGCCCCTTGGCAACGCGCTCGTCCGAGGCGGCGATGGACAGATAATCCTCCAAAGTGCGCTTGAATTCCGTCTGGTTGCGATCCCGGTCGATCACGCCCGGCAAAAACCCGGCATTGCGGAAGCCTGCGTTCAACGTTGTGTCGCTGATACCCTGACTGCGGGCGCGTGGCCGGAAGGCGGCTACCCATGCATCGTAACCGGCATTGGCTGTTGGTCGCATCTCCGGTGGCAGGCCGGTCGCCGTCGATGGTCGTCTCGTAGCTATGTTTCTCCCGCCGCCTCCGCACGCTGTCAGCATCACGCTTGAAATACCAAGCCCGAAATGTCGCCGTGAAAATATCATCTGCCCGATCCCTGTTGTTTGCTGTCATCCTAGCGCATTCGCGGTGATCTTAAAGGAGCGCTGTGCAAACCGACGGCAATCGCCCTGAACCTCCGTCTTAGGCACTAGGTATGTCTAGCTTCGTCAGGTCAATTCGAGCCATGCTGACTCCGTCCTTGGTGCCACGGGCTGCAAGGCAGGTGCGACGGCTGACCGTGTGGTGGACACACGACATCGATAGTAATTGAGGGGCCACGTCAAATGCATAGTGCAGAGGTTCAGGAACAGCATTTTCAGCGGACCTTCGGCTTTCTCATGCGAAGCTTCGAAACGGTGCTGAGGGATCTGGGTGAGGATGACGTCGCACAACGCTTGCCGTGGCGCAGCCTCTGGGCCGGCGAGGGCGGCGAAGCTGCCACAGCCGAGGATTATAGCTCCGAACGGGTTTCTCAGGCCTATTCGATTGCGTTTCAGCTTATGGCGCAGGCAGAGGAAAATGCGGTAGCTCAAAGGCGTCGGGCCGCGGAGAACAGTGGTACTCTGGCCGCCGACCCCGGGTCATGGGACCAGCACTTTGAGCGTCTGAAGGCGGCAGGCAAGAGTGACAGCAACATCGCAGAAACGCTGTCACAGGTTCACGTGGAACCAGTGTTGACCGCGCATCCGACGGAGGCGAAACGCCAGACGATCCTCGAACATTATCGCGCTCTTTATCGGGTGGTCGTGGACCTCGAAAACTCAATGTGGTCGGCGTCGGAGCGAGCCGCGCTGGAGGCGCAGGCGCGTTCCTGCATCGAGAAGCTCTGGCGCACCGGTGATATCTTCATCGACAAGCCGACTGTTTCGGCCGAGCGTCGGGCAATCATGTATTACTTGACCGAAGTCTTCCCGGCCACATTGCCCTGGGTTGATTTCCGATTGAAATCCGCCTGGGCCCGCGCTGGCTTCAGCGAGAAACTGCTGCAGCACAATCTCCCGAAACTTACTTTCGGAAATTGGGTGGGAGGAGACCGTGATGGCCATCCCTTCGTTGAGGCTGACACGACGGCCGAGACGCTGGCAATGTTCCGGTCCAAGGCGCTGGAACAGGCACGCGGAGCGCTGACGGAACTCGGCATTGCCCTCAGTCTGTCGGAACGTCTGCAAACCGTGCCGGAAACGCTGACCGATTTTGTCGCGGCCCGCACGGCCCGTCTCGGCCACTCCGGAGAAACAGCGATTGCCCGCAACATCAGTGAGCCCTGGCGGCAGGCAGTGAACCTCATGCTGGCATCCATGCCGGATGACACCGGCCGACCTGCCGAACAGTGCTATGGTGCCGTCAGCGAACTTGTGGACGATCTGCAGCTTCTCCGATCCAGCCTTTGCGATGTAGGTGCGGAGCGGATGTGCGAAACCATCGTCGACCCCGTCCTTCGCCGGATTACGACAATGGGCTTCCACCTTGCTGCCATTGATATCCGGCAAAACAGCAGTTTCCATGACCGGGCCCTTGGCCAGTTGCTCTCGGCGACGGGTGAAAAGGATGGCGACAGTTTCCCGGATTGGGAGGGGCCGCGCCGTGCTGCGCTCATCAAACGGGAGTTGGACACTTTCCGCCCTTTCACTACCGGCGGCAGTGGTCATGGTGAAGAAGCGGACAAGGTCGTCGGCGCCCTGCGGGTCTTTGCCGATCACTCTCGGACGTACGGCACCGATGGCCTCGGATCTCTCATTGTCAGTATGACCCGTACATCGGAAGACCTGTTCACAGTTTTCCTGTTTGCTCGCGAGGCCGGACTGCTGCGTACCGGGCCGGAAGGCAATTGGTGCCCGGTTCCCGTTGCGCCACTTCTGGAGACGATCGAAGATCTGGAAAACGGTCCTGAGATCCTCGACAGGTTCCTGGACGAACCTATCGTCCGCCGCTCGCTGGAGAAACAGGCCGAAAGGAATGGCGATGACATGCCCATTCAGCAGGTGATGATCGGTTACAGCGACAGCGGCAAGGATGGCGGCTTTCTGGCGAGCATCTGGACCCTTTATCGTGCTCAGATCGCGATTGCGGAACTTTGCCGCAAAAAGGGCGTGCGTGCCTGCTTCTTCCATGGTCGCGGTGGCAGTATCGGCCGCGGCTCCGGGCCAACACATCGGTTCCTGCGGGCGTTACCGCCGGGAACCGTTCAGGGCGGCATGCGGATGACAGAACAGGGAGAGAGTATCTCGCAAAAGTACGCCAACCGCATTACGGCGGCCCATCAGTTCGAACTGTTGCTGGCCGGGGTACTGGGATCGACACTGGAACAACGGAACGATCCTCCGGATCTGATCGCGGCAATGGAGGTACTGGCACAGCGGGGGCGAAGGGCTTACGAGGACCTGATCAATGCAGACGGTTTCCTGACCTTCTTTGACCGGGCTACTCCGATCGACGCCATCGAGCAGAACCGCATCGGATCTCGGCCATCACGCCGCTCCGGCAAGCGTTCGATGGATGATCTGCGGGCAATCCCGTGGGTGTTCGCCTGGAACCAGTCGCGCTTTGGCCTGCCAGGTTGGTTCGGCATGGGCACGGCTTTTGCCAGCCTGCGCGACAGTGATGGCGCGATCTTCGAGTCGCTGGTGCGCGCGAAGTCGGAAGAGCATCGCTGGTCACCTATCCACTACCTTGTTTCCAACGCGGCGACGGCCTGGGCCACCTCTTCCGCACCGATAATGGAGCGCTACGCCAACCTGATCGAAGATATCGAGCTTCGGGATCGGATCCTCGGCACTATCGATCAGGAATTTGAACGAACAGAAGAAATTCTGACGATTTTCTATGGCGCCGCGCCCCGCATCGCACGCCCGGAGATCCAACGTGCCATTGACCTGCGCAACCAGGCGCTTGAGCCCTTGCACAATCAGCAGATCAGGTTGCTCAAGAAATGGCGGGCACTGCGTGATGACGGAAAAAACACGAATGCAGAAGCCCTGCTGCCCACTGTTTTGCTGTCCGTCAACGCCATAGCGTCGGGTCTGGGCGGAACGGGATGATCATGGCCGTCCAACGGCCCTAGACAATTGGCATGTCCGCCGTCTGCTTCTTGAGGTCGAACACGCGCTTGTAGCGGGCAATTTCGTCGTCCGGACCCATTGCCTTGGCCTCGTTGTCCGACAGCTTCACCGTCGGCTGGCCATTTGCGCGGATTGCCTTGCAGACGAGGCTGAACGGGGCGAGAGCGTTTTCCTCCGTCAGGTCGCGGAAATCGTTGGTGAGCAATGTTCCCCAGCCAAATCCCAGCTTCACCCTGCCGTAGAACTGATTATAAAGCTCGGTGATCTTGTCGACATCCAGACCGTCGGAAAAGATTATCAGCTTCTCGCGCGGATCCTCGCCCTTGGATTTCCACCAGTTGATCGCGTATTCGGCGCCTGTCGCTGGATCGCCGGAATCGATGCGGATGCCCGTCCATTCCCGAAGCCAGTCCGGCGCACGTTCGAGGAAAGTCTTGGTCCCGAAAGTGTCGGGCAGCATTACTCGCAGATTGCCGTCGTAATCCTGATGCCAGTCCTCCAGAACGCGGTAAGGTGAGGCAGCAAGCTCGTGGTTGTTGCCGGAGAGGGCAGCATATACCATCGGTAGCTCATGGGCATTGGTTCCTATTGCCTCTACCTCCCGTCGCAGGGCGATAAGACAGTTGGAGGTCCCGAGAAAGCGTTCTCCCAGTCCTTCGATCATCGCGGCGTTGCACCAATCCTGCCAGAGGAAGGAATGGCGGCGACGGGTGCCGAAGTCTGCGATGCGCAGATCCGGCAATTGTCGCAAAGCCTCGATCTTCTCCCATACGCGGGTCATGGCACGGGCATAGAGTACCTGCAGTTCCAGCTTACCCATGTGGCGCAGCACCGCGCGGGAGCGCAGTTCCATCAGCACTGCGAGGGCCGGCACTTCCCACATCATTACGTCGGGCCAAGGGCCCTCGAATGTCAGCTCATATTGATCGCCGATGCGTTCAAGATGATAAGGTGGCATCTGGAAACCTTCGAACCAGTCTATGAAGGCCGGCGTGAACATCCGCTGGATGCCGTAGAAAGTGTTGCCGCGCAGCCATGTCACCTCTCCCCGCGTCAGGGTCAGTGTGCGGATATGGTCTAGCTGTTCGCGCAACTCGCCTTCGTCAATGAGTTCGGCAAGGGGAATGTCCTTGGACCGGTTGATCAAAGAGAAGGTGACCGTGACGTCGCGATGGCGTTTCTCCACAGTCTGGGCCATCAGCAGCTTGTAGAAATCCGTGTCGAGGAGCGAACGGACGATCGGATCGATTTTCCAGGTATGGTCATGCACCCGTTTGGCTAGGTCAATCATGTGTTGGCCTCCGGGGCAGGGCAGCCGAAGAACAGCTTGTAGCCATCAGTATCGACGATTTCGAACCCGTGCAGGCCATCCTGAGTATGCCCGGCCGCAACACCGTATTCCTCCGCTAGCTCGTCGGGTTCCTGAGTGAAGACGAAAGCGTCCCAGCGGGCATCGGCGTGGCGAACGTGATTTGGTGCAGGCCGCACATCTGGCCCAAGCTCTTTCAACATGAACCGCGCCCCGCCACGATTGACGATGGCGAAGAACGGAGCGGGTTGCGGCTCGGCAAACGTGACGGAAAAGCCGAGACGGTCTCGATAGAACGCAATAGCTGCATCAAGATTGGCTGAGATGAAGAATGGCGATGCGAACCCGAGTTGCGTCATAGGATCGTCACCCCGGCGGCGGCCATGTCGTCCATCGCCTTGGTCAGAGACCCGTCGAGATCGATGGCTCGGCAGGCCTCGCTCATCACTGTTACGCGGAAACCCTCGCGGGCGGCGTCCACGGCGGAATAGGCCACGCAGAAATCAAGCGCCAACCCGGCCAGGGTAACGCTGCCGATGCCGCGGGTGCGCAGGTATCCTGTAAGGCCGGTGGCTGTCTCGTGATCGTTCTCGAAAAAGGCGGAGTAGCTGTCGATGTCAGTCCGGAAGCCCTTGCGGATGATCAGATCTCCCTTGAGATCCAACTCATCGTGAAACGCAGCGCCGACTGTCCCCTGAGCGCAATGCGTCGGCCACAGAACTTGCGGGCCGTAGGGCATTTCCGTTACCGAAAAGGGTGTAGCGCCGTCGTGATTGGCCGCGAAGGAGGAATGGTCGGCCGGGTGCCAGTCTTGCGTATAGATGATGCTGTCAAACTCCGGCATCATCGCATTGATGATCGGCACGATGGAGTCGCCATCCGCCACGGCCAGGGCCCCGCCGGGGCAAAAGTCGTTCTGCACGTCAATGACGAGAAGGGCTGAAGACATCGCTCTTTTCCTTAGGTTCGGCGGTTCAGTTTCCGGGTTTGACTTGGCGTGGTCAAGGGCGGGTCAGTCCTCGAAGGGTGTGATCTGCACGACGATGACTGCGTTCTCATCCAACGCCCGCTGCATCAGCGCCTCTTCCTCCGCTCCAATCTCCATGCCTTCGCCGATCTGGTCTTCCCGCGTTCCATACCCCTCGATTTCCAGCGGGGCCATGTCGGCGGCCTTCAGCACCGCAGTGGTCTCGCGCACTGCCTCTGCTTCATCCACACCGCTGGCGTAGCACAGGATCGCCGCGCCGGTGCTGCCCTCGGGAAGGCCATCGCCATCCTTGCGACCGACTTCCACGAGAAGGGTGTACACCTGTTGGCGCGATGTCTTCTTGACCACTGGATTACCTTTCAGAAGCCGATTTGGCGGACACGCATCGTGCGACGGCGGCCCAGTCGGCGGACAGTTTCGCCGGAGGAATGCAGGCGGGTGACCGGGTCGGATCCGGTATCCTTCCGCCCCTTGTTGATTTGCTGGCGGCGGGCTTCTGCTCGGGCATTGATATCCTCGTGCCGCTGCACGTGCTTTGCCTGCGATGCCGAACGGCGCGCTTTGTAGGCTTCTTCCTTGCTGGGTTTGGTCGCCACGCTCGCGACCTCGTCACGCATTTTCTTCCAGACCTGCAAGGCTTCTCGCTGCGCCTCGGCCGGCTCGGATCGTTTTTCCCGTGACGATCCCCAGAGAAACAGCCGAATAGCGAGCCAGAGTTGGCCGATACCGGGGATCAGGCTACCGATGATCAGTTCGAGAAACGGCAGGGGACTGCCGCCATCACGCAATCGGCGGACGGCGGATGACAAAAGGATGTAGAGCGGCACGATCACACCCAGCAAGGCCTGTATCGTGGTTTCGTCCTCAAGGTCGAGAGGTCCGGGGCGGGCCAGCACGATTTCCGCGCGGGGGAACGTGTAGACCCACAGGATCACCCCGATCAGGATCAGGTTCGCGAACCAGCCGGAGCGTCCGAGACGACCGGAGAAAGTAAGTAGATCCAGCATCAATCTGCCCCTTTTGCCGGGACGCTAGAGTGGCAGGCCCGCGGGATCAAGGGCATGACCACACTGCCGGGCGCATTGCGGTCGTGCAATTACCCCCTGATACCTGCCACCGGCAGGTATCAGGGGCCCCGCCGCCGGGGGGAATGCCTGTGCCCGTGGGGGGAGCGGGCAGCAGGTGCGGCGGAATACTTTTCAGGCCGCGCCGCAGAGGCTGGCCGTTTCCAGGGCGGAAAGCGTGCGGCGCACCGTCGACGCAAAACGTCCGGTTGCCGATGTGCGGAGTTCCGGGAACAGTTCAAGCAATTCGTCGCGAGCTGGTGCTGCCATCGTGTCGAGAACGGGTGAACTTGGCATTAGGCTTTCGCTCGGCAGGCCGTTGCTGGTGACGATCTGGTGCGCGTCGAAACAGATATGATGATAGGTCACGCCCGCCTTGGGTGTGATCTGCCGGATCGTATCGCTATTGGCGAGCGTGATTGCACTACACAGCACTTCGCGTTCGCCGAACAGCGTCTGCGCCTGCCATCCCGCGACGAGGAGGCGATGGTGTGGAGAAACGACAAGATCGCGGGCCGGCAGGCCCGGGCCGATGCTGTTGGCCTTTACCAGCACCGGCGCAAGGTGCGGCCGCTGCTGCAATTCCTCGCCGGAAAGGTGTGTGGCACCCGCCCACGCGATCGGCGCGAGGCCGTGGTCGAGAGTGGCCACCATGTCGCCAGAAGTAAGGGTTTCGATCGGACGGGCCAAACCGCCTGTCTCGATCCAGGTTCCGGGGGTAAAACAGATCGTGGTGCCAAGATCGTCATATTCCGGCGATCCCGTTCCGCTCGGTCCCTCAGAGGTGGAAACGACACTCAATTCTTCGCCGAACGGTGGCGGTGCCCCAAGGAAAGCGAAACCGACGACATTACTGAACCCCGTTCCGACGGAAAGCCCGTACAGGGTGTATTGCTGGCCCAAAGCGTCCTGAACGACGACCGTGTATTCCGCCTCGAAGTCCTGCCCGACGGTGAAACCGCTGGTGCCTGAATCACTGATCAACTGATTGCTGTCGCTGTCCTGAAACAGGTTGTCATCATCCGAACCTTCGAAATGGCTCAGAACGCTGTCAGGATCGAAAGTTATTGAACCGCCATTGTGCTGGCTGCCGTCGCCCTGACTAGGCGAGCCGAGGGCAGCGCTGGTGATATAAGCAGCGTCAACGAAAAATACCGTAGGCATCCCGTCTCTCTCACTCGTTAATACTAAATTGAAGTTAGTTATTCAGAGTCAAAGATGGCAGAAATTAGATGCAGCTTCAGGAATTTGTTTTGACGTTGCGTCACTTTCCTTGGCGCTAAAACCCTAACCTGCGCTCCAGTTAAGGAGCGCAGGACTGTAAGGACGGGATACGCAGGCTGAAGAAATGAGGAACCGCGGACTCAGTCCCGCAGCAGATCGTTGATCGAGGTCTTGGACCGGGTACCTTCGTCCACCTGTTTGACGATCACGGCACAATAGAGATTTACGCCGTTCTTGGATGGCAGGGAGCCGGAAACGACGACGGAATAAGGGGGTACTTCGCCGTAGCTGACCTCGCCCGTCTCGCGGTTTACAATCTTGGTGGACTTGCCGATGAAAACCCCCATGCCGAGGACGGAGCCCTCGCGAACGATGCAACCCTCGACCACTTCGGAACGGGCGCCGATGAAGCAGTTGTCTTCAATGATCGTGGGGCCTGCCTGCATCGGTTCCAGTACGCCGCCGATGCCGACGCCGCCCGAAAGGTGCACATCTTTGCCGATCTGGGCGCATGATCCCACGGTGGCCCAGGTATCGACCATCGTGCCGCTGTCCACATAGGCGCCGAGATTGACGAAGGAGGGCATGAGGACCACGCCGGGCGCGATGTAGGCGGATTTGCGCACGACAGTGTTGGGCACGGCGCGGAACCTCGCTGCTTTCCACTGGTTGTCACCCCAGCCGGCGAACTTGCTGTCCACCTTGTCCCACCATCCACCGCCCTGAGGGCCGCCGGACTGCGGCTCCATGTCCTTGATACGGAAGCCCAGCAACACCGCTTTCTTGGCCCACTGGTTGACATGCCAGTCGCCGTTTTCCCGACGTTCCGCCACGCGCAGAGCACCGGAATCGAGTGCGTTCAGCGTGTCCTCAATCGCCTCGCGGGTCTCACCGGTCGTGGCAGGTGTGATGCCGTCACGGGCGTCCCATGCGGATTCGATGGCGGATTCAAGTGCGGCGGTGTCCATGATGCATATCCCTCGGCAATGATTGCCGCGAGGGATAGGCGAAGGTGCCGACTTACGCAACTGCGGCCTTGCCGCATGCGTGTCTAATGTGGTCTGACTGTGCCTCGTGAATTTGCATGAGGTCAGCAATGAGTGACGTCCCGAAGCAGCGTTTTCCGAAAGCGGAAGAAGATATCCGACAGTCGCAAGGGGTGCCGGAAACGCCGCAGACGTTGTCCCCCACCTATCGGCTGGCCTTCGCGGATGACGACTTCCTGTGCCGTGACGAGTTGCGCCCGGTTCGGCTGCAACTGGAACTGCTGAAATGCGAAATGAAGTTGGAGGAGGAGGGAATCCGCTCCACTATCGTCATGTTCGGCGGCGCGCGCATTCCCGCACCGGAAAAAAAGGCGACGGCGCGAACACCGGTTCTTGCCGAACTTTCGCATTTCTACGGCGAAGCGGAAGAGTTCGCCCGATTGATGACGATGCGTTCCCTCCTGCAGGACGGCAAGGAGGATGTCGTCATCACCGGCGGCGGGCCGGGCGTGATGGAGGCCGGCTGCAAGGGAGCGGAACTTGCTGGAGGGCGGTCCATCTCGCTCAACATCGTCCTTCCCCACGAGCAGGCGCCGAACGAATATGCGACACCTGAACTGGCCTTCAACTTCCACTACTTCGCCATTCGGAAGATGCACTTCCTCATGCGGGCCAAGGCAATAACCGTCTTTCCCGGCGGCTTCGGAACGCTGGACGAGTTGTTCGAGACGCTGACGCTTGTGCAGACCCAGCGGATGAAACCCTTGCCGATCCTGCTGTTCGGCAAGGCATTCTGGCGCTCGATCATCAACTGGGATGCACTCGCCGCTGCGGGTACGATTTCGGATGAAGATATTCGTCTCTTCCGCTTTGTGGAAACGGCGGAAGAGGCGGTGCAGATTATCAGCGAGTGGCCGACTGTCTGAGCGTTACGGATAGGCCGGGGCCGGGTTGACCACTCCGGGCCAGGACGAGCCATCTTGAGAACGGGAAATGGCCGGCTCATCGCAGGCTGCCAGAAACAGGGCGGCTGCGAAGGCGAGTAGGTACGAATGGGTCATGCTCTGCCTTTCTGTTGATCCACGCAGTCTGTCGCCTGGCCTCGGCGGCGGCTGCGCAACTTCGCGCAAAGGCATGGTTTTTTCGGATCTGCCCAATGTATTTCGAAAACGGTTAGCGCCGGAAAGCTTCGCGCATATGCTGTCGGAAGTTTTCGATGGAGAACACCATGACCGGCATCGACGCGCTACAGGGGGCCACCGCGTCGCTCTGCCTTCTGGCCGGCCTTCACTTTCTGCTGGCCGGCTGGCGGCATCCCGTGGCCCGCTACGGCGCGCTGTTTGCACTCGCGGTGGCAGTGCACGCCTTGCTGGAAGTCGGCCTCATCGCTGAGGCTCTCGGCCCGGTGGCTGGATTGCTGGCCTATGTCACCTGTATAAAGATGGTCTTCTTCTGGTGGTTCGCGCTGGCGCTGTTCGACGATGACTTTATATTGCGGCACGTCCATGTGCTGCCGGCTCCGCTACTGCTGGCGCTTGCACATCTGTACGGCCGGGGCGTGCCGGAAGCGATGCACGGCTACCACATCATCACCTTCGGGCTGATGGCCCATGTGGCAACTCTGGCCCTCCGCGACCTTGGCAGTGACCTTGTCGATGCCAGACGACGATTTCGGGTGGCCGTCAGCATCGCCATCCCGCTTTTCGTTTTGGTTCTGATCGCCGATTATACGCTGCGGGTGCTTCGGGGCGAGGACCTGGCCGTACACATGTCCGAAGCCCTGCTGATGACTGTCTACTCCTTCGTCTTCGCGCTCTGGCTGACGCGGATCGAGCGCGGCCTGGTCATCCGAAACAATCAGGCAAACACACAAACGGTGGAGCCCACCACGCCAGCCGACGCTCTGGATCTCGCGCGGATAACGCGGCTGGCGGAACAGGGTGCGCTACTCGAGGCAGGGCTGACGATTGGCAAGTTCGCGGAAAGGCTGCACATGCCAGAACACCGGTTGCGGCGACTGATCAACCAATGCCTCGGCTACCGTAATTTCGCCGATTTCCTCAATGCCTACCGGGTAGCGGAGGCGGAACGACGTCTCGCCGATCCTGAACGTTCGCGAGAGCAGATCATCACCCACGCCTTCGCGCTCGGCTACAACTCGCTGACACCGTTCAACCGTGCCTTCAAGGCGCGGACCGGTGTAAGTCCGACGGAATTTCGCCAGAGGGCACTTCGGGAGGTACTGGAAGAAGTGAAATTGCAGCGCACGTCTGGATGAAACGGCTTCAGCTTGCGTCGGAAAACGCAGCTTTCAGAGTGAACTCCACAAACTCGGTGCGCTGAAAGAATTTCTGGTTGTCGTCTGAAATACAGAGAATACGGATCGCACCTCTCGCGTCCCGCCAGATCGACAGGCCTTCCAGGTTATCGAATTCGCCCATGCGCGACGAGATCACGAGTTGCTCGTTGGCAAGGCCACGTGCGGTAATGTCGAAGCGACGGATACGCGTGTAGAAACCCAGTGCCCCAACATCCCGTTCCAGCACATAGAGCCGGCCGTCGGGGCCGATATCCGCGCCAGCTACGAGGTGGGGTGGGTCCCGGCGGAGGGTAAACGGTGTTGTCCAACCTTTCGCGAAACGGAAGACGGGGAAAGGACGGTCGAGCGCGCCTGAGCGTTCCGGGATGGCATAGATCCGACCTGAGCCGTCGGAGAACAATGCTTCCATACCGGAATTGTTTTGCAGTTTCGCAAACGCGGGATGCGACGGGAAAGTTTCCGCCGGCCCACCGATGTTACGATAGATGCGGATTCGGTGGTTGGCTTCGAATGAAACGACGAGGCGACCATCGGGAAGGCGGGTCAGGCCCTCCGCATCAATGTCCTGTCCGCCCAACGCTTCCCCGTTGACGCCGAGCAGCGGCCCGTTTTCTTCCAGTAACACTTCGGTCAGCTTGCCATTCCGCCGTGTCAGGCTGCCAGTGGCATAGAAGCCCTTGTCTGACACGGTCGTGTAGTCTTTGCCGTCAGGGCTGACAACGATACCGGAAAAGCTGCCGAAACCGTCATAAGGTTCCACCCACTTCAGCCGCGATGTGCTGGCCACCATGTCGCTCCAGCCCGTTGCCGGAGCGACAAGCAGCGCGATCAGCGCAAGACAGCGGAGCATTGCTGCGGAAGATCGGCGAGGGTGATTTCACGTTTCGGCGGTTTTGGGGTCGGCTTCGGAGCATTCGGGTCCGGCTTCGGCGGATTAAGCGCATCTGTCACCCACCAGATCGCCTCCCCGCAGCCGTCGCCCGGCGGGATCGGATCCTGCTCCTGGCAGCCGGCGGCACCGCGAGGACAGTTCAGCCGCACATGGAAATGATAATTGTGGCCCCACCACGGGCGGATCTTTCTCAGGTAGGCCCGGTTGCCTGTCTCTTCCTTGCACATCTGCAGTTTTACCGGAGCAGTCACGAAGATGCGGGCGATGGCCGGGTCGCGGGCAGCCGCCCGCAAAACCCGGTGATGAGCGTAGGTCCAGTTGCTGTTGACCTGCTTCTGGTTGGCGGCGCGGACGTTGATGGAGGAAAGGTTTTCCCGCTCCGCCCGCGTCAGGTCGAGACGCGAAGGGGGGTACATCCAGATATCGGCGTCGAGGCCCATCTGGTGGCTGGCATGCCCGGATAGCATGGGACCGCCGCGCGGCTGCGAGATATCCCCTACGTAAAGCCCTGCCCAACCCACCTTCGTTGCCGCGATCGACAGTCGCTTGATGAAGGCAATGGTATCGGGGTGTCCCCAGTTGCGGTTGCGCGACAGCCGCATCGCCTGCCATGTCGGCCCCGATTCCGGCAATTGCTCCGCACCTGCGAGGCAGCCTTTGCTGTAGCTTCCGAAGGGCGCGGAACTATGCTCCGAAGGTGTCGCTTTCGCACCGAAAAGCTGCTTCGCGGGGGTTTGTGCCACGGCCGGCATCGCGAGCATCCCTGCGAGCGCGAGGGTGGCCAGTGTTCTGATCATGCTGTTACCTCTGCTCTTGTTTTGACCCAGAGTAGCAGAAACAACCCCAACGCGAAAAGGCCGATTACCGGCGTGATTCCGAGCCGCTGACTACCACTCAGCGTGGTGGCAATGCCGATTGCGGCCGGCCCGATAAACGCGGTGGCCTTGCCGGACAGAGCGTAGAGTCCGAACGCCTCCGTCATCGGAACGTGAGCTTCTGCCTGATGCACCAGCATCGTACGGGAACTTGCCTGAAGTGCTCCGCCCGCAGCCCCGATCATGGCACCGCAGAAAAAGAAGATAGTATCCGGCAGGCCGCTGCCCTCGGTCACTGGCAGCCCGAATATGTGGCTGCGTGTGGTCAGCAGTGTCGTGGCGGCCACCGCCATCAGGATTATGATGGAAACAAAAATCACCGGTTTCGGTCCGAAGGACCTGTCCGCCCGTCCGCCGATCCAAGCGCCGACCGCACCGGTGGCCGCGGCGATGATGCCGAATACACCCAGTTCGAACAGGCCCCAACCGAGTATCCCCTTGGCGAAAATCCCGCCGAAAATGTAGAGCGCGGCCAGAGCGTCGCGGTAGATCATCGAGGCCAGAAGGTAGATCAGCAGTGTACCCTTGGCAGGCAGAGCCACCAGCGTGCGGCCAAGCTGCCGCAAGCCTTTCGTCACAGCCCCTGAAACCTGGGCTCGGCGGGGTGCGTCCGGCGTGTACAGAAACAGCGGCACCGCGAAGACCGCAAACCACAAGGCTGTCAGCGGTCCCGTCGCACGGGCCGGCTCGCCCGCCTGCGGGTCCAGTCCGAGGATCGGGTTGATACCAAGGAGCGTCGTCTCCTTGCCCGGGCTGGGTGACAGCAGCAACAAAACGAGGATCAGCACCAGCACGCCGCCGACATAGCCCAGCGCCCATCCGGAACCGGAAATCCTGCCAATTTCTTCGCGGGGGCCAAGGTCCGGCAACATGGCGTTGGTGAAGATCAGCATGAACTCCGAACCGATGAATGCAATGAGAAACAGCGCCAGTACCAGCCACAGGTTTTCGGTTCCGGGCGCGGCCAGCCAGAGGCCGCAGCACCCGAAGACGAACAGCACTGAAAAAACGGCGATCCACGGCTTCCTCGGGCCGGATTGATCCGCGACTGCGCCAAGGATGGGGGCAAGTATGGCCACCGTCAGGCCGCCGATGGCAGTTATCCGGGCCCACAAGGCCTGCCCTTGTACGGCGTCGCCCGTCACTTCTGCTGCAAAATAGGGGGCGAAAATGAAGGTGATGATCAGCGTGTAAAACGGCTGGTTGGCCCAGTCGAACAGCATCCAGCTTCGGACGCCTCGCTTGGATACTGTTGTTTCGGACATTCTCATCCCCCTGCACTGGCGGGATTAAGACTGGTTGCCGGTATCAGCGCAAGCGCAACGTCAAGTGAGGGGTTTGCAAAGGACGAGCGCAGCCACCGGCCGGCCGTTCGCATCGCGGAAGTAGGCCTCGCGTCGTCCCGTCTGAAGATAGCCCGCTCCGGCATAGAGCGCGCGCGCGGCGGTGTTGGTTTCGGCGACTTCAAGGAAGATGTCCGATGCACCACGCTCGCAGGCCAGGGCTTCCAGCTTCGCCAGCAGTCGGGCGGCCAGGCCCTGCCGGCGCTGAGCGGGTGGCACAGCCAGTGTCAGAAGCTCGAACTCCGGTCCCGCGTGACGGACAACGGCGAAGGCTTCGGCCTCCGTCAGCAACTCAACGCCATCGCTGGCGAGCATGTCGCGGAACTCATCGGGATTCCACGGACGCGGCGTGGTCGAAAACGACTGCGCGTGCAAAGTGGCAAGGGCTTCAGGTTTCATCCAGAATTCTTGGTGGTGCCGTGGAGGGTAGGGCGGCATCGGCGTCCCGAAGATAGAGCGGTGCCGGCGGCGGATGGGCGCGGCCCAGCCGAGTGGCCGCGATTGCCGCGATGGTGCTTGCCGAGGGAGCCGTACGATCGTGGTGACGCCCAGCCAGATCGCCACTGCGGTGGCCGACGATATGGATGTCGGAAGGCAGTTCCGGCAGATCTTCGAAGGCGAGACGCTTCGGTGCTTCCGGCTCGGTCCCAAAGCCCTGAGCATATACATGATCACGCTTGGCATCGACGAGTGCGAGGCACGGGCGGGGCAGGTCATGGGCCAGAGCTTCAAGGCTGGAGACACCGATGGCCGGAATATTCAGCGAGAAGCCGAAGGCGCGCGCGGCGGAAACCGAAATGCGGATGCCGGTGAAATTGCCGGGCCCGATACCACAGCCGATGGCGGCGAGATCGGCAAAGCTGCAGTCCGCTTCTGCCAGTGTCTCCTGAATCATCGGCATCAGCCTTTCGGCCTGACCCTTTGTCATTTCTTCGGATGCCTGGGCCAGAACCGTGGTGCCCTGACACAAAGCGACCGCGCAGTGCGCGGCCGAAGTGTCAAAAGCAAGGATCAGGGGTTCAGGCGGCAACTGGCCGAACCTCCGTCACCTCCGGGATGTAGTGGCGCAGCAGGTTTTCGATGCCCATTTTCAGCGTCATGGTCGAGGAAGGGCAGCCTGCACAGGCGCCCTGCATATGCAGGTAGACGACGCCGCGCTCAAATCCGTGGAAGGTGATATCGCCACCATCCTGTGCCACGGCAGGGCGGACACGTGTATCCAGCAACTCCTTGATCTGACCAACGATTTCCGAATCCGGGCCGTCATGTTCCGCGTGGCCAACAGCACCGCTGTCACCTTCCATCACCGGCTGGCCGGACTGGAAATGCTCCATGATCGCGCCGAGGATCGCTGGCTTGATGTGGGCCCAGTCAGTGTCTTCCGTCTTCGTCACCGTCACGAAATCTGGGCCGAAAAAGACGCCTGCGACGCCCTCGACACCAAAAATCCGCCCGGCGAGCGGCGACGTGCCGGCCGCCTCGGCGCTCGGAAAATCGGCCGTGCCGGCTGACATTACTGTTTGACCTGGCAGGAATTTGAGCGTCGCTGGGTTCGGGGTGGATTCTGTCTGGATGAACATGGATTTCGCTCCGTTTCTGTAGCCGGAAGATGGGCCTCAAAGGCAAATAAGTCAAGCAATTTGGAATCTTTCTAAACTGCGGATTTTGCCCTCCACCCGTCCCGGAGTAGACTGCCGCCGGTGAGTGCGGGGAATCATATGCAACTTCGTATCGTCCTGATCTGGCTTCTGCTGAGTGGTGTTTCCACTGCGGCCGCCGACACGATACGCCCGACGCCAAGAGTGGGGGCAGAGGTTGGGGAGCCGGCCCTGATGGCCGATATCCGCCCGATGCCGCGCCCCGAGGGCCTCGGCATTGTCAGGCACTGGTGCGCCGATGGACCGGGCACATGTATCTCACGCGCCACCTTCGTGCCCGATGTATGCCGGGTGGTGGAGCATGTTTCCCGGCGCAACGGTCTCGATCCCAATTTCATGACGCGTCTGGTCTGGAAGGAAAGCCTGTTCGACCCGGGTGCTGTCAGCCACGCCGGTGCGCAGGGCATTGCCCAATTCATCCCGGACACCGCAGCGCGTCGTGGACTTCATGATCCGTTCAACCCGGCGGAGTCGCTTGCCGCGTCGGCGGCATACCTCGCGGATCTTGAAAAGGTTTTCGGTAATGTCGGCCTTGCCGCCGCCGCCTACAACGCGGGCGAGGGTCGGGTTGCGGGGTTCGTCGCCGGCGAACGGACACTGCCGCGTGAGACGCGTAACTACGTTTACGCGATCACCGGTTATTCCGGACTCGCATGGCGGGACCACCCGCCGGAAGAGGTGACCCTGGCGCTGGCAAAGGAGCAGGATTTCCGCCGTGCCTGTGAAGCGAGGGTCGGCTCGCGGATGATGCGGGAATTCGACCGACCGGATATCCCGGCCCCTTGGGCCGTCATTCTCGCTGCACACGAGAGCGAGGGGATTGTCGAGGCGGTGACGGCTCGTCTGAAGGACAGATTTCCGGAAGTGCTCGGCCCGGAATCGGTGATCTACGCACCGCTGAGGCTACCGGGATTCGGCACCCGGAGTCGGTTCACTGCCCAAATCGGCAGGCAGAGCCGGAGTGATGCTGATGCGATGTGCAATCGCCTCAGGGCGGCTGGCGGCGGTTGCATGGTCCTGAGAAACTGAAGCGAAGTCAGCAGGATGCGCAGTGATCGCGCAATGCGGCAGCGGTTTCCTCCGGCATTTCTTCTGCGATGAAGTGGCCGCAATCGAAGCATACTTCCCGGGCATCTGGCGCCCAGCGCCGCCACGCCTGCAGAAACGGTCGCGCCGCATATTGGCTGCCACGCAGGATCAGCAGCGGGCAGGAAATTCCGGCACGTTCTTCCCGGCTCGCCCGGTCGATCTCGACATCCACCGTCGCGCCGGCCCGGTAATCCTCCGCCATCGCCTCAATGGTTGCCGGATTGCGGATGGAGGTCTCGTAGTCGGCGATTGCGCTGGCATCGAGGGAGGCTTCGCGGCCCTGCCATCTGGCCAACAGGTGGTGCAGGTAGGCTGACGGGTCGGCGCCGATCATGCGTTCCGGCAAAGGGGCGGGCTGGGCGAGGAACGGCCAGTGATAGGCGGCAAGCGCCGCCTGCCAGTCCATTGCCTCCCAGGTGTCGAGGGTCGTCATGATGTCAAGCAATGTCAGGCTGCGCACCCGCCGGGAATGGTCGAGCGCAAGCCGATACGCAACTCGCCCGCCGCGATCATGACCGGCAAGGTGGAAACTGTCGTGGCCGAGATGATCCATCAGCCGGCACAACACCCCGGCCATGTGCCGTTTCGATTGCCCGATATGCCGCGGGTCCGGCGGCGGACAGGTGCTGCGGCCATAGCCGGGCAGGTCGGGGATAATCAGCGTGTAACTGCCGGATAGCAGCGGCGCCACCCGATGCCAGGCGGCGCGGGTCTGTGGAAACCCGTGCAAAAGCAACAGCGGCGGCCCGGAGCCGCCGATCAGAACGCTGGTGCGCTGCCCCGCATCGTCAACCTCAAGTTCTTGAAATCCCTCGAACATCCGTCAGCTGACCGCGATGATGTCTTCTTTCGTCAAGCTTCCGGGCACCACCGTGATCGGCACGGGCATGTCGCCGGAACGCCGTCCTACCAGTTCGGAAATCAGTGGTCCCGGCCCGTCGCCTCGGGCCCCCGCACCGAGGACGAGTACGCCGATATCACGGTCGTCCCTGATGTGGTCGATGATCTCCTTGACCTTCTCGCCCTCGCGGATTGCTAGGGTCGGCGACACGCCTTCGACCTTCTCCATCCGTTCCTTGAACACCTGGAAATGGGCCTCGATCTTTTCCCGCGCCTCGGCTCGCATCACTTCGCCGACGCCGATCCAGTGCTGGAATTCCTCGGGCGCGATGATCGCCAGCAACTCCACACCGCCGCCGGTTTTGGAGGCGCGGATGGCGGCGAAACGCATCGCGTTCAGGCATTCCGGACTCTCGTCGAGGACGACAAGGAACTTTCGCATTGCAGCCTCCCAGCGGCGGTTTTGATGCAAGTGTGTGGGATGCGGCGGGGCGGCGCAAGCAGGTTCTGGCCGATATGGGTCTGGTATGGATTTGATATGGTTTCGGTATTGCGACCGTTCCAGTCGGGAATTGCGCCGCCGCAACTGCCGAAAGCCGGTGTCCAGTCATCCCTCCGGAATGTCGATCGCCGCCCGCTTGGCCTTGTGCTCCGGCTCCACGTGGATGGTGATGTTGGCATCCGGCACCGCTGCCATCAGAGCGGCTTCCACCGTGTCGCAGATATCATGCGCTTCGGCGACAGTCTTCTCGCCGGGGACAATCAGGTGAAAGTCGATGAAGGTCACGGCCCCGGCGTGGCGGGTACGCAGGTCGTGCGCCTGCACCGCGCCGCTCGCCTCTGTTGCGATCACAGCCTGGATCCGCGCCAGAACCTCCTCCGGCACGGCTTCGTCCAGAAGTCCGCTGAGCGAGGCACGGATGATCTTCCACCCGGACCAGAGAATGTTCAGCGCGACGATCACCGCCATCAGCGGGTCGAGCAGCCACCAGCCGGTGGTCAGCGCCAGCAGGATGCCGATCGCGACCCCGGCGGAGGTGAGGACATCTGCAAACAGGTGGTGTCCGTCCGCCACCAGCGCCGGCGATTTCAGGGCGCGGCCGCGTGAAAGCAGGATGCGGCACCACGCGAAGTTGATCAGTGTCGCGAAGGCATTGATCAACAGACCGGAGAGCGGGGCATCGAGGGCGCGGGGGGCCAGCACCGCGCCCCATGCTTCGTGCAGGATGATCAGCGCCGCGACGACGATCAGCACGCCTTCGAGCACAGCGGAGAAGAACTCGGCCTTGTGGTGGCCGTATGGGTGCCGTTCATCGGCGGGTACGGCGGCGATCCGCACGGCGAACAGCGCAGCGATGGCCGTGGCGACGTTGACAATGCTTTCCAGAGCGTCGGAGAAAAGGGCGACGGAACCGGTGACGTACCAGGCCAGCGTTTTCAGACCAAGGACCACCACACCGATAACGAGGCTGCCGAGGGCGATCTTCAGTGCAGGTGTCACAGGCGGCGCCCCCGGTTGCAGTTCGTTCGGTTCTACCAGAGCCGCGCCGTCGGCTTCAACCGGCGCTCTCAACCCTCTGCCAACGATCTTCAGGGCAAAATGTCGTCGCACGAGGCTGCGCAGAAGCGGCGGATGCGTTGGAAATCGCCGGCCTGCGGCGTGAAATGATCCGGGAGATGAAAACGGCCATCGAACTGGGCGAGATTTACGCCAGTGTCAGCACACGCACTGTCGGGGCTGATGAGAGCTACGTGGCGGCACCACTGGAGGCCACTCCATTTCAGTCTATGAGGTCACGCGGCGCCATGTGGCTGCGGCCCGTGTGTCCGTGGGAACCGGGGCTGCGCAGGTCTCCGTCCTCGCCTGAGGCGTCACTTCAACTGGCTATCCTTGGAGCCGCGGCGATTGATGCCGCTGTGGGCCGCTGGGCGGGCGTCCCGCTCGGATGCGCACTCGATGCAAAGCTTGACGCCGGGAATGGCCTTGCGCCGCGCCTCGGGGATTTCCTCCTCGCACTCCGCACAATGGGTGAAACTCTCGCCGCTGGCCGCGCGGCGCTGTTTCAGGCGCTGCAACTCGTCGGCGATCGATGCCTCGATCTGTTCATTTACGGCACCGTCCCGCGCCCATCCACCTGCCATTCTGATCCTCGCGCTCCTTAGTCGGGTAATTGCAACCCGCGTCTCTGAAGATAGGATGCGTAGGGCAGCTTGCCAATGCGCCGACCAGTGGCAACGCCTGCCGGGGCTGGGGCATTCGCCGGTTTACTCCAAAAAGATGCTGAAGCTGCGGTCTAAGCCTGGGTTCGCGTTCGGGTCTGCGCGAGAATGGCGTCTCCTTCTTCGGTCGTGATGCGACCGTCACCATTGAGGCCGGAGAGCAGGATATTCATCAGGAACCGGGAGCGAGCCTGCGCCGCATGCATCTGTTCGCCAAAGTCGATCCGTAACTGTGTAAGCCTGCTGCCCGGTACAACTTGGAAGAAGTTCCGAAGAAGACGGTCCACTAAGCCGTTCCGCCTGTGCCGTAGCATTCTCGACATGCCGCTCAGGTGTGCGGCGTTCTGCGTCGACGCGGCGGCGATCTCTGCCGTCCGTTGCATCGTGGCAGCCGTATCCGCGATGGCGGTGGTAGCAGGAAGGATGGCGGCGAGGGAGGTGGCAAGGAGAGTTTTCACAAACAGGCGGCTGCGCGAAATGAAGTTCCACGGTGCCATGGCGTGTTGTGACGATCAACGGTGCGGGCCAAAGAAAAAGCCCGCCGGAAGGGCGGGCTTCGTCAAGCGTTGAGAGGCTGCCCTCAGATGGCTTCATCGATCCAGGACTGCAGGTTGGCCTTGGGGGCCGCGCCGGTCTTGTTGGAGACGACCTGACCATCCTTGAACAGAAACAGGGCCGGGATGCCGCGCACGCCGAGCTGCATCGGCGACGTCGGGTTTTCGTCGACGTTGACCTTCACGATCTTCAGCTTGTCGCCGTATTCCTCGGAGAGTTCCTCCAGCGCCGGACCGATCTGCTTGCACGGGCCGCACCACTCCGCCCAGAAATCGACGACGACGGGTACGTCAGCTTTCACGACTTCTTCTTCGAAGGTTGCGTCGGTTACGGGTACGGTTGCCATGGGTGTCTCCTCGGGGCGTCGGTGGCCATTTTGGTGGTGTGCCTGTTTCAGGGGTGAACGTGAACCTAGGTAGCCGGGGCGGGCTGGTCAACACCTTGGTGTCTTTGCAACCAGTCCGTCACGATGTTGTGTGGAATTTCCATCAGGCTCTGGGTTGCTGTCCAGAGTAGAGCGGTGCGGATGCGGTGGCCCGGGAAGATTTCCGCCAGCGCTGCCTGATAAAGCGCCATCTGGCGGACGAGCCCCTGGGGGATGTGCGCGGCGGTGGCCGGGACGGTCCGGTTGGACTTGAAGTCGATGGCCCAGACATCGCCGCCGCTCGCCTGCGGCAGCAACAGCCGGTCGATCCGGCCATTCAGCACCTGGCCGCCGAGGCTGGCGACGCGGCCGGACACCGCGACTTCGGTGAGGGCTTCGGCCTGCCAGAGCCACTGCAGGTCCGGCGCCAGACGCGTGGCGTTGGCCTCGGCCACAAGGGCCGGCAGGGTATCGGGCGCCAACGGGCTGGCGGCAAGCAGGGCGAGGGCATCCGCCTCCGCCAGCGGTTCGGCCTGCACGAGGCGTTCCAGCAGCGTGTGCAGCGCCGTGCCACGGGCCTTGGCCGCGTCCGGATCGTCGCCATCGGGGCCGGGCAGGGCATGGGCACCGTCGCCGCCGCTGGACGGGGTAAGAATTTCCTCGGCATCCGGCACTTTCGGCCCCCGCTCCCGCGCCCAAGGCGGCAGACGCACCGGTGCCGGTTGCGGATCGGGCGCTGCGCCCATCGGTTCAAGCACCCATTCCGGGCTCTGCAGGGCGAGAATGCCGTCGTCTTCTTCCTGTCCCAGCGTCTGCATCGCGCCTTCGACGGCCTGATACCAGACGGTGTCGGCATCCTTGCCACGGTCGCCGCCGCCGCAGACGATCAGCCAACTTCTGGCACGGGTCAGGCCGACGTAGAGCAGCCGCCAGCTCTCCTCCAGCGCGCGGGCCTTGCGGGCCTCCTCCACCGGGGCGAGCGCCTCGGGCCGTTCGGCGACGCTGACATGCGGAAAGATGGCATCACCGGCGGCGGTGACGCGGGGCGTGGTATTGCCCTCGCGGGGGGAGTGGGTCTGGGGCATCAGCACGATCGGCGCCTCCAGCCCCTTGGCGCCGTGGATCGTCATGACCCGGATCTGGTTGCTGCGGCTGTCCAGCTGACGCTTTACCTCTGCGTCCGTCGCCTCGACCCACGCGAGGAATCCTGTCAGCGTCGGGGCCTCCACAGTGTCGTATTGCAGGGCGAGGTCCAGCAGGGCGTCGATGGCATCTTCCGCCTCCGCACCCAGTCGTGCCGTCAGCTGCGCCCGGCCGGACTGGCTGGCAAGGGCGCGTTGCAGCAACTCATACGGGCGGAGGAAATCGGCCTGATTGCGCAGGGAGGTCAACCTCGCGGCGACATCGGCATGATCCGGCGCCGCGCGCAGTGCGGCCCAGAGCGAGCCGTCACGGGGCTGGGCAAGGCGGTAAAGTTGCGCCTCCGACAGGCCGCCAAGAGGGGAACGGAGGTATTCGGCGAGGGCGAGGTCATCGGCCTCGGTCGCGAGGAACCGCAGCAGCGAAAGCAGATCGCGGACGGCGAGGGATTTTGTCAACTGCACCCGGTCCGCGCCCGAAACCGGCACGCCAGCCCGTTGCAGTGCGGCGTTGACGGCGTGGAAGATCGTGCCGCGGGAGCGGACGAGGATCAGGATGTCCCGCGGTTGGATCGGCCGGTCACCGCCCGGCAGCCGGTGGCCAGCGGCCAGCAGGTCCTGCGCCCAGTCGGCGATGCGCGCGGCAAGCTGGATGGCCGGATCGTCCTTCGGCGGCATGTCCACCGGGTCATCCCAGGGCGGCTCTTCGGATTTTTCCGGCGGCTCGATGAAAGGCCAGAGTTCGACACGACCCGGCATGCCGGAATTGAAGGCGGCGTGGCTGATCTGCTGGCCGAGCCCGTGAACCGGGCTTTGGCGGAAGACTTCGTCCACGACCTGAAGCACCGGCGGGGCGGAGCGGAAGGAATGGAGAAGCTGGCACACCTCCATTGGTTCTGTGGCGGCGGCGATGACGTTACGGTAATGCGCGCGCATTTCGCCGAACGCCGCCGGGTCCGCCCCCTGAAAGGAATAGATCGACTGTTTCTCATCGCCGACGACGAAGACGGTACGGGGCGTGTCGCGGGCCGAGAGACCGGCGAAGAAATCCTCGGTCAGCGCCTTGATGACCTGCCATTGTGCCGGGCTGGTATCCTGCGCCTCGTCGACCAGCACATGGTCGATGCCGTTGTCCATCTTGTACTGCACCCAGGCGGCGGAGGGGCTGTCGTGCAGGAGGGCCTGCGCCCGCAGAATCAGGTCGTCGAAATCGAGCAGGGCACGGGCGGCCTTGGCGGCATTGTAGCGGCCGAGGAAGGCGTGACCGAACCGGCGGAGCGCCAGCGTTCGGCGGGCTGTGGCCCCGGCCAGCAGGGTTTCGCGGGCTTCCAGCGCCGCCTCGGTCAGCGTGTCACAGATATCCGTCGCACCGGGCATGGTGTCGGCGACGCCCTTGGTTGGAAAGCCGGATTTGCGCGGCTCGCCCTTGGCGGTGAGGATGATCCCCAGCAGCGCCTCCAGTGCCCGTTCCGCTGACAGGCCGCCGGCAAGGATCTGTCTCAGCAACGGCGCGTTGCGTTTCTCGATGGTGCCGCCTGCTGTCTCGAAAGTGACGACGAGGTCCGCAAGGTCATTGTCGGCGACGCTGCCCATGAGCCGCGCCAGCACTTCCTCCGGGCCGAGGATGGCATTGAGGCCGAATTCGCGCAGCAGCGCCGCTTCGTCCGGGATGGTGGCGAAGGCATCGCGGTAGCGCAGGATCGCCTCGACATGCCTGTCCGGTTCGGCCTCCAGCCAGGGGGCGTAGGCCGCGAATTCCGGGCCGTCGGACATTTCGTCGAGGATCTGTGCCGTCAGTTGCGCCTGCTGCCGTTCTTCCAGCATCTCGAAGCCGGGGGAAACACCGGCCTCCAGCGGAAATCGGCGCAGCAGCCTGTCACAGAAGGCATGGATCGTCTGGATCTTCAGCCCACCCGGCGTTTCCAGAGCGGCTGCGAACAGTGTTCGCGCATTGCGCAGCGTCTCCTCGCTGGCTGCCTGTGTCTCACCGAGCCGCACCAGCTCCTCCGCCAGCGGTTCATCGGGCATCATCGCCCACTCGCCGAGGCGGCGGAACAGGCGGTTCTGCATCTCCGCCGCCGCTGCCTTGGTATAGGTGAGGCAGAGGATCTGCATCGGGTCGGTGCCGGAGAACAGCAGCCGGGCCACGCGGTCGGTCAGCACGCGGGTCTTGCCGGAGCCGGCATTGGCCGACACCCAGGTTGAACGGGTCGGGCGGGCGGCGCGGGTTTGCGCCAGGGTGGCGGGGTGGTTCGGGTCGATCATGATACCGGCTCCGGCGTATAATCTTCCCCGTCGGTCCACTCGCCCAACCGCGAGAGATGGTCGTAGTCGCCCTCATAGGAAAGGGAGTCCGGGCGCAGGCGGGCCGGGTAAGCGGTTCCTTCCGTCTGATAGGCCGTGATCAGCCGAACGAGATCCCGGTGTGCCATCTCAATCGTCTCGGCCAGCGTGCGCTGTGTCTCACCCTTCTTCGCTTTCGGCGGCAGTTGCGCCAGCCGTCCGCCACCTGAGAGGCCGATCATCTCCAGGTGGATGGCGCGCGCGGCCGGCAAGTTGTCAAAACCGCCGGCGGCGGCGATGATCGCTTCCAGTTGCAACTGCTGCTGAAAGGCGAGCATCTGCCCGCCGGAGGGTATACTGCCCTTGTAGTCGTAGATCGCCACGCCTTCCGCACCGATGTCGATCCGGTCGGCCCGGGCCTCCAGTGTGAAGGGCGCGGGCGGGCCAGACACAGGAGTAGACCCCTTGGCCTCGAACAATGCCGGCGTGGCACGTGCGCGGCGCTCGGCCTCCGTTTCCAGAAACCAGTCCGTGAGAGAGGTCAGCCGCGCCTGCCACAGCGCGCGGGTCGCAGGCCACGGCACGCATTCCTCCAGCGTCTCGGTGACCGTGGCGCGAAAGAGATCGGCGGCATCTGAAGGCAAGCCCGCCTTTGTGGCCGCGATGAAACGTTCGAAGACGAGGTGGGCGGCATTGCCGCGTTCGCGGGCGTCCGGCTCCCGCCCCAGCGGATCCAGCGGGCGGAGACCAAGGATGTAGCGTGCGTAGATCGCGTAGGGATCGCGGATTAGCTTCTCGATGCGGGTGGCGGCCAGCCTGTCGGGCCGGACGGCCAGCGGCGGCACGGGCGCCGGGCGCGGTGCCGGTGCCGCTTGCGGGCGGGCATTGAGCGCCGCCGCCTCGGTCAGGAGTGCTTGGCCACGGCCGCGCATATGGTCGAGCGCGGCCTCGCCCTGTTTGCCGAGGCCGGATAACAGATTATCGAGCCGCAGCAGCCAGCGCGAGGCGACGGTTTCCGCCTCTGCATCGCGGGTGGCACGGGTAAGGTAAACCTCCGCCGCGCCGAAACCCTGCTGGAAATCGTGGGCGGACAGGCCAATCTGGCGCTCGGCCGGTGGCAGGCCGATGCGGGCGCGCAGATCACGGTTCAGCCATGGGTCCGGCTTCGGCAGACGTGGCCAGATACCTTCGTTCAACCCGCCAAGCACGACGCGCGGCGCCGATTGGGTGCGGGCCTCCAGCGTGCCCCAGATCGCGATGCCCGGATGCGGCTCAAAGGGCGCATCTGGCACGTCCTCGGCGGCCAGCACAGACGTCAGCAGGGTGCGGTATTCGGCAAGGTCCAGCGGGTCTCCGTAGGGGGCAGCCTCGCGCAGCGCGTCGCACGCCCGGCTGGCGGCTTCTCCCGCCTCCTTCTCCCACAACTCGCCGGAACCGGATTGGCCCGGACCGGCGGCGAGGGTTTCGGCCATTGCCAGATGTGCCTCCAACCGCTCGGCAGGCGGATGGTCGCCGGTGGCCGGTGATTGGGCCAGCACGGCTGCAAGCCAGTCGGCCCATTCCGCCCAGTCAGCGCCCTTGTCGGCAGCCCATGCCGCCACTGCCTCGGCGGTGAAGGGCCGGTCGGTCCGGCGCAATCGTTCCAGTTCCAACGCTCGCGTCTTGCGCATGTGCGGTCCGCGCACTTCCGGCCCGGAGGCCGTGAGGGGATGTTTTAGCAGACCGAGCAAGGTGGCGGCGGGCGTGTCCCAACCCGTCAGGCGCAGGCAACGGCGCAGGAAAACGCCCGGTGGTGTCAGTGACAGCGGTCGTCCGGCACTGTCGTCGGGGGCGAGGCCCCAACGGTCCATTTCGGCGGTGACACGTCGGGCCAGCGTCCTGTCCGGTGTGACCAGCGCCACGGGAACACCCTCCGAGAGCGAGCGACGGAACAGCAGGGCGATGGCTTCGGCCTCGGCGCGGAGCGATGGCGCCTCGACAAGGGCGAGGCCGGCTGTCGCTTCGGCCAGAGCCGGTGTCAGGGCCGGGCCCTCTGTCACCCACTGATCGGTGACGGGCGCCGGCCGCAGCGCCAGAGAGGCCAGACGGTTGCGCGCCTCGCATGGCGCCTGTGCCGGCACCCAGTCGGGAATGTCACCGGGACTGATGCCCAGTTCAGCCGTCAGCCGCGCCAGTCCCCATTGCGGGTGGTCGATGGCGCGGATGGAAGCCTGAAGGTGCTGCCAGACCGTCAGCGGCAGATACGGGTCCAGTACCGGCAGAATCACGGCACCGTTCGGCAGTGCGGCGGCGGCGGCCATGAACTCCGGCACCGCGCCGCGCGAGCCGGTGGACCCGGCGATGATGACGGGATGCTCCGGCGGTGCCGCTGTCCAGCGGGCAGCCTGGGCCAGCAGCCCGGCGCGGCGGCGGCCAGCGCTGTCTTCACCGCTTTCCAGCAATTCCCGGATCAGTTCGAGGAACTTCAGGCTGCGTTGCCAGTGATGGGAAAGATGCTCCGACGACACACCGGACAGGCTCTCCCACGCGATGCCGCGTTCCTGCATTTCGCCCGACAGGGTCATCAGGCTCTCAGCCAGATCGAAAGCCTGAATACGGGCACCCGCGTTGTCGGCGACTTCCAGCAGCTTGCGGACAGGCTTTGCAAGTTCGAGGCGGCGGCGCAGCGGCGGGTATGCCGGCAGATCCTGGCCGATTCGATCGAGTGTGGTGATTTTCGGCTGCAACCGTACTGGGCCATGTTGCAGCAGGGTTTCCAGCCTGCGGCTGGCCCGCTGGGTGTTGAGGTAGATCTCCGTCCGCGCCCAGCTGATCGCCGACTGCCCCTGCATCCGTGCCTCGAGCCCTTGCAATAACGCCACGGAGAAATCGGCTCCCGGCGGCAGCGCGAAAACACGGGGCGAGAGAGAGGGCGGGAACACCGTCACAGCAGCCTCTCGGCCAGCGGGATGTTTTCGGGGCGGCCGACATCGCACCAGTTGCCGGGATAAGGGGTGCCGTAGAGGCTGCCCGCAGCGATCATCTCGTCCCAGATGACGTTGAGTGAAAAGGCATGTTCATCGTGATCATAGACCGGCTGCGGGTGCAGGATCTGGGCGCCGGCGTAGATGTAACCGGCCGTTTCACCCCGCCGCCGCCGCAGCCTGCCATCGGCATCAAGATCGAAATCGCCGGGGCCGGTGTGCCCCTCTGCGCGGTCGCGCGGAATCAGGAGCAGGAGCGCCTTCATGCGGTCCGCCTGCCATGCGGCCCGCAAAACCGCCGCCGGACTTTCGCCCTGCCAGACGGTGTCGGCGTTCAGTGTCATGATCGGCTGCGTCCCCAGCAGATGCGCGGCGGCCCTGATGCCACCACCGGTTTCCAGCAGGTCCGGCTCGAAGGAGATGGCGATTTCCGGGTTGCTGATCGATGCTGCATGGGCCGCGATCTGATCGGCAAGATAATGGGTGTTGATCACCGCCCGCGGCAGGCCGGCCCGCCGCACCTGTTCCAGTGCGTGGTCGAGCAGCGTGGTGTTGCCAACGGTCACCAGCGGCTTCGGCGTGCGTTCCGTCAGCGGGCGCATGCGCGTTCCCTTGCCGGCGGCGAAGATCATGGCGGGCAGGGTCATGCTTGCCCCGCGATCCGCGCCTGAACTGCCTGCGTCGGCGGTGGCGCATGGGCCAGCACCCAGGCCTTCAGCCCGGTGAGCGCCGGGTGCTCAAGATCGCGCATGAGGTGATCCCAGACGCGCGGCATCAGCGACAGGTAGGCCGGCTTTCCGTCCCGACGGCAGAGGCGGGCGAATATGCCGACGATCTTGATGTTGCGCTGGGCGCCGAGGGTGGCATAGGCACGGGTGAATTGTTCGGCATCGTCGCCGGAATTGGCGATGGCCCGTGCCAGCATTTTTGCGCGCAGATCGGCGGAGGTATCGCGGCGCGCATCCTCCAGCAGCGAGACGAGATCGTAGGCCGGATGACCGGCGAGGGCATCTTGGTAGTCGAGCAGCCCGACACGGGCATCACCCTGTCGCTCCGGCAGCCAAAGCAGGTTCTCGGCATGGTAGTCGCGCAACACCGGTACCGGCCCGGCAGGGGTGATGGTGTTGGTGGCATCCGTGATCAGCGCCTCGAATTCGGCGATCACCGGGGCGGGCAGTGGCGCATCGGCCGCGGGAATGTACCAGTCCGTCAGCAGCCGCGCCTCGCGCAGATAGGTGGCGGTGTCATAGGGCGGCAGCGCACCGGTCGGCAGGCTGCGAACGGTTTGCAAAAGGTCGGTCGCCGCCTTGTAGAGATCCATCTCCAGTGCCGGCTCACGCTCCAGCACGCGGGCGAACAGCGCGTCGCCAAGGTCTTCCAGCAACAGAAAGCCTTGTTCCGGCGCCAGGGCGTGAATGGCCGGGGCGGACAGGCCAGCGCTGCGCAGCAGTGCGGTGACGGCGATGAACGGCCGGGTATCCTCGCCCTTTTCGGGCGGCGCATCCATCAGCACGGCGGGCGGTGCCCCAGGCAGGCGAAAATACCGGCGATTGGAGGCATCGCCCGCAAGGTCGGCGAGGGTGGCACCGCGCCAGTCAGTCGTGGAAATGAAGGTTTCACGCTGCGCCTCACGCGGGGGCAGCGCGGCCAGAACCGGCTCCCACCCAGTGCCGCTGGCGGTGGCGGACATGTGGCGCACATTGGCATCTGCGGCGTCCGGCTCCAGCCGCAGGCGCAGATGTCGCGGCGGCGTATCCTCGCCCCACCGGTCAGGCCATTCGATCAGCAGGATCGTGTCGTCGGCGGCCTCCTCCAGCCCCAGTTCGATCACGTCATCAGGGCCGGTGAGGCGGTAGAGATCGGCATGGATCAGGCTATCCGGCCCGGCCTCATAAGTCTGAACAAGGGTAAAACTGGGCGACGGCACTTCCTCCGCCTCGCCATGCAGCGCCTGCCGCGTCTGGATGACAGCGCGGGCCAGCACACTCTTGCCGGCACCCACGGGGCCTTCGAGCAGCAGGGTATCGCCCGGTTGCAGCACACCGGCCAGACGGGCGCCAAGGGCGGAGGTTTCACTGTCGGATGAAAGCGTGAAGATGGGCGCGGTAAGCACGGCGGGCCTTTGGCAATTGCAGGTGCCCGGAGAGTGCAACCCCCCGCGGCGCTCCGCAAGGGGCGAAGATACCGCCGTTCAGGAAACCACTTTCAGGCTGTTGGGTCTTCGATCGGCGCGTGGAGTGAAGATGGGCAGCGTGAACGAGAACTGCACGTCATCGACCGCCCCGGCAGTATCGATGATCAGATTGCCGCCGAGATCGGCAACCAGCTTCTGCAGAAGAGTGCGGCCCGAGAACCGGGCGTGTTCGGCGACGATCGGCTCCGCCGCGGTGATGGCGAAGTGGAGCTTGATCTGGTTTTCCTCCAGCGTGCCACTCAATTTGACGACACTGCCGGGAACGGCACTGCCCGCGGCGGTGAGGGCGAGACTCCAGACGATCTGGCGCAGCGTGACGTTCCAGTGTTCGTAAATGCTGAGATGAGGCCACGCGGTGCGGTCTACCTCGTAGCCCATGCCGGTCAACAGCGCTTCGATCTTGTCGATGGTCGAGGCATTGCGATCCAGTCCAGGCAGTCCCTCCGCCATTTCGATCCGCGAGAGCATCGCTACCAGTGCCAGATCGTCCGGCAGGCCCTCGGGCAGCACTGTCGTCGGTTTCAGCGACACGGCGCTGTTGCCGAAACGATCCTCCAGATAGGCGGCGACGCTGTTGGCGGTGGCATGTCCGCCGGAGCGGGCCGAGTACGACTCCTCCCGGTCGCGCAGCTTGTGGAAGATTCCCATGGCGGAACCGTCAGGCAGGGTGGTGAATCGCGCTTCCAGCAACATGCCGTTCTTCATCGGGATATCCGCCGTCCAACTGCTGCGGCTGTGGGCGCTCTGCACGAAGTTTCGCAAGCGGTTCCAGATCGGCGTACAATCACTGAGCGCTGACATGTGGCCGACAAGGTCCTTGAGTATCGGCGCGTTGAGCGAGCCCATGCTGCGCATGTTCCACATCTGGTCGAAAGCGGTGTTGGAAAAAATCAGCGCGCCGGCCGTGTTGAAGACGACGACACCGTCCTGCAGGCAATCCAGTGTGGTCTGACTGATCTCGATCTCCTGCCGGTAGCGCCGCTCCAGCATGATCTGGACGGAAATGTCCTCGAACATGAAAACGAGAGCGCCACCCGGATGGTGGCGCACGATGACACTGATGACCTTGCCGGAGGGAAGCGTCCAGTCTTCCTGATAACTGGACGGATTGCCCTTCTGCCCGAGGTTCAGCAGCGCATCGCGCCATTCGGTGAAACTTCGCATTTCCGGCAGGCGGCGGTGATGGCGCAAGCCGTCGAGAAAGGCGCGGAGACTAGGTTGCTTGGCAAGGGCGACCGGGTCGAGATCGAACAGGATGGCCAATGCCGGGTTGAACATCGTCAGCGATTGCTTCTGGCCGAACACGGCAAGGCCGATGTTGAGATGGGCGAATGTATCGGCCAGCGTGTTCATCAGGTTCTGCAGCGCCTCGCGGGCCCGTATCTCCTCCTCTGCCGGGATCAGGGCGAGATGCGTTGTCCCGCTCTTGCCGGGAAGGGCACAGGTGCGGAACCAGTCGAAATCCTTGGTCTGCCCCGGCCATGCGATGGGCCGGGCCGGCGGATGCGCCAGAATTTCGGGGATATCGTGGGTCAGCGGCCGGCTGTCGGCGTAGGCCGTGAACGCCTCGTTGTGCCAGATCCGCTCGCCCTCCGAATCGAATTCCGCCAGTGCCAGCGGCATCGCCTCCGCGTGCCGCTGCAGTTCGTCCAACTCCAGCTGAAGTCGCGACGCACGCGACGCAGCGGCGAACACCTCTTCGGTTTGCGGCGTTGGACGAACGACTTCGATTTCCACGGTCAGGCCGACAGGCTGGCCCGAAATCTGCACCGGCGTTCCATCAGAAAGGCAGGCAAGGCGCTTGAAGCTTGTACCATTGTCGATCAGGGCGGACAGTGCGCCGCCGATCACCTCCGACCCGTTTTCGAAAAGCGCCTCGAAATCCTTGCGGGAAAGCACCGGCAGCAGGGAATGTGGCCAGACGTCGGCGTTGTCGGAACCGATGTTGTTCAGCACCTCCGCATGCGTGTCGCAAAGCCGGAATACGGTGCTCCCGGGATTGGCGTCCTTCAGCATTTCCTCCAGTTGGGAAGCTTTCCGGCGGACGCGCAAAAGGGACAGGAGCCAGAGAAGATTGAGGCAAAGCAGCGCGAGACATGCCAGCAGCCACATACCACGGGGCAGGGTTTCGCCCAGAGTTAAAAGGGCCGTTGAAACCCACTGGCCGGACACGAAGAGTGGCGACAGCGCCAACATGACGTTAACCCCTTATTTACCCGGGTTATCGCCCTTCTTTGTTAACCAAAGGTTAAACTTTTTCAGGAATTCGTCAGCGCGGTGTTGGCTTCCAGCGGCCCGCGGGAGACATCGCGCGGCACGTCGAGGACGCCGCGTTGCCACACTGCCTCGACGATCGCACCCGAGGGTTCGGCGCTCTGGGGTTCGACCTGTCCCCCGTCATCGGGCAGCCCGTTGACAAAGGTCAGGGTGGCGCCAGTGCGTTCCAGCAATGTCTTGGCGATGAACAGGCCGAGACCCATTCCCTGATAGCCTGGTCGGCGCTGCTGACGCTTGGCGGCGCTGCGCCGGCGGACGAATGGGTCGCCGATGCGTCCGATAAGGTCCGCGGGGTAACCACGACCGTCGTCTCCGACGCGCACCTGCAATTTCTCCTCTGTCCAGCCCATGTCGATCCAGACGGAACTGTAGGCAAAGTCGACGGCGTTCTGCACGAGGTTGCGCAGGCCGTGAATTACTTCCGGGCTGCGGGAAATGTCGGGTTCGTCGGGGGTCGCCTCCGCCTCCGGCCCGTCCTGCCAGATACCCTGTACCCGCAGATAGACGGTAATGCCCCGGTTCATGTGGGGGGCCGCAGCCTCGCCGACCACAGCGCTCAGCGGAGCGAAGCGCACCAGGGTGTCTTCCTTGCCGACCTTGCCCATGGAGGCAAGAATGTCACGGCAGCGGTCGGCCTGGGTTCGGATCAGGATCGCATCGTCGCGCAGTTCCGGAAAATCCTCCAGTTCCTCCGCCAGTTCGGCGGAGGCCAGCTTGATGGTCGCCAGTGGCGTGCCCAGTTCATGTGCCGCCGCCGCCACCACGCCACCCAGCGCTGTCAGTTTCTGTTCACGCTCCAGCGCCAGCTGCGTGGCAGTCAGAGCCTCGGACATCGAGTTGCTCTCCATCGTCACCCGCCGGGCATAGACGGAGAGAAAGACAACCGAGATCGACAAGGCGACGGCATTGCCGAGAATGATGATCGGCGGAATGGCCAGCAGCACGCCATCGGCGGTGTGCAGTGGAATGTTGAACAGCCCGAGCAGCGTGATCATGGCCAAAGTTACTGCGCCGAGCAGCAGCGTCGAACTCAGCGTCAGCACCGTGGCACTGATGATCGTCTGCACCAGCACCATGACGGCAAACGGGTTGGCCAGCCCGCCGGAAAGGTAGAGCAGCGCCCCCAGCTGCGCGAGATCGACGAGCAGCACCAGCGTTGCGTCGCGATGATTGAGGCGCTTGTTTTCCGGGTGGATGACGGTGGAACCGATGTTGAACAGCGCGGAACCGGCGATCAGCAGGAAGACGAAGTCGAGCCGCAGGTCGATGGCGAGGAACTGGGTGGCAACAACGATGGCGATGGTCTGGCCCAGCACTGCCAGCCAGCGCAGGTAGATTAACGTGCGCAGGCGCACCCAGTCCCGCCGGGCACGGATCGGCATCAATGCTGGCTGAACCGCTGTCATGCCTTCCTCTAGCAGAGCGCCCGGCGCCGTGCCAGCGCCGGCGCACGCAAGCGTGAGGCACCTGCTGTTGCACTTTGCAGCAAAGCGCGGCATCGAAGACGGCGAAGGAGATGCACATGACCCGGATCTACGCACTGCTGGCCCTGGCCATCACCACCCTGATGCTGGCGGCGACGGCTGCCTATGTGCTGATCGGGCGCGGCGGGGACAGGCTGGCCGGTTGCGGCGGCGGTACCGTCGTTGCCGGTGCGGAGACGATCGGCGGGCCGTTCGAACTCACCCGGCAGGACGGCGTGCGGGTGACGGAAAAGGAAGTCATCACCGGACCGACGCTGATCTATTTCGGCTATACCTACTGCCCCGATGTCTGTCCGGTGGACACGGTGCGCAATGCCGAGGCGGTCTCGCTGTTGGAGGAGCAGGGCATCGACGCCGTGCCAGTGATGATTACCGTTGATCCGCAGCGGGATACGCCGGAGGTGCTGGCGGACTACACCGGCTGGATGCACCCCCGCATGATCGGCCTGACCGGCAGCGAAGCGGAGGTCGACGCGGCAGCGAAAGCCTACAAGGTGTATTACGCCAAACGTGGGGCCGGTGAGGATTACCTGATGGACCACCTGACCTTCACCTACCTGATGGCACCCGACGAAGGGTTTCTCGATTTCTTCGAACGTGATGCCACAGCGGAGGAAATCGCCGAAACTGTCGCCTGTTATGCGGATCTGACTGGCGGCGTTTAGCCGCCGCGAACAGACCGGCACGCGTCAGGCCAGACCGATACGCGCCCTGATGGCCTCGTCACGCAGGCTGACATCGCTGCCAGCGAATTCTGTGGCATCTTCGCTGGCCAGCCACATGATTGCGCGCGCGGGCCAGTCGGGCGGAATGTGGGCGGAAGGGTCCAGCTGGCTGACCGGGTTGATGCCGGAGGCGCGGATCTTCACCTGCATGTCGGTCGCCACCGTACCGGGCGAAAGCCCGACGACGCGTACGTCGCCCTTCGCCTCGCGGTCGGCGCAGCGGGTCAGCATCGCCGCGGCCGCCTTGGCGCTGCAATACTGGCTCCAGCCCTCCAGCGGGCTGGTGGCGGCACCGGACGAGATGTTGACGATCACGCCCTTGCCCTGCCGTTCCATCAGCGGCATCGCCGCCCGTATTCCGTAGAAGGTGCCCTTGTAGTTCACATCCGCCGCCGCCGCCCAGGCTTCCGGATCCGATTTCGCCAGCGGGCCGATCGGGTCGATGACGCCAGCGTTGTTGACCATGACATCGAGACGGCCGAAACGGGATTTCGCCAGCTTCACAAGACCCTCGACCGATGCCCAGTCCGCCACGTCGACCGTCTGCGCAACGGCGTGGCCGCCGGTGGCGTTGATTTCCTCGGCGATGGTCGCGATCGCCTGCCCGGATCGGGCGGCGAGCACGACATTGGCGCCCTCTGCGGCAAAGGCGCGGGCCGTGGCCTCGCCAATGCCCCGGCTTGCTCCGGTGATGATAACGGTCTGGGCTGTTGGCATGGGGGCTCCTCCTCGTCAGGTGCAAGGATGGGTGTTTCCGGCGGAGCTTTCAAGGCGGCAATATGTGGCGGTGGTGCGGATTCGCGCCCCGGTACCGCAAATGAAAAAGGCGGCCCGTGGGCCGCCTTCCGTTCGTTGCCGATGCCGTGCGGCAAACAGGCTTACTTGTGCTTGCCCTTGTGCGGCGCCCACAGCTTCTTGTTGGTGAGGTACAGGCCGACCGTGACCAGCGCCAGCCAGAGCACCACCCAGATGCCGGTCGACTTGCGTGCTTCCAGCTTCGGCTCCGCGGCCCACATCAGGAATGCGGCGACGTCCATCGCTTCCTGTTCGATCGTTGCAGGTGTGCCGTCGGCATATTCCACGTCGTCACCGTAAAGCTGCTGTCCCATGCCGAGGTAACCGCCATAGGCAGTGTTCTCGTAGAGCAGGGTGCCCGCTTCTTCCTTTTCCTCACCGGTGAAACCGGTGTTGAGCGAGGCGATGTATTCCGCGCCACCCATGCCATTGAACAGCTGCGACAGGCCGGTGCCGAGCGGGCCGTGGAAACCGGCGCGGGCCTTGGCCATCAGGCTGAGGTCCGGTGCGTTGGCCACCCCGGATTTCGGAAAATAGTCCGTGGGCCCGGCTTCACGTTCGTCACCCGGCTGCGCATCCGGCCCGGTATCGGGCACGAAGAAGTTCGCGGCGTAGGCACGAACCTCGGCATCGGTATAGCCCAGATCCTCGAGCGCGCGGAACGGTACATAGCGCAGCCCGTGGCAGCCGGAGCAGATCTCGGTGTAGACCTGAAGGCCGCGCTGAAGCTGATCCTGGTCGTAGGAGCCGAACGGCCCTTCGAAGCTGAAGGAATAATCGGTGATGTGCTGTTCCTCGCCGCCGGCGGCGAGAGCAGCCGGGGCACCGGCCAGAAGGCCGATACCGAGGAGGGCGGACAAGAGCGTTGTGCGTTTCATCATTCTGTTCCGTTCCTGTCTTACTCGGCCGGGGTGGCAGTGGCGTCGCTGCCGTCCGTGCCGCCGTAGTGGGCCTTGAAGTCCTCTTCGATCGTTTCCGGCCGTGCCAGCGGCTTCTCGATCACGCCGAGGATCGGCAGGATCACGAGGAAATAGCCAAACCAGTAGGCGGAGGCGAGGAGGGAAATCGAGGCGTAGGGCTCCTCGGCCGGCATCGCGCCGCACCACATCAGCAGGATGAAGTCGAAGCACAGGATCCAGAACCAGATCTTGAACTGCGGCCGGTACCGCCCGGAGCGGACGCTGGATGTGTCGAGCCACGGTGCCAGCGCCATGACGGCAATGGCGCCGAACATGGCCAGCACACCGAAGAACTTCGCATCGACGATCCCGCCGGTGATGAAGCTGGCGAACTGCACGATCCAGACATCGGCCGTGAAGGCGCGCAGGATCGCGTAGAACGGCAGGAAGTACCATTCGGGCACGATGTGCGCCGGCGTCGCCAGTGCATTGGCCTCGATGTAGTTGTCCGGGTGGCCAAGGTAGTTTGGCATGAAGGCGACGATCGCGGCGAATACCGCGAGGATCAGCACCAGCGCGAACAGGTCCTTGATGACGAAGTATGGCCAGAACGGCAGCGTGTCCGCCTCCGCGTCCTTCTTCGATGTGCGCCGCACCTCCACACCCGTCGGGTTGTTGTTGCCCGTGGTGTGGAAGGCCCAGATATGCACGACGACAAGGCCGGCGATCACGAACGGCAGCAGGTAATGCAGCGAGAAGAAGCGCGTCAGCGTGTAGTTCCCCACGGCCGGTCCGCCGAGCAGCCATTCCTGAAGGGTCGGGCCAACGCCCGGAATTGCGCCGAACAGGCCGGTGATCACGGTGGCGCCCCAGAATGACATCTGCCCCCAGGGCAGCACATAGCCCATGAAGGCAGTGGCCATCATCAGCAGGTAGATGAGCATACCGATGATCCACGTGACCTCGCGCGGTTCCTTGTAGGAGCCGTAGAAGAGGCCGCGGAAGATGTGCATGTAAACGGCGACAAAGAACAGCGAGGCGCCGTTCATGTGGACATAACGCAGTGCCCAGCCGCCGTTCACATCGCGCATGATGTGCTCGATGGAGGCGAAGGCCAGCGTGGTGTCCGGCGTGTAGTGCATCACAAGGGTGATGCCGGTGATGATCTGGAGCGCGAGGCAGAACGTCAGGACAATGCCCCAGATCCACATCCAGTTCAGGTTTTTCGGTGTCGGGATCGTCAGCGTCGAATGCAGGATGCCGACGATTGGCAAGCGCCGGTCCAGCCACTTCTCGGCGTCGGACTTGGGCTCGTAATGATCGTGGGGAATGCCACTCATCTGTCTTTTCCTCCCTTAGCCGAGCTTGATTACGGTGTCGGAGATGAACTCCGCGACCGGCACTGGCAGGTTTTCGGGTGCGGGGCCGCGGCGAATGCGTCCGGCAGTGTCGTAGTGGGAGCCGTGGCAGGGGCAGAACCAGCCGCCGAAATCACCGGCATCGCCCAGCGGCACGCAGCCGAGATGGGTGCAGACACCGATCATCACCAGCCATTCACCGGCTTCGTCAAGCGTGCGGTTCTCGTCCGCGGCATCGGCGGTGGACGGGTCGTTGGCATTGCGGGCGAGTCCGTCGGGCAGCGAGGACACGTCGACCGAACGGGCCTCCTCGATCTCCTCCGGCGTACGGCGGCGGATGAAAACCGGCTTGCCGAGCCACAGTTCGGTAATCTGGCTTCCCGGCTCCAGCCCGCCGACATCAACCTGTATGGAAGACAGCGCCTGAACGTCGGCACTCGGAGCCATCTGGGTTACGAGTGGCCAGACAGCCGCTCCTGCCGTAATTGCCCCGGCGGCACCGGTGGCGACATAGAGAAAGTCGCGGCGGGTGCCGTGGTCTTCTTCCATATTTGCCATTGGGCGTTTCTCCTTGTTCTGCCGCTTCGGGCGTGGTGACTTCGGCGCAGACCGCACCTCGCGGTGATGTTACACCGCTTTCAGCGGTTTCCTAGAGGACAAGTCGCCTCTGGTCCAGCGGACTTTGCGCCGCAGGTGGCCCGGCACGCGGGGTATTTGGAGAGAGTTGAGAGAATGTTACGCCTCTGCGCCTTTCAGCCCGATATCGCCCAGAACCTCGGCTCCATGATCCGCATCGGTGCCTGTTTCGGTGTGCCGGTGGACGTGATCAGCCCCTGCGGCTTTCCGTTCTCGGTCAAGGCCCTTCGCCGCAGCGCGATGGACTATGCCGATATCGCAGAGGTGGTTCATCACGATTCGTGGGATGCGTTCCGCGCAGGCAGGACGCCGGGACGATTGGTGCTGATGACGACGGCGGCAGATAGCGACCTTTGGGATTTCTCCTTTCAGGCGGGTGATACCCTGATGATGGGGCGCGAAAGCGCGGGCGTGCCGCCGGAGGTGCACGCCGCTGCGGATGCGCGTGTGCGGGTGCCGATGCCCGGTGGCGGCCGCTCTCTCAACGTCGCTGTGACCGCTGGAATTGCCGTAGCGGAAGCCATGCGGCAGCTTGTGTCCGGCGAGCACGAAACCAAATATTAAGCTTACTGAATAATGACTTACTGGGTTTTGACTGCCATTAACCTGCCCTGATTTAGAACGATTCCGACACCTTCCGGTCGAAGTTTGGTCAATCGTTCTGATTAAACAACCTCGACGGGCGGTGTCCGGCTGCATGAGCCGTTTTGACAAGTAAGCCCGGGTAGGTGGTGAAACATGGATAAACTGAAACAGACTCTGCGCGACGAAGACGGGGCGATCATGCCGATGATTGTCCTGCTGTTCCTGACGATGGTCGTGATGACTGGCATGGGCGTTGACTTCATGCGCCACGAAGCCGCGCGCGCGGACCTTCAGAATGCACTGGATCGTGGCGTTCTGGCGGCAACCTCCCTGTCTCAGACGCTGGCACAGCGGGAAGAGGGCAAGTCCCAGGAGCAGCTTGAGCAGGAGAAGAAGGAACTTATCCTCAGCTACATGAAGGCACGCACGTTCGACCGTGCCGTTCCCGCCGTAAATGTCCGCATTCCGGATGGCCTCGCCGATTACGAATCCGCGGTCGAGGCCTCCGCCTCCTATGATCTGGACACCTTCTTTCTGAAAATCGCCGGTTTCGGAGAGATGAAGATTCCGGCCGCCAGCTACGCCGAGCAGCGCCGTCTCGATATCGAAATCGCGCTGGTCCTCGACGTTTCGGGCTCGATGCTGTCTTCCTCAAACGTGCCGGTGGATCCGAACAACCCCCGCGGTGCCAAGAAGATCCGCATGCAGGCAATGCAGGATGCGGTGACAGGTTTCACGACCGATCTGTTCGAGGATCAGGAACTCGGCCAGACCCTCGTTTCCGTTGTGCCGTATACATCCAACTCCTCGGCCAATGCGTTCATGGCGGAACACTTCAATCTGCAGCCGGTAAAGGATTTCCTGTTCGTCCACGACTATTCCTACTGCTTCCAGTTCAACACCGAAGGCACCGGCGGCAACTCGACTGTCCGCAACAACCCGGATTTCTCCCGCGTGGAGATCCGCGGAAGCCTGGGCGATGTTTCGCACCGGCAGCAGCAGCATTTCCCGGAAGTCACCCGCGGGCAGGGTCAGTACTATTTCAACAACGAGCATCGCTATGGCTGCCCCGTTGCCGAAAACCGGATCATGCCCTACGCCACCAATGCCAGTGACGTCGTGAGCATGGTCAATGGCATGAAGGCCGAGAACTACACGGCCACCTATTCCGGAGTGAAATGGGCGGCGGCGCTTCTGGATACGTCGTCCCGCGGCCTCGTGACCGATATGATCGATCACTCTCACGGCCCGACCGATCCGCGCGCGTCGGTGGCGCTTCCGTCTGAATACGACGGCTGGCCCCATGACTACACGGACAACACAGCGCACAAGTACCTGATCATCATGACCGATGGTCGGAACACCCAGCAGCGCCGCATCATCAACGATTCGGACTACTACTCGCCCACACCCGGCTACAGCGACTGGCGCCTTCGCCGCGAACAGCGCGAGCGGCTGGAGCGCTGGAACAACGCATGGTTCGGTGACAACAACGATGGACTGAAGGACTCGGAGGCGGTGGTCAACAATGTCGAGGGCGACAACCTGACCGAAATGATCTGCGATGCCGCGAAGGAATCCGCGGGCGGTGGCAACCTCACCATCTTCACCATCACCTATGCACTGTCGAACGATACCGCCGGCAACGCCGCGCGCGATGTGATGCGCCACTGCGCCACGGATGCATCCACCGATTTCTTCGACATCGGCGCGGGCGACGACCCCAAGGACGCGTTTGACGCCATCCAGACCCGGCTGACGTTGCTGAAGCTCTCGCTGAACGACGACGACCGGTAAGGGCGGCTCCCCGCTCTCCAGCGCCGGAGAATATAAAAAAGGGGCGGCGGACACTGTGTCCGCCGCCCCTTTTTCGTTTCCGTCGAACGGGCGCCAGCTATTCCGCCACGGCGGCCGTCACGATCACTTCCACCTTCAGGCTGTCGGCCGCGAGTCTCGCTTCACCACAGGCACGGGCAGGGGGGTGGCCCTCGGGCACCCACGCATCCCACACCTGGTTCATCTCGGCGAAATCGGACATGTCGGTCAGCCAGATGATGGCTTGCAGGATGTGCTTGCGGCTGGAGCCGGCCTGCTCCAGCAGGGCGTCGACCTTGTCGAGGCACGAGGCGGTCTGCTCGGCGACGGACGTGCCGTCACCCACCTGACCGGCGAGGTAGACGGTATCACCGTGACGCACGATCTGGCTCATGCGGGCAGAACTCTGGAAGCGCTTGATCTCGGCCATGATATCTCCTCAGGCGTTGGGAAAGTAGCGGCGGATGGTCTGCAGCGCATCCTCCGCGTCGTCGTGCAAGATATTTCCTTCTGCCATTCCCACGGCCTTGACAAGCCTGATCAGATCCGGCCCGGCCTCGGCCCCGGCCAGCGACACCAGTTTTTTCGTCAGCCTTCGCACGGCTTCGGCTCGCGTGCCGGACTGCGAGGCGATCCAGCGGCCGAAGGTGAACAACTCCTCCGCGTCCGATTTCGAGACATCGAAGACGGACTGGAACTGGACGATGGCGGTATCCTTCTCGGCTTGTGTCAGTGCGCCGTCCATCTCCGCCACCGCGACGGTGATACCGGCTGCGGCCATGCGAGCATCCTCGATACAGTCGATCGGATGGATGTTGGCGCGGCTCCGGAACCCGAAGCGGCGGGCGGCTAGCCGGACGTCATTGGCCGCATCGGCAAGATCGCGGGCGGTGCCGCCGGCATCGCGGATGCGGAAATACCAGTATCCTGCGGCGGCAAGAAAACCGAGCAAGGCGACAAGTACAGGCACTGGGCAACTCCTTCCCTGAACGACGGCGGGCTGGGCCGGTGCCGACTGGATATATCAGGAACTTACCCTCTGGCGCAGGTGTGTAAACAGAGCTTGTCGCTGTCAGGCTGTGCAGGATGCCAGATTGGACACGAACATTTTTTTCTTGCCGCCGCGTTCCTTGGCAAACTCCGCCAGGAACAGATTGATG
This sequence comes from Algicella marina, assembly GCF_009931615.1. Lineage (NCBI taxonomy): Bacteria > Pseudomonadati > Pseudomonadota > Alphaproteobacteria > Rhodobacterales > Paracoccaceae > Algicella > Algicella marina. The sequence goes on along the minus strand of NZ_CP046620.1, from coordinate 2,565,154 downwards.
GATTGAACCGCCAGTTCCTGGTCTTCGTCCGGGATCACGGTGGCCACTTCGTGGAACAGCCGGATCAGCGGGGCGCGGAAGCCCGTCATCGGCAGGGCTGCAAAATTGCGGGCCATGCGTGACATTGCGCCGGCGCGGCTGGACCCCTGCGCGGCCAGCCAGTGGGAAAGGGTAAGAAGCCGGGCGACGCTCTCCGCATCCAGCCCGAACTCCCGTGCGAGGGCAGTTTTGAGTTTGGCGATTTCCCGCGAAGTCAGGCCGTTCTGCCCCTCGACCGCCCGGCAGAGAACGGTGGCCATGGCGATACTCGGGCTTTCAATGCAATCCAGAGGATGTTTGCTGCGGGTTTTCCAGTAACCGAAAGAACAGGCGGCGGAGCGTACATCATCCGGCGCTTCAAGCTGCCCTTCTTCTTCGGGGCGCGTGTGCATTCTGTATGCCCAGACAAATGCAGCGCCCAAAAGTAGTATCAGCGGTAGTAACAAGTCCATAGGACGTGAATCCTCAATACCTTTCGGCCGATCATCCTCTTCCGATCACAAGGATTTCACAAGCCTTCGATGATATATTCGGTAAACAGATACTATGAACGACTTAATCGGAGCTACAAGATTTCAACCATAACTCGACGCTACTTAGGTATGGGCATCACGGGATTGTTGCTGTTTTCGGCCAATTCCCGCGCATTTTCCGCACCTGCAGCAAGACTTATCGACGAAAGATGGCGTAAATTCGGTTCGGAACCCGATCCGGATCATTCTGCCTGGGCAGCTGTCCTGCGCGACCACGTTCGATTATCAAAAGACGGAATTGCCCGATTCGCATACCGAGATGCAAAACAATCTCAGGTTGCTTCGTACATTGTTGCGCTATCTTCAATTGATCCGAGCCGCCTGACATCGGCCTCAGCATTCGCCTTTTGGGTGAATCTCTACAATGCTGCCACAATTGAGACGGTACTCGCGGCCTATCCGGTCAAATCGATTCGCGACATCGGCGGCGGTCTCTTTACTTCCGGGCCGTGGCAGGAGAAGCGGTTGCGCGTGGCGGGGCAGGACCTCTCGCTCGACGATATCGAACATGGCATCCTCCGCCCCGTTTGGGGTGACGCCCGTGTTCACTATGCCGTCAACTGCGCCTCGCTCGGCTGCCCCAACCTCGCGGATCGACCATGGAGCGCCGACCGACTTGGCTCGATGCTGCAGGCCGGCGCCTGGGCATACATCAACCATCCACGCGGCATGACACTGCAGGATGGGCGTCTGGTCGTCTCCTCGCTCTACGATTGGTACAAACAGGATTTCGGCGGCACGGATGCCGGCGTTCTCGCCCATTTCCGCAAATACCTGGAGCCGGGTCGCCTGTCGGCCGTAGAGAAGGTGGATAAAATTGCCGCCTACCGTTATGATTGGAGCCTGAACGACGCCTGATGCTTTCGCCGCCGCCGGATGTGCCAATTCTGCATCGGTCGGCGAGGAAATCGCCGAAGTGCGCCGGTTTGGGCACGATGTGCCGGAAGTAACAGCTTCGTGCTCTGGATTCGGCTTGAAAAAGTCCCAGATTGCTGTTTGTAAAAGGTAAGTTGCCGCTGCTGCACTGCAACAGGCGCTTGTAAACAACCACGTAAACGGTTCATTTTGTAGCGGGCGTCCGAGGAGCGGACGCGAGAAGAGTCGAGGACGATAAGATGCGGTACGCGCTGGGCGCGATCCTGATGTTGGCAGCAATGCCCGCGACGGCGGCGGAGTATGAGATCAATCTCTACACCGGTCTGCAGGAATCGCCGCATTCCGAGGTTTCAGGCACTGACGAAACCGGCACGCCCTTCGATTTCACCGCCGGCTGGAACGGCAATTCCTTCGAGGCACCGCCCTACTATGGTGCTCGCGTCACCCGCTGGCAGGACAACAACTGGGGTTTCGGCCTGGAATTCACTCATGCCAAGGTCTACGCCGATGATGAGACGTTGGCTGACAGCGGCTTCTCGGTGCTTGAGTTTACCGACGGCATCAACATCGTCACCGTGAACGCCTCCCGCCGGTTTGAACTGTCAGAGCGTTGGTCCGCGCACGCCGGTCTCGGTCTTGGCGTTTCGGTTCCGCACGTTGAGGTCACCACGCCGGGCGGAGCCGAGACCTATGAGTACCAGCTCACCGGCCCCGCAGTTCGCTGGTTTGCCGGCGCGAGCTACTCGCTGACGGAGCGATGGTCGGTCTACGGCGAATACGGCGGCACCTACTCGGTGAACAACGCCGATCTGGAGGGCGGTGGCTCTCTCGACACGAACATCCTGACGAACGCCGTCAACGTCGGTGTCGGCTTCTCCTTCTGAAGCCTGGCCGTTCCCGGCATTCTGAACACTTTCAACCTGCGTGACGCGGGGATCCTTCGCGTCACTTCATTCGATTCCGGGATACCTCCATGGCACGTTCATCGCTGCGCATAGCATTCATCATCGGCTTGCTCGCATCCGTAGGCCCCTTCGCCATCGACATGTACCTGCCGGCACTACCCGCCATTGGCGCGGGCCTCGGGGCGGAAGAAGCAACGGTGATGATGACGCTCACCTTCTATTTCGTCGCCTTTGGTGTCGCACAACTCGTCTACGGGCCATGGGCTGATCAGTCGGGCCGGCGGATGCCGTTGTATTTCGGGCTGGGCCTGTTTTGCGCCGCCTCGCTCGGCTGCGCACTCGCGCCCTCTGTCGGCTGGCTGATCCTCTTCCGGTTCATTCAGGGCCTGGGCGCCGCCTCGGTCATGGTGATCCCCCGTGCCATTGTCCGCGATCTGCACACCGGCCCCGCGGCGACGCGCCTGATGGCTACGGTGATGTTGGTGATTTCCGTCTCGCCGATGCTGGCGCCGCTGGCAGGCAGCGGCGTGATAGCCCTTGTCAGCTGGCGCTGGATCTTCGTCTTTCTGGCGGCGTTGGCTGTCTTCAGCCTGTTTCTCACCGGCACGCAACTGGGCGAGACGTTGCCACCGGAAAAACGCCGCCGCGCCAACCGCGCCAGCCTGATGGCCGGGGCGAAGACCCTGTTCCGAGACCCGTTTTTCATGGGCCTCACCTTCATCGGCGGCTTCGGTATGGCCAGCTTCTTCGTGTTCATCGCCAGCGCCTCCTTTGTCTACACCAGCCAGTTCGGCCTTTCGGAGGTCGGCTTTTCGCTGGCTTTCGCCGTCAACGCCATCGGCTTCTTCGGCACATCCCAGCTTGCCGGCGCATTGGGAGAGCGGTTCGGCCAGCGCCGCGTGGTGCGGCTGGCGGTTTCGGGGTTCGGCCTGTTCACCGTTGCCAACCTTGCCTTCGCCCTCGGCTTCGGCCAGAGCCTGCCGGCAATCATGGTGTTCCTGTTCCTCGGCAACGCCTGCCTCGGCCTCGTGATCCCGACGGCAATGGTGCTGGCCCTCGATGAGCATGGCGACATCGCCGGCCTCGCCTCGTCGCTCGGCGGCACGATCCAGATGGTCACCGGCGGGGTGATGATCGCGGTGATGAGCCCGTTCTTCGACGGCACCGCGCTGCCGATGCTGGTGGCCATCGCCATCTGCGGCGTCGTGGCCTTCGCGCTGGCGCAGTTGACGCTCGCGCGCACCGTCACGGCCGGTCAGCCGGGCTGATCGCGGGGTAGGGCGCCCGTTGTTCGGGCGCCACCTTGCCCCCTGCAAGCGGCGGTCATAACATCTGACCAGTTTTAAGGATGCCGCCCATGCCCTTCCGACCCATCGCGCAGGAGCGCGTCGCCACGTCCGTTTCCCGCCAGATAGAAAGCCTGATCCTGCGTGGCGTTCTCCGCCCCGGAGAGCGGCTGCCGTCAGAGCGGGACATGGCAGCCGAAATGGGTGTCTCCCGGCCATCGGTTCGGGAGGCTTTGGCGGAACTGGAACGGGAGGGGCTCGTCGAGACTCGTCCGGGCGCCGGAGCCTTCGTCGCCGAGGTGCTGGGCTCCGCCTTCGCACCGCCCCTCGTCCGCCTGTTTGCCACCCACCCCGAAGCTCTGTTCGACTACCTGTCGTTTCGCCGAGATCTGGAAATGATGGCCGCGGGCCGGGCCGCGCGGGAGGCCAGCGGCACCGACCTCGATGTCATTCATGCGATCTTCTCCAAGATGGAGGCCGCTCACGAGAAACGCTCCTCGCGGGAGGAGGCGGAACTGGACGTCGAATTTCACATGGCAATTATAGAGGCCTCGCATAACGTCGTGATGCTGCACATGATGCGGTCGATGTTCGGTCTGTTGAAGGAGGGCGTCTTCTACAACCGCCAGACCCTGTTCTCTCTCCGGCCAACGCGTCGCGATTTGCTGGACCAGCACCGCGCAATCAATGATGCGCTGCAGGCGCGCGATGACGTCGGCGCGCGGACAGCGGTGGCCGCGCATCTCGATTTCGTGCGCGACGCTATGGAGGAACAGTTGCGGCGTACGGCCAACGAGGAAACCGCAAAACTGCGCTTCGAGCACGAACTGCGGCGCAGCTGAGATGAATCGTTCGGACATTGCGCAGCGCTACCGCAATTATATCGCCTGCCTGAACGGTCAGGAGTGGGCGCGGCTCGGCGATTTCGTTGCTGACGATGTCAGCTACAATGGTGAGCGGATCGGCCTCTGTGGCTATCGCTCCATGCTGGAGGCCGATTTCGAGGCGATCCCCGATCTTTCCTTCAACATCGCGATGTTGGTTTCGGAGCCGCCGGTGGTGGCGTCGCGGCTGGACTTTTCCTGCACCCCGAAGGCTATGCTGTTCGGCCTGCCGGTCAACGGCCGCACCGTCTCCTTCTCGGAGAATGTCTTCTACGAATTCGCAGATGGCCGCATCGTGTCCGTCTGGTCGGTAATCGACAAGGCCGCCATCGCGGCGCAGCTTGCCGCTACTGTTTGATCATCCAGATCAGTTCCGGTCGATAGCCCGCAGCCTCCAACATCCGCGCCTTCGCGACCCAGGCTGCCGGGCAGACGACGAATGCGGCATCCCGCCCCCGCGCGACAAGCGTCGATTCGCCCGCGTCCAGCAAGGCAATGGCGGCCTCGCCCTCGTTCTGCAGGCTGGTGCTGTCGGCAAGATCGGTATGATAGAAATCGTCGATGGCACCCACGGCACCTGCCTCATGCGCTGCCGGAAAATGCAGAGGTGAGGCGGGCTGGGCAATGATGTAGCCCGAGCCGCCAATCAACATGTCGCGATCCTCCAGCGAAAGGCTACGCTGCATCCAGGCCCCGAAACGGGCGTCGGCCTCGGCGTGGGGCTCCCAGAACGAATTCAGCCGGTGAAGGATGGCCCGGTTCTCGGCGCTGCGGGCGACGATATCCTGCAGATCCTCCTCACCCGCACCGCGGATGCCTTCCGCCACCGGCTTTTCCTTCAGGCCGGATTTTGCGAAGTACAGCGTCAGGGGAGTGTAGCCGGCATCCGCACAGGTGCTCTGCCAGTCTTCCCCCGATCGCACGGATGCCAGCAACACCTCGGCACCGTCGGCGCGCAGCATCTCTTCCGCCGCGGCCAGCAATTCTGCCCGCAGGCCAGCATCGGCATCTGGCGAGACGCAACTGTCCTCGCGCAGCAGCCCAGGCTGTCCGAACCGGCCGGCATAGATCGGTGGTACGGGCAGGCGCATCACATGGGCCAGACCCGTGATCCTGTCATCGGTTTCCGCCACAAGCCATCGCTGCCAGATCGGCTGCTCGCCACCTTCCAGAGATTTTTCCAGCGCAAGCGTGACCGTTGCCTGCGCATTCGCGGCAATAGGCCAGAAAACCGGATCCCGCGCGTGGCGCATGTCGGCCTGAGCCAGCAACAACGCGGCCATCGCCGGCAGATCATCACTCCGCGCCTCTCGTATGACGGTCATCGCGCTCCCTCCAATGGCCCCGGCCAAAGGATGGCCCCGCCTCCCCTGGGGTCAAGGTGCCCACGCCGAAAGCAACAAAAAAGGGTGCGCCGCGACGGCACACCCCTGATGTTCTGCAATCTGTCCCGGCTCAGTGAAGCTTGGCAGAGACGTCCTTGATTGCCGCGTCGATCATCGCATCGCTCTCGGCAGGGCCGAGTTTCTCCGCAATGACTTTTGTAGCGGCAGCGATAGCGACAGTGGCCGCCTTGTCCTTCACTTCCTTCACCGCGTGCTGCTCGGCAGATGCGATCTGGTCCGTCGCGGCCTTCAGGCGGCGCGCGATGGTGTCTTGCAGATCTTCCTTTGCCTGTGCAGCGGCAGCCTGTGCATCCGCCTTGGCGGCAGCAACGATGGAGGCGGCCTGATCGGTGACCTCCTTCTGCTTGCGCTCGTAAGAAGCAAGCAGCGTCTGGGCTTCTTCGCGCAGCGTCTTCGCCTCATCGAGATCGGCACGGATCTTGGCCGCACGTGCATCCAGCATGGAGGTGATCTTCGCCGGAACACCCGCGTAAAGCAGGATACCGATGAAGACGAGGAAGCCCAGCAGCACCACGAAGTTGGTGTTGTTGAGGCTGAAGAACGGGCCGGTTGCGAGGATAATCGTGCTCATGTCGTTATCCTTTCAACGTGTCCGCGACTGCGGATTTGACGGCGGCCTTGTCTGCGGCACCCGGAAGCAGCGCTTCGACGACGGCAATGGCCGTATCATTGGCAACTTCTTCCACGCTTTCCATCGCGCTTGCGCGGATTTCGGCGATATGGGCGTCGCTCTCGGCGGCCTTCGCAGCGATTTCCGCATCCGCCTTGGCGGTCGCGGCGTCGAGTTCCGTCTGAATCTCGGCCTTGGTGTCGGCAGCGATCTTCTGGGCATCGGCGCGGGCAGTGGCGAGCGCGACGTTATACGCCTCCTCGGCCTGCTCGGCGCGGCGCTTGAGTTCCGCGGCCTGTTCGAGATCGTCGGCAATGGCCTCGTGCCGATCCTCCAGTGCTCCGCCGATGCGTGGCAGGGCAACCTTCGTCAGCACGAAGTAGATCGCCACCAGCGTGACGACTAGCCAGAAGATCTGGTTGGTATAGGTGGAGAAATCCAGCTGCGGCATGCCGGGACCGGCTGCGGCGGCGTTTTCTGCACCTGCTGTAGGTTCGGCCATTGGCTCTCTCCGATGTTCGGGCGCAGCCCGGTTTGGCTGCGCCGGTCATGTCTGATGGGCAGTGCCCGGTATCAGACGGCGAACATCAGAAGCAGGGCAACGAGGAACGAGAAGATGCCGAGCGCTTCGGCAAACGCGATGCCGATGAAGAGCGTTGCGGTCTGCTCGCCGGCGGCTGCCGGGTTGCGCAGGGCGCCTGCGAGGAAGTTGCCGGCCACGTGGCCCACACCGATGCCAGCGCCGCCCATGCCGATGGATGCGAGCCCTGCGCCGATGAATGCGCCCATTTGTGCGATATCGCCTTCCATGATGATACTCCTTTGATGGAAAGTTCGGTTGTTCTTAGTGAGACGGGTGAAGCGCGTCGTTGAGGTAGACGCACGTCAGAATTGCGAAGACATAAGCCTGGATCACGGCCACGAGCAGTTCCAGCCCGTAGATCGCCGCGATGGCCACGATCGGCAGTACCGCGCCTGCGCCCAGCACGCCGGCGAAGCCCGCGAACACTTTCAGCACCGCGTGGCCGGCCATCAGGTTGCCCGCAAGCCGGATGGAGTGGCTGAGCGGACGGACGAAATAGGAAATCAACTCGATCACGGCCAGCACCGGGCGCAGTGCCAGCGGCGCGGACTTGACCCAGAACAGTTCCAGGAACTTCGGCCCGTGCTTGACGAACCCGATGACGGTGACGGAGATGAACACGGCCAGCGCCAGTACGGCGGTGACGGCGATGTGGGACGTGGTCGAGAAGCTCATCGGGATCAGCGCCAGCAGGTTGGCGAACAGGATGAACGTGAAGATCGTCATGATATAGGGGAAGTACTTCAGGCCTTCCTTGCCTGCGACGTCCTCCACCATTTTGTGGACGAAACCATAGGTCAGTTCGGCCATGCTCTGGCCGCGGCCGGGTACGAGCGCCTGCCGGCTGGAACCGACGACGAGCAGCGCGGTGATCGCGGCGAGCGTCAGGAGCATCCACAGCATTGCGTTGGTGGGTGTGTACCAGTGAACTTCTGTCCCGCCGAACAGCGGCAGCACCTCGAACTGATCCATCGGATGGATGTTCAGGCCGCTTTCTGCATGTTCAGTGCCGGTCTCTGCAGCGGTATCAGCCATTCTCGCCCTCGTTGTCACCGCCGAGGAGTGCACCCTCGGCCCGTTTGTTCTTCACTTCGCCAGCGGTCCGCATCATTGTGCGAATCCCCGCGGCAAACCCGAGCAGGGCGAAGATCATCAGGAAGATCGGGAGTGTCCCGAAAAGGCTGTCCAGCCCGTACCCGATGCCGACGCCGAGGCCCATGCCGACCACCAGTTCAAGCACCATGCGCCAAGCGAGGCTTGAGGCCGTGTACTTGCTCTTTCCCCGGGGCGCAGGAGCCTGCGCTTTCTGCGCCGCCCTGATCCGCTCTTCCAGTGCGGCCAGCCTGTTGTCGTCAGGCGGGTTGGCCATAGGATTTGTCCCCTCGGGAAAGCTGATGGACCACCGGCCCTCAACACTCAGAATTCGGGCGGACACTAGAAGCGGGAGGGGCGGGTGTCAAGCTGGGGTGAAAAGAAATGCTTGCGGTTTAATATGTTGAAAAAAAAGAGGAAAATGGAAGTGCGACGGGCTGGCGCATGTGGCCGGTGATAAGGTTCCGCACTGCGTTGACAGTTTCTTTTCATTCAACCATCTGGTTGACGATTCATCTTTGTTGCTGCCAGATACCGCCATGCAGACCGCGAACGACCAACTCGACACGACCTTCGCCGCGCTGGCGGACCCGACGCGCCGCGCCATCGTCTCGCGCCTGCTGGAGGGCGACTGTACCGTCTCCGATCTGGCGGAGCCGTTCGAGATGTCACTGGCTGCCGTCTCCAAGCACATTGCGTTGCTGTCGAGGGCCGGGCTGGTGGAGCAACGGCGCGAGGGCAGGGTGAAGTGGTGCCGGCTGATGGAGGAGGCGTTGCGTCCGGCCTCCGTCTGGATGGCTGCGTTCGGTGGTTTTACCGACGCGGACATGGACGCTCTGGAGGGTCAACTGGCAGACATGGGCCTGCTGGCGGAGATCGAAGAACCGGCGGTGGCAGAAGGAGATCCCGCGATGGCGTGGCAGGAGAGATCATCATGAATTCGGTTTTGAAGCTGATCGCCGCGGCGTCGCTGTGCCTGATGCTCTCTGGCTGCTACCTCAGTTTCGGCGGTGCCACCTCCATCGGACCGCATGTGCAGGTCGGCACCTCCGTCGGCGTGGACCCCTCTACCGGGGCCACTGGTGGCGGTGTCAGCACCAGTGTCGGCTTCCCCTGATCATTTAAGGTCTTTCGGCCGCCACGACCAAGGCGACAGGTCGATGATGATGGCCAGCACCCGGCGCGTCTTGCCGGCATCATTTCGGATGGCGGCGTAGGAGATCGAACTCCACACTTCCGTTCCGTTGCGGGTCAGCACGCTGCGTTCCTCATTCCGCAGCTCACCATCGCGAATGCGGGCCCAATGGGTCAGATACCGCGGGCTGTCCACATCGGTTTCCCCTGTCAGCGCCGCATGTGTGCAGGACTTGAGGTTGTCGAGATCGTAACTCAGCAGGTCCTGCGCATTGGGGTTTCCGTCGACGACGCGGCCGAGCGCATCGAACCAGACGAGACATTGCGCATGATCAAGCGCCGCCATCACGCCCCGCCGTTCCCGCCGGTCGACGCTTTGAAGAATAAGCAGGGAATCCCGTGTCATGTCCGCCTCGAATACCTGTAAGCCGATGCCTGTGAGGCCAGATCTCTATCGGCCCATGGTTAAGAAAGCGTGGGCTCCACCAGCAATTCTTCACGGCATCCCATGGAGCGGAGCGATCGGACCATGGTCTCCTTCGCCACCAGTTGCATGTCGGCATGGTCGTGCCGCACCCCGGACTGGGCCAGATCGGCAGCACCGTGAATGGCGCTCCAGGCAAATCGCACGTCCTGAATGTCGGGTTTGCGCGTCAGCGCTCCGAGTTCGTGCAGATCATTGATGTTATGCGCCACGGCGTCGAGGATGGTGTAGCGCATCATCTCCTCGTCCTTGACCTGTTCGTCGCGGCACATCACCCCAATGCGCCCGAACATCAGCCGCCACAGCGTCGGATTCTCGCTTGCAAAAGCCACGTAGGATTGGCCGAAGGCAAAGGCGCGGGCAACGGCCTGCTCGGCGCTGGTCGCCTTGTCATTCTCGGCACGGATCGCGAAATACCGCTCCCGCAGATCGAGAAAGCCCAGATGCACCACTGCCTTCAGCAATTCGTCCTTGTCGGCGAAATGGCGATAGACGGCGCCGGATGAAACGCCCAGATCGCGCGCGGCGGCACGCAGACTCATGGTTTCGATGTGGCCGGCCTGTGTCTCCGCCTGAGCATAGGCGACAAGAGCGTCGCGCAGATCGCCACGACGAAGGGTTTTGCCGAGTGGGCAGGATTTCAACATCATCACCATTATGTAAGCGTTGTTTACAAAGCGGTCAATCTCGACTAAGTGAGCATTGCTTACATTTGGTAAGCGATGCTCACTTTAAAGGGGATCGACCATGCTTTCCTTCATACAAACCCACAGCCGCACCGCCGCCGCCTTCGCTAGCCTAATCCTGCTCGCCGCCTGTGCCACGGGCCCGGAAATCAGCCGTGACGGCCCGGCGCCCGCGGCCACGAGCCTGCACCCCGCAATCGAGATGACGCGGGGTGTGGGCATCTGAGCGATCCGATTGCACCCGCTTAGAAATCGCTGACGATGCCCTTCTTCTCCCAGTCGCCGAAGCGTGTGGGTTCGGGGCCATCTCGTCCGCCGAGTTCCGGCGGCAGCGCCGGTTCCGGCGTTGCCGCCCGTCGTGCCTCGGCCTCCGCCAGTGCGCGTTCGGCCGCTTGCCTGCGGCGCATGGCTGCCTTGTCAGAACTGTCGGTCATCCCAATATCTCTCCCGTGATGGGGCGAATATGGGCATCGCGCCCGGCCCCGGCAAGCGGAGTGTGACAATGAACGTGTTTCGAACGGGACTGTTGCTGGCGGCGCTGACGGCGCTGTTCATGGGCGCGGGCTGGTTGATGGGCGGCAGCGGCGGAATGATCATCGCCCTGTTCGTTGCCGTTGGCATGAATGTCTTCGCCTACTGGAATTCCGACAAGCTGGCGCTGAAGGCCCACAACGCCCAGCTCGTCACCGAAAGTTCGCACCCCGATCTCGTCGGCATGGTCGCCGGGCTCGCCCGCAACGCCGATTTGCCGATGCCGCGCGTGTACCTGATCAACTCCGATCAGCCCAACGCCTTCGCCACCGGTCGCAATCCTGAAAACGCGGCGGTGGCGGCGACGACAGGCCTGCTGCGCATCCTTGATCGCGACGAGGTGGCCGGCGTCATGGCCCACGAACTCGCCCATGTGAAGAACCGCGATACCCTGACGATGACGATCGCGGCCACGGTCGCTGGTGCCCTGTCGATGCTTGCCAACTTCGCCTTCTTCTTCGGCGGCAACCGCGAGCGGGGGGGCATCCTTCCGATGCTGGCGGCCGCAATCCTCGCGCCCTTTGCCGCCACCATCATCCAGATGATGATCTCCCGTACCCGCGAGTACAGTGCCGACGCGCTGGGGGCGCAGATCGCCGGTGACAACCGCGGCCTTATGAACGCGCTGCGCAAGATTTCCGGAACCGCGAGCAGAATCGAGTTGCCAAGTGCAGAGCGAAACCCCAGTACCGCGCACATGTTCATCTATAATCCCCTGACCCATCGCGGCGTCGACAATCTCTTCTCCACCCATCCCAATGTGGAAAACCGCATCCGGGCGCTGGCCGCGCTCGACGGCTTTGAAGGGGGCGGGCAGCCGCGCAGGGCCAGCTATGCCGAGAGTCGCATTCCCTCGGTCCGGCGCAGCCGGTGAGCGCGGGTCTCGCGCCGCGCAAGGCGGCGGAACGGTTGCTGGCCGGCGTGTTGCGCGACCGTCGGATGCTGACGGAACTTCTGGACGCGCCCGACAGCCCCCTTCAGGACCTTGAGGGGCCGGAGCGGGCGCGGGCTCAATCCCTCGCTACGGGCGTTCTGCGCAATCTCGGCAGTCTCGATGCCGTCATTGGCCAGCACGTCGAACGGATGCCGCCGCTGGGCGCCATGATCGCGCTGCGCATCGCCGCCTTCGAAGGGCTGGTGGAAGGCGTGCCACCTCATGCCGCGGTAAGTTCGGCCGTCAACCTGCTTGGTGGCAACAACAAGCGCTTGTCCGGGCTGGTCAACGCGGTCGCCCGCAAGGTTGTAGCCGAGGCTGCGGCCGTGCCACCGCCGGTTCTGCCGGAGTGGTTGGCCACCGCCCTGCGCAAGGCCTACGGCAAGGCGGCGGTCGACGGTATCGCCGCTGCCCATGCCACCACGCCGCCACTGGACCTGACGCCGCGCGATGCCACCGAAGCCGAGGCGCTTGCCGCCGAACTCGGGGCCGAACTGCTGCCCACCGGCAGCCTGCGGCTCACCCGCCCGGGGCAGGTCAGCGAACTGCCCGGCTATGACGAGGGCCGCTGGTGGGTGCAGGATGCCGCCGCCGCCATCCCGGCGCGCCTGCTGGGCGATATCACCGGTCAGCGCGTCCTCGACCTCTGCGCTGCCCCCGGTGGCAAGACGATGCAACTCGCAGCCGCCGGGGCCGAGGTGACGGCCCTGGATATTTCACAGGCGCGATGCGAACGCATAAGCCAGAACCTCGCCCGCACCAGCCTCCGGGCGGAGATCGTCGTCGCCGATGCCCGGCAATGGCAGCCGCAGGCGCCCTTCGACGCCATCCTGCTGGATGCGCCCTGTTCCGCCACCGGCACCATCCGCCGCCACCCGGACCTGCCACACGCCCGCCCGTCCCCCGATCTGCGGCCACTGCTGGCGCTGCAGGCCGACCTGATCGACCGTGCTCTCGGCTGGCTGAAACACGGCGGCATCCTGCTCTACTGCACCTGTTCGCTGCTGCCCAAGGAAGGCGAGCGTCAGGTCTCGCAGGCACTGGAAAGGCACGACGGTCTGGCGCTTGTGCCGGTCACGCCGGGCAGCGGCATCGAGCCCGCATTCATCAACGCCTCCGGCAGCCTGCGCCTGCGCCCGGATTTCTGGCCGGAACGCGGGGGCATGGACGGCTTTTTTGCCACTTCGCTGCGAAAGCCGTAACGCCTGCGTGGATTGCGCCGCGAACTCAGGCTAGGCTTGCGCAAAACACCCGAGGAAACCCATGTCCGGCCCGCTCTCCACACTTCTGGCCCGCTTTCCGAAGCTGCTGGACATGCGTGGCGACAGCCAGGCCCGCTCCACCTTCAAGAAACTCGGCGATCCGCCGCCCTTCGAAGGTTTTCATACCCTGATCCCGCCGATCTACGGCGATTTTCAGGCCGCCCGCGCGGCGTTGAAGGGCGAGGTAGTGATCCTGGGCCAGCGCCACCCGTGTCCGGCCCTGACCCCGTGGGACCTGCCGCTCGATCCCGGCCCGATGATGCGAGAGTTGCACGCCTTCGACTGGCTGGCCGATTTCGCGGCTCTGGGTACGAAGGCCGCGCGGGCGCGGGCGCTTGGCTGGTTCCTCGGCTGGATCGATCGCTACGCCGCCGGCGACGGCCCCGGCTGGACGCCGGATATCGTCGCCCGCCGTCTGATCAACATTCTCGCGGCGCTGCCGTTCCTCGAGCCGGTGATGACCGGCCAGATCCGGGACAGGATCACCGGCGAACTTCCCCGCCAGTTCGCCTTCGCCGATGCCGTCATCGGCACCGAGATTTCCGCGCACCGCCGCCTGCGTTCCCTCGCGGCACTCGTGCAGGTTGCCGCCTGTCTCGTCGGGCAGGAAGATGCGCGCCTCGCGCTGACGCAGGAACTGGATGGCACCTGCGCCTCGACACTGCTGCCGTCCGGTGCCATTCCGTCGCGCAATCCCGAGGCGCTGATGCATGTCCTCGCCGGTCTTATCGCCGTGCGCGACATCCTCGAGGTGACGGGCCACCGCTGCGGCGGCTCCATCCAGAAGGCGATCGAGACGGTGACGCCGGTGCTGCGGGCCCTGCGCCTCGGTGACGGCAGCCTCGCCCGGTTCCACGGCGGCAGCGGCGGTACCGAGGGCCAGCTGGACAGGATTCTGGCCAGCGCCCGCGTGCGCAAACGTCCGGGCGAGGAACCGCAGATGGGCTATATCCGCCTGCACGGCGGGCGCACCACGGCGATCCTCGACTGCGCCCGTCCACAGGGCGGGCCGGACGCAGCCCTGGCCCATGCCAGCACTCTCGGCTTCGAACTCAGCACCGGGCGGCGGCCATTCATTGTCAATGTCGGCCCGGGCATGAGCTTCGGCCCCGAATGGTACCGAAACCCTCGCACCACCGGTGCCCACAACACCCTCGCCGTTGACAAGACCTCCAGTTCGCAACTCGCCCCCTCGCGCGGCAGCGGCCACTTGCCACAACCGCTGGCGACACGCCCGAGCATGGTGACGATGAGCCAGGCCAAGGATACGTCCGGCATGTGGGTACAGGCCCGCCACGACGGTTACATGGTGGATTACGGGCTGGTGCATGAGCGGCGCCTCTTCGTTTCTTCCGGCGGCGATCAGGTGCATGGCGAGGATGTGCTGCTGGCCCCGGATGTGAAGGGCGAGCGACGCTTTGCCCAGCGGATCAAGGGTGCGGAGAAACTGGGGGTGGCGCTTGTCCTGCATTTCCACCTGCACCCCGAAGTCGAGATCGACACCGGCCGTTTGCCGGAAATGATCGTGCTGCGTCCCGGCAGCGGCGAAGTATGGGTGTTCCGCCAGTCGGGCGGCCTGCTGGAGACCGAAACCAGCGCATGGCTCGACCCGACCGAACCCGAACCTGTCGCCACCCGCCAGATTGTCGTCCGCGCCCGCACCACCAGCCACAGCGCCACGCTCAACTGGTCCTTCGTGCGCAGCGAGGACAAGGGGCCGAGCCTGCGGGATTTCGGGCAGGGTCGGATGCGCGGCTGACCAAGCGTCAGGATTGTCCGGGCGTGGCGATTGGATATTTCAGAAAGATGAAGAATGGCGGGTTTGACCGCCGCTGCCTTCGGCGGTAGCTTCTTCGCAGGAACGATGGAGATTTGATGTCCTGATCGGGGTGGGACGGCAGCACGCCGTCCCGATGCAGCAATGGCCACGGAACGCGCAACTTGCGCGTTGTGTCCGACTGCCACGCGTTTACCGGACGCCGCGTGTGCGACACGCCGCGTATCCCAGACACCACGAGGCCGGATTGACCGGCCGGACATGGAGCATCTTCCGATGACACGGGACTATTCCCAGCTTTTCCCCGATGCGGCACCCACGCCGCGCCCGCTCTCGACCCTTCGGCAACTCGGCTGGCAGCCGTTTTTTGCCGCCCAGACCTCCATCGACGAAATGGCGGCCCATCCGCCGGTCCGCGTCGTTGCCCAGCATCGCAGCGGCATGGAGGCAACGGGAGAGGCCATCACCGCGACCCTGCCACCGCAAGCGGAGGCCACGGTCGGTGACTGGCTGCTGTTTGACCGTGACGATCCCGCCCGCAGCCGTCTGCTGGACCGCAGGAGCCTGTTTCAGCGCCGCGCGCCGGGCACGACGCGGGAGCATCAACGCATCGCCGCCAACGTCGACACCGCTTTCATCGTTTCCTCCTGCAACGCCGATTTCAACATCGCGCGGCTGGAGCGCTATGTCTCTCTGGTCTTCGAGGCCGAGGTCGAGGCGGTGATCCTGCTGACCAAGGCCGATCTGGCGGATGCCGACGGCTTTGTCGCCGACGCTGCCGCGATTTCCGAACGCGTACTGGTGCTTGCCCTCGATGCGCGCGGGACCGAACCGGCCGTGACGCTGGCCCCATGGTGCAGTCCCGGCCGCACGCTGGCCTTCCTCGGCTCTTCGGGGGTCGGGAAATCGACGCTCGTAAACGCCCTCTCCGGCAAGCCGGTCATGGCGACGGGCGGCATCCGCGAGGATGACGCGAAGGGTCGGCACACCACCTCGCACCGGGCGCTGCACATCCTGCCCGGCGGTTTCTGCGTTCTCGACACGCCGGGAATGCGCGAGTTGCAGATGTTCGGCACCGAGGCGGGCATCGCCGGTGTTTTCGAGGATATCGAGGCTCTCGCCGCCGCCTGCCGCTTCAACGACTGCGCCCATGAGACGGAGCCGGGCTGTGCCGTCCGCGCGGCGCTGGCGCAGGGCGAAATCGACGCGCCGCGCCTCGCACGCTGGCAGAAGCTGAAACGGGAGGATGCCTTCAATTCGGCGACGCTGTCGGAGAGACGGGCGCAGGGCAAGGCGTTCGGCAAGATGGTGCGGCGGGTGATCCGAGAAAAGCGGGAGCGTTAGCCGCCACCTCCCGCCAGCCGCAACGCGACCCAGATCCCCAACAGCAAACCCGACGCCAGCGTCAGCACCATGGATAGCCCGCGGGCACCACTGTCGTACAGGAACCAGTGCAGGGCCCGTCCGGCATAGAAGGCCGCGAATGCCGCCCAAAGCCAGGCTTTGTCGAGCCCCTGCGCCTCGGCAGCCAGCAGTACCAGGGCCGTCAGTGGTGCGGTTTCGATGAACAACCCATGCGCGCGACTCAACTTGAACAGCATCGGGTCACCGCCGTCGCCGCGCAGGATGCCGCGGCGGCCGCGATAGAGGCCGATGGCGCCGCGCCGCCGGCATCGATCCGGAGGCAGGGCGCGCCGATATGGCGGAGCGGATGATCGAGGCCTATCTCGGCGACGATCACCTCGCGGACCGTCGCGGCCAATACCCGATGATTGCCCTGTCCTCCGAGATCGCCCGCGCCGCGCCAGAGGTGCAGGAGCGCTATGGCCGGCTGCTCTCCACCATGATTTCGCTGCTCGCAACCGATGGCGACGAAGGTGACGATACCGCGCGGGAGCGGGCGATGGCCGTGGCCGCTTTGAGCGTCGGGGGCATGATCCTCGCCCAGACGCTGCCGGAAAGCGAGCTCGCCGCCGACGTGCGTCGCGCCGCTCTCGCGATGGCGCGGCAGGCCGGCAGCGACGCACGTGCCGATGCAGGAGGGGGCGGCATCACCTGAGGGGGCATTGACCCCGGCGGCCCTTGCGGGCAAAAGCGGCGCCAATCCGATCCCTGTCAAAACGGAGCCATCATGCGACCCGACCTTGTGCCCGTCACCCGCGCCCTTCTCTCGGTTTCCGACAAGACCGGCCTTGTCGATCTCGCAACGGCGCTTGCCGCGATGGACATCGAACTCGTCTCCACCGGCGGTACGGCCAAGGCGTTGCGTGACGCCGGGCTGGCCGTGCGCGACGTTTCCGAACTTACGAACTTCCCCGAGATGATGGACGGGCGCGTGAAGACGCTGCATCCCGGCGTTCACGGCGGGTTGCTGGCCCTGCGCGACAACGACGAACATCTGGCGGCGATGGAGGCGCACGGCATCGCCGGCATCGACCTGCTGGTGGTCAACCTCTATCCGTTCGAGGCAACCGTCGCTGGCGGCGCGGATTACGCAACCTGCGTCGAGAATATCGACATCGGTGGCCCGGCCATGATCCGCGCCGCCGCCAAGAACCACGATTTCGTCAATGTCGTCGTCGATACCGCCGATTATGCGCCGCTGCTGGCGGAGCTTGAGGCCGGCAAGGGCGCGACCACACGCGGCTTCCGCCAGAAACTCGCCGCCAACGCCTATGCCCGCACCGCCGCCTACGATGCCGCCGTCTCCGGCTGGATGGCCCGGGCGATCGGCGAGGAAGCGCCGCGCCGCAAGGCCGTCGCCGGAACGCTCGCCCAGACGCTGCGCTACGGCGAGAACCCGCATCAGGGCGCGGCGTTCTACACCACCGGTGAAGCCAGGCCCGGCGTCGCCACCGCCCGCCAGATCCAGGGTAAGGAACTGTCCTACAACAACATCAACGACACCGACGCCGCCTTCGAAGCGGTGGCGGAGTTCGATGCCGCTCTCGGCCCCGCCTGCGCCATCATCAAGCACGCCAACCCCTGCGGCGTCGCCACCGGCGAGAGCCTGAAAGCCGCCTATCAGGCCGCGTTCGACTGTGACCGCACCTCCGCCTTCGGCGGCATCATCGCACTGAACCAGACGTTGGACGCGGAAACCGCGGCGGAAATCGTCCGGATTTTTTCCGAGGTGGTCATCGCACCAGACATTTCCGACGAGGCAGCGGCGATTCTGGCCGCCAAGAAGAACGTCCGCGTGCTCACCACCGGCGGTCTGCCCGCACCGGAGGCAAAGGGGCAGGTCTGGAAACAGGTCGCTGGCGGCTATCTTGTGCAGGATCGCGATGCCGGGCGTGTGGCGATGGAGGACCTGAAGGTCGTCACCCGGCGAAAGCCCAGCGGTGAGGAACTCTCCGACATGCTGTTTGCATGGCGCGTCGCAAAGCATGTGAAGTCCAACGCCATCGTCTATGCCCGAGACGGCGCCACCGTTGGCATCGGCGCAGGCCAGATGAGCCGGGTCGATTCTGCCCGCATCGCCGCCCGCAAGGGGCAGGACATGGCCGAAACGCTGGGTCTGGCCACATCTCCGACCGAAGGCGCCGTCGTCGCCTCCGATGCCTTCTTTCCGTTCGCCGACGGCCTGATGGCCGCCGTCGCCGCCGGCGCGACCGCGGTGATCCAGCCCGGTGGCTCCATGCGCGACGACGAGGTGATCGCCGCGGCCGACGAGGCCGGGCTGGCGATGGTCTTCACCGGCATGCGCCATTTCCGGCACTGACGATGAAACGCCTCTGGATCACGGCCATAGCGATCTTTCTTGTCGACCGCCTTACGAAACTTGTGGTCGTCGAATGGCTGGATCTGCGCAGTCTCGCGGATATCGAGGTCGTGCCCCCGTTCCTGAATTTCGTGATGGCGTGGAACCGTGGCGTCAACTTCGGCATCGGCGCGTCCGGCTCCGACCTCATGCGCTGGGGTCTGATAGCCCTGGCCGTGGTCATCTGTACCGGCGTCATCTGGTGGTTTCGCCGTGCCGAGGGCTGGCTCGTGCCCGTTTCCGCCGGAATGCTGGTCGGGGGGGCCATCGGCAATGTCTGGGACAGGGTGCAATACGGGGCCGTTGCGGATTTCCTCAACATGTCCTGCTGCGGCATCGACAATCCCTACTCCTTCAACGTCGCCGATGTCGCGATTTTCGTCGGCGCCCTCGGCCTCATCTTCTTTACCGGCAAGGATGCGGAGTGAGGGTGACGCCGCCCTCAAACTCCGCTAGAACTGCCCGAAACAAGATCACGGGCGGGAGCGAGCGTTGGTGAAGATGCGTATGATGCGGTTCGGTTTTCTGGCGGTACTGGCGCTGTCCGCGTGCGGTGGCAGTGACGATACCTCTCTGGTGGAACGTGTTTCCGCCAGCAACAAGACCTCGCCCGACGAATTTGCCGTTCTGCCGCAAAAGCCGCTCGTCCTGCCAGAGAGCCTCGACGAGTTGCCGCCGCCGACTCCCGGCGCCGGCAACCGGACGGATCTGACGCCGCGGGCGGACATGATCGCCGCGCTCACCGGCCGTACCGGGCTCGCCGCACCCGTCGCATCCGACGGTGCCCTGATCTCCGCCCTCTCGCGGGCCGGTGTCACGCCTGATATCCGCAGCGTCGTGCGGGCCGAGGATGCGGAGTTCCGCCGCCGCAATCGTGGCCTGCTGCTGGAGCGGGTGTTCGACAAGGATACCGAATACCTGATCTACCGGCGCCAGCGGCTGGACCCGGAGACGGAGGCCGCCCGCCTTCGGCGACAGGGCCTGCAGGTCCCGCCGGTGCCGCCACGCTGATCCGCCCGGATCACGCGACCTTTATCCGCCCAAGGGGTGTTACCCCTTGAGCAACCATCGGCTGTCTCTATCATCACCGCTGATCCGAACGAGAGGTTGATCATGCGACTGTTTCTGGCCGGTCTGGCCCTACTGCTCCTGCCGCAACAGGCCGCCGCCGTCTCCGGCGAGGATGTCCACACCTTCACCCTTGAGAACGGGCTGGAGGCGGTGGTGATCGTCGACCGCCGCGCGCCGGTTGTCACCAACATGGTCTGGTATCGCGTCGGCTCCGCCGATGAGCCCGCTGGCCGCTCCGGCGTCGCCCATTTCCTCGAACATCTCATGTTCGAAGGCACCGATGATATCCCCAAAGGCGCGTTCTCCCGGATCGTCGCCGACAATGGCGGCGTCGACAACGCCTTCACCTCCTACGACTATACCGGCTACTTCCAGCGCGTCGCCCGCGACAGGCTGGAACTGATGATGAAAATGGAGGCCGACCGGATGCGCGATCTCGTCATTTCCGACGAGGTGGTGGAGCCGGAACTTCAGGTGGTGATCGAGGAGCGTAACCTCAGGGTGGAGAACAACCCCGGTGCCATCTTCGGCGAACACCGCAGCGCCGCCCAATACCTCAACCACGCCTACGGCCGCCCGATCATCGGCTGGCGGCACGAGATGACGGCGCTGACGAAGGCGGATGCTCTAGACTTCTATGGAACATATTACGCACCCAACAATGCCATCCTGATCGTTGCAGGCGATGTCGATCCGGCGGAGGTCGAGGCGCTGGCCCAACAGTATTTCGGCCCGTTGGAGCCTTCCGACACCCTTCCGCCTCGCGTCCGCCCGCAGGAGCCGCCGCAACTGGCGGCACGCCGCGTCGAGTACATCGATGCCCGCGCCGGCTCTCCATATGTCATCCGCAGTTACCTCGCACCCAGCCGCCAGTCCGGCGACCAGGCGCAGGCGGCGGCACTGGTGATCCTCGCAGACCTTCTTGGCGACGGTGTCACCGCCCACCTGACGCAATCGCTGCAATTTGAGGAGGAGGTGGCGGTCAGTTCCAGCGCCTTCTACAACGCCACCATGCTCGACGACACCACCTTTGGCCTGTTCGTCGTCCCCAAGCCCGGCATCGGCCTGCGCGAGGCGGAGACGAAGCTCGACGCCGCCATGGCTGCCTTCATGGAGGAGGGGCCGAACCCGGAGCATCTGGCGCGGGTCAAGAAGCAGATCGCCGCTGCCCAGATCTACGCACTGGATGATCAGGAGGGCAGGGCGCGCAACTATGGTATTTCCCTCACCGCCGGCCTGACTGTCGAGGATGTCGAGAACTGGCCCGCCGCCCTCGCGGCGGTCACGGCAGAGGATGTGATGGCCGCCGCGCGCGAGGTGTTCGATCCGCGCCGTTCCGTCACCGGCTACCTCATGTCATCGGAAGCGGACAGGGAAGGAACGACGGAATGAGCATGTTCTTCAGGGTTTTCGTCACCGTCCTCCTGCTGCCCTTCGCAGGGTTGGCAATGGATATCCAGGAAGTCACCACCCCGGCCGGCACCACCGTCTGGCTGGTGGAGGAACCCTCGATTCCCATCATCTCCGTCGAAGTGGAATTCAAAGGCGGTGCCGTCCTCGACCCGCAGGACAAGCTCGGTGCCACAGTGCTGATGGCCGGTTTGCTGGAGGAAGGCTCCAACGACCTCGATTCCACCGGCTTCGCGGCCGCGCGGGAGGATCTGGCCGCCCGCTTCTCCTACGATGGCAACCGCGATGGCGTCTCCATTTCCGCGACGATGCTCAGCGACAACCGTGATGCCACCATCGACCTCCTGGCCGGCGCTCTCGGCAATCCCACCTTCGATGAGGTCTCCGTCGCCCGCGTCCGTGCGCAGGTCCTCTCCAACCTCCAGTCCGAACTCACGGATCCGAACTACATCGGCGCCCTCACGTTCCGGCAACGGGTTTTTGGTGAGCATCCCTATGCCAACCCTACGTCCGGTACGCCGGAAACGGTCGCCGCCCTTACCCGCGACGATGTCGTCGCCGCCCACCGCCGCAGCCTCGTCCGCAGCCGCGCAGTCGTCGGCGTCGTCGGCGACATCACCGCCGCCGAAGTCGGCCCGATGATCGACCGTCTGCTTGCCGGCCTGCCGGAGGATGGGCCGGATCTGCCCGCAAGGGCCACCATTACCGATGCCGCCGAGTTGGAGGTGGTTCCCCTCGCCACCCCTCAGTCCGTCGCCGTCTTCGGCCACGAGGGGATAGAGCGCGACTCCCCGGACTTCATCGCCGCCTACGTCCTCAACACCATCATGGGCGGCGGCGGCTTCAACTCCCGGCTGGGTGAGGAAATCCGCGAGAAACGCGGCCTGACCTACGGTATCTACGCCTATCTCGCCTCCGCCGATTACGGCGATCTGCTGCTCGGCTCCGTTGCCAGCGCCAACAACCGGATGGCCGAAGTCGTCGGGCTGGTGCAGGAAGAATGGGCGAAGATGGCCGCCGAAGGCGTAACGGCCAAGGAACTGGCCGACGTCAAACGCTACATCACCGGCTCCTACCCGCTGCGCTTCACCTCCAACGGCGCGATCGCCAATTCGCTCGTCGGCATGCAACTCGCCGGCCTGCCGCTTGACTATGTCGACACCCGCAACGAGCAGGTGGAAGCGCTGACTTTGGAGGAGATCAACGCTCTGGCAACCCGCCTCTACAGGCCCGATGCCCTCCGCGTCGTGATCGTCGGGCAACCCGAAGGCATCGCTGACACCACCCAGTAGCTTCCCTCACCCCGTCACCCGCAGCACTGCACGGCTGATCTCCGCACCCGCGTTCGCCGCCCTGTACACCGGCCGCGGCGGGTGCCCTGCGGGGTTCACCCACCTCTCCAGCCAGTCCGCGGCCGTCAGGGTCTTCAGGGATTGCGAAAGCGCCCGGTCGGTGATCCCGCCGAGTTGGCCCTTTATCTGCGAGAAATGCCGCGGCTCCCGGCTTACCGCCAGCACCGGCACCGTCCACGCCCGCCGCAGCAGCGCCGCCTCTTCCGTCCCCGGCGAGGCCGCCTCGATCCTGTCCGCCAGCCGCGCCATCGCCGCGCCCTCCGTCGTCAGCCGGAATTCCGGCCTCAGCGGATGCCCGTGTCCGGGATTGCGCTCCAGCAACCGCAGCTTCTCCAGATGCGCGAGACTGTGGCTGAAGCTCGTTCGCCCGGCCCCGCAGGCAGCCAGCAGCGTTGCCTGCCGTCCCGGCGTGCCACGGTGCATCAGCGCCAGTATCCGCAGCGACCAGGCCCGCGTCGTAAGCTTGACAAGCATATCAATGTCCATAAAGTATAGTATATATATTTTGCATCGAAAAGGAAAGCAGATGTCTGTGATTTCCCCCGACAACACCATCACCATCGCCCTTTCTGTGCGCGACAGGCACGCCAGTGCCGACTGGTACGGCAACATGCTCGGCTTCGATCTGAGCTATCACATGGATGAGGCAGGCTGGAGCGAGGTCCGCACCAACACGCCCGGCGTCACTCTCGGTCTTGGTGAACAGGCGGAGCCGGCACCCGGCAACACCGTTCCGGTGTTCGGTATCGCTGACATCACGGCCGCCCGCACGGCGCTGGAGGCAGAGGGTGTGCGCTTCGACGGTGAGACGATCACCGTGGAGGGCATGGTCAGCACCGCCACCTTCTACGATCCCGACGGCAACGCCCTCATGCTCGCGCAAGATCTGTCCTCCGGTGCCTGACGCATCCCACCGGGCGACGAACTCGGATCACATTCATTTCCCAAAGCGAGCAGCGATCGATGTCGCCAGGATCGGCCCGAAACCGTATGCTGCACCACTGGCAGAATCGCGTGTTTCCATGCTAACCCTTGTGCCATGGAAGCACTCATCCCCAATATGCAGGAAAAAACAGCTCCGCGGCGTCCCATAGCACAACTGGATGATGCCGCCGCCAACCGCATCGCCGCCGGCGAGGTGGTGGAACGGCCGGCATCCGCAGTCAAGGAACTGGTGGAGAACGCACTCGATGCCGGTGCGCGGCGGGTGGACATCGCCTATGCCGATGGCGGCAAGACCCTCATCGCGGTGGAGGATGACGGCCACGGCATTCCGGCCGCCGAACTGCCGCTGGCGCTTTCGCGCCACGCCACGTCCAAGATCGACGGCTCGGACCTCCTGAACATCCATTCCTTCGGCTTCCGGGGCGAGGCGCTGCCCTCGCTGGGTGCCGTCGCGCGCCTGACGCTGACATCCCGTGCCGAAGGCGCACCCGAAGGGGCGACCCTGACAGTCAGGTCCGGCACCGCCGCGCCCGTCCGCCCCGCCGCCCGCAGCACCGGCACCCGCGTGGAGGTGGCCGACCTCTTCCGCGCCACGCCTGCGCGCCTGAAATTTCTCCGCACCGACCGGGCCGAGGCACAGGCGATCTCGGAGACGGTCAAGCGCCTGGCCATGGCCGCGCCCGAAGTCGGTTTCACCCTGCGCGACATCTCCGCCGGTGGCGAGGGCCGCACCGTCTTCCGCGCCGATCCAGGCATGGGGCCGGAGGCACTGCCCGCACGGCTGCGGCAGGTGCTGGGGCGTGAGTTCATCGAGAATGCCCTCGCCATCGACGCCCCGCGCGAGGCCCTGCGCCTGACGGGCTATGCGGCGCTGCCGACCTATTCCCGTGGCGCCGCGGTGGCCCAGTTCCTGTTCGTCAACGGCCGTCCGGTAAAGGACAAGCTGCTCACCGGTGCGCTTCGTGCCGCATATTCGGATTTCCTCAGCCGCGACAGGCACCCGGCTGCGGCCCTGTTCATCACCTGCCCGGCGGAACTGGTGGACGTCAACGTGCACCCCGCCAAGGCAGAGGTCCGCTTCCGCGATCCCGGTCTGGCCCGCGGTCTCATCGTCTCCGGCCTGCGCCACGCGCTGGCTGCGGCCGGCCACCGCGCCTCTTCCACCGTGTCCGGCGCCGCCCTCGGTGCGTTCCGTCCGGAGGATCGCCCGGCAGCCCCGGTATATCAGATGGACCGCGCCTTTCCCGCCGCCGCGCGGCCGGCGGCTTCGTCCCCCGGTTTCGCCGAAGGCCCGGGCTGGTCCTCGGGGCGGGTGGAACCCGGCCCCAGCGCCGACGAGGGCGCCCCCGCGGCGCCGGAGGAGGCGCTCTCCCTTCCGCTCGGCACCGCCCGGGCGCAACTGCACCAGAACTACATCGTCGCCCAAACCGAAACCGGCATGGTGCTGGTCGATCAGCACGCAGCCCATGAACGGCTGGTATACGAGGAAATGAAAGCCAGGGTCGCCGCCAATGGCGTGCCACGTCAGGTATTGCTCATCCCCGATATCGTCGAGATGGAAACGGACGACCTTGCCCGCGTGCTTGCCGAAGCCGGGGCGCTCGAACAGGCGGGTCTCGTGGTCGAAGCCTTCGGCCCCGGAGCCGTCGCCGTCCGCGAAACCCCCGCCGTTCTGGGCGAGGTCGACAGCCGCGCCCTGCTCCGCGACATAGCGGACGAACTGGCCGATCTCGGCAATTCGCAAACGCTGACCGACCGGATCGAGGCGGTGCTCTCGCGCATGGCCTGCCACGGCTCCGTCCGCTCCGGCAGGCGCATGGGCGCGGATGAGATGAACGCACTCCTGCGGCGCATGGAGGCGACACCGCATTCCGGCCAGTGCAATCACGGGCGGCCCACCTATATCTCGCTCAGCCTCTCGGATATCGAGCGGCTGTTCGGGCGCACATGAGGCAGACATGATCGAGATCGCCGGCCAGACCTATTCCTTCACGGACCCTTACGTTATCGCCATCGCCATCGGCGCTATGCTCGTGGCCTGTTTCTTCCTCGCCATCATCCTTGCCCTGCGTGCCGCGGGCCGCTCCGCCCGCGCCACCGAGCCGCTCGCCGGCCACCTCGCCGCGCTCGGCGAGACCGTGCGCAGCCTCAGCGAGGGCCAGCAACAGTTGCGCGGTGGCCTGCATCATGTGTCGGAGGCGCAGGCCACGGCCCAGATGACGATGCTTCAGGCGATGGAGGCGCGGCTGGAACAGGTGCAGAAGGCCATGGCCGACAGCCTGCATGGCAGCAGCGTTCGCACCACCGCCAGTCTCACCGAACTCCAGACGCGGCTGGCGACGATCGACAAGGCCCAGACCAACATCGAGAAACTTTCGGGCGACGTGCTGGGCTTGCAGGACATCCTGTCCAACAAGCAGACGCGCGGCGCCTTCGGCGAGATCCAGCTCAACGACATCGTCTCCAAGGCCCTGCCGGCGGATGCCTACACCTTTCAGGCCACCCTCTCCAACGGCAAGCGCCCGGATTGCCTCATTCACCTCCCCAATCCGCCCGGCCCGATCGTCATCGACAGCAAGTTCCCGCTGGAAGCTTACGAGGCCCTCGTCCGCGCGGGAACGGAGGCGGAGAAACAGGCGGCCGCCCGGCTGATGCGCACCGCCGTCCGCACCCATATCCGTGCCGTGGCCGAGAAATACATCATCGAGGGCGAGACGGCCGACGGCGCGCTGATGTTTCTGCCGTCGGAGGCGGTGTACGCCGAACTGCACGCCAATTTCGGCGATCTGGTGCGTGAAGGCTTCGCCGCCCATGTCTGGATCGTCTCACCCACCACCGCCATGGCCACGCTCAACACCATGCGCGCGGTGCTGAAGGATGCGCGGATGCGCGAACAGGCAGGCGCGATCCGGCGCGAGCTCGGTCTCCTGTTCAAGGACGTTTCCCGGCTGGAGGATCGTGTCGGCAACCTCGACCGTCATTTCGAGCAGGCCAGCAAGGACATCCGCGAAATCAAGACCTCCGCCGAGAAGGCCGGGGGCCGCGCCCGCAGGCTGGAGGATTTCGAATTCGAGGGCAAACCGCATCCCGATGACGAAACGGCGCGGATCGCCGCAGTGAAGCCGATTAGGATTGAACGCTAGGCCCGGGCGCGGCAAACAGGTCTCTCAGACCAACACGGGGAAATTCCAGCGATGACCGACGGCGCGCTCACCGATTACCCTGATCGCTATGCCCTCTCGAACGAGCTTCATGCCCGTCCGTTCCCGGAACTGACGGCCCCGTGCTGCGCCGCCTACATTGCCATCAAGCAGCCGCACGACGCGGCGGAGCGGGACAGGGAGGCGGACCGCGCCCATCTTCTCTCCCTGCTCGATCACTACGGTGCGCCGCATCCGGCCCCCGGCGCCAACCATCACTCCTGTCCGCTCGGCCGCGGCTTCCTGAAGTGGGAACAGCACACGGAATTCGTCACCTACACGATCTTCGCCAGTGGCGTCGCCGCCCGGCCCTTCGACGGCTCGGTTTACGGCATGTTCAACCGCAAGTGGCTGGCCGACGCACCGGGCCAGGTACTGACATCCTGTCTCGTGCGCGTCGAGCCCGTCGCCGACATGGCGGAGGCACAGGCCCGCATCACCTCGGATCTCTATTCCTGGTTCGTGCCCGAGAGCCTCGCCATTTCATCGGTGATCGACGGGGCGGCGGCCATCGCCGGCGATTTCCGCATCGACGAGTCCGGCCACGTCCGCTTCGCCGTGCTCGTCAACAGGCAGACCGGTGCCCGCCGCCTCGGCCGCATCGTCCAGCGCCTGCTGGAGATCGAAACCTACAAGTCCGCAGCCATGCTCACGCTGCCGGTCGCCCGCGCCACCTCGGCCCGCGTCCGTCATCTCAACCGCGAACTGACAGATGTCGTCGCGCGGATGGAACGGGAGGAGGGCGGCGACGTCGACACCCTGCGGCGGCTGCTGAAGATGTCCGCCGAGATCGAACTCCTTTCCTCATCCTCCGCCTTCCGCTTCGGTGCCTCCGGCGCCTACGAGGCGATCGTCACTCAGCGGATCGAGGTCCTGCGCGAGGAACGGCTGCAATCGCGTCAGACCTTCGCCGAATTCATGATGCGCCGCTTCGACCCGGCGATGCGCACCTGCCGCGCCGCCGAGGCGCAACTCGCCGCCCTCAGCCAGCGCGCGGAACGGGCGGCCAACCTCCTGCGTACCCGCGTGGACGTCGCCTCCAGCCAGCAGAACGTCGATGTGCTCGCCCGGATGGACGAACGCGCCGCCCTGCAACTGCGCTTGCAGGAAACCGTCGAAGGCCTCTCGGTCGTCGCGATCAGCTACTATGGCGTCAGCCTTGTCGTGAATCTCTTGAAACCCTTCGCAAAGACAGCGGGCATCGGGGAGGCATGGGTCTACGCCGGCGTAACTCTCCCCGTCATCCTTCTTGTGTGGTACATGATCCGCCGCCTGAAGAAAAAGCTCGGGCACTGAGGCGAGGGCGGGATTCAATCCTCCAAGCTTCCCCCAAACACTCACCCAAGCTTCCCCTGACTGCACTGGCCCTCTATATCTCCCCCCCAAGGGGGCACCATGAAAATCCTCATCCTCTGCTACGGCACGCGCGGCGACGTGCAGCCCTATGTCGCCCTCGGCCAGCGCCTGGGAGAGCGCGGCCATCACGTTACTGTCGCCACGTCCCCCCGCTTCCGGGAGTTCGTCGAAAGCCACGGCCTTGCCTACGCATTCATAAACGACGACCTCCTCGCCATTCTCGATACGGACGGAGGCAAGGATCTGCTGGAGCAGCCGGGGCTCTGGGGCATCATCCGCAATTCCATCCGCATGGTTCGCAAGGTCGCGCCCATCCAGCGCGCCCTCATCCGGGAGAGCCGCGAGGCGGCGGAAGCCACCGATCCCGATTTCATCCTCTTCTCTCCGAAACTCGCACACGCGCCCCTCATCGCGGGCCAGCTCGATATCCCCGTAGCCCTCGGCGCGCTCATTCCGATGCATGTCCCAACCGGTGAGCTTCGCGTTCTCCTTGCGCCCGGCCGGATGAACCGGCCCTGGCTCAACCGCGCGAGCTTTGCACTCATCGGTTTCATCACGCGCCGGGTTCTCTCAGGCTACATCAAACCCTTCCGCGCAGAGCTTGGCCTGCCGCCTCGCCGCTTCGAGCCGCTGGAGTCGGCCTCCGGTGCGCCTCTTCCCGTGCTCCACGCCATCAGCCCCGCCGTTGTGCGTCGTCCGGCCGACTGGCCGGAAACTGCACACCTCACCGGCTACTGGTTTCTCGACGAACCCGCCTGGCAGCCACCCGACGCCCTCCGCACCTTCCTCGACGCCGGCCCGCCACCCGTCTATTTCGGCTTCGGCTCTATGGCCGGACGTTCGCCGGAGGAACTCGCCGCCACGGTGCTCGAGGCGCTCGGCCGTACCGGCCAGCGCGGCGTCATCGCCACCGGCTGGGGCGGGCTGAAACCGGAAGCGCTGCCCGACAACGTCATGCTGATCCGCGAGGCCCCGCACGCCTGGCTCTTCCCGCGTATGGCGGCAACGGTCCATCATGGCGGCGCGGGCACGACAGCCGCTGCCCTGCGCGCCGGTCGCCCGACCCTCATTGTCCCCTTCTTCGGCGACCAGCCCTTCTGGGGCGCCCACATCCACCGCCTCGGTGCCGCCCCCAGCCCCATTCCGCGCGGCAGGCTGACGGCAGACAGGCTGGAGGCGGCCTTGAAAGAGATGGCAGGCAACACCGCGATGCAAAAGAAGGCGGCGGAGATCGGCGCTGCGATCCGGGCGGAGGATGGCACCGGAAGTGCGGCAACGCTGATCGAGGAACTGGCGTCAACCCGCAAGGTCACCTGAGACGCAGCGATCCACGCCAGCCTCACCCGGCCCGCCCGCGTTCTGACGCTCTGGCAGGACCATGCGCGCGCGACGGTCGCCGCAGGCAGACAGACGATAGTGCTCCTCCCGCTCCGCCCCGTTTCCGTTCCACTCAAGTACGGGGCCCAGCCTTCAGGCGGCAGAAGATCACCGAAACCAGCCCTCCAAGATTGCGCCCCACAGGTTGCAAGCACTGTCCCATCGAAAAACGGATCGCCCTGCAGTGTTCGTGTGGTGTCCCGCCGGCGATAAGGTGAGGCTGCGTCAGAGGCCCATTTGCGAGCGGTGGATGGCGCTTATGACCTGGCCATTACCTCGCAGGTAAGCGTTTTCATTACCTTCACGGGACGAGGTCGTGGACGGGCCCGAAACAGTGCCCGCAACGCGATATTTGCCATACCAAATCCATACCGAAACCATATCAAACCCATATTCGGTTTGGCCCTACCTCTCAGGCAGCGGAATGAACTCCTGTGTATCGTCAACAGGAAGCTGAAACCGGCCGTTCTGCCAGTCTCCGGCCCGCCAGGCTTCCTTGGCGGCCTCTATCCGCTCCTTCGACGAAGCGACGAAATTCCACCAGATGTGGCGTGGTCCGCCAAGTGTTTCTCCCCCCAGCAGGATCAACCGGGCGCCCCGTGGTCCCGCATGCAGCGAGATGCGATCACCGGGGCGGAACACCATCATCTGTCCGGCCGTAAACTCCTGATCTGCAACGGTAATCGAGCCCTCGGTCACATAGACGCCCCGATCTTCGTGATCGTCCGGCAGGGGTATCCCGGCACCGGGGGCCAGCACTGCGTCGGCGTAGAACATGTCCGTGAACGTCTTCACGGGCGCCGTTTCGCCCCAGCCGCGCCCCATGATCAGCCGCAGTTGTTTACCCTCTCCTTCGAGGAAGGGCAGTTCGTCTTTTGCATGATGATGGAAACTGGCGTCCACATCTTCTGCGGCATCGGGCAGCGCCACCCAAGTCTGGATGCCGAAAAGCTTGCGCCCCGGTATCCCTCTCTGCTCATTTGCTGTGCGTTCTGAATGGGTTATGCCTTTTCCGGCGACCATCCAGTTCACCGCGCCGGGCGTAATTTCCATGCGCGTCCCCACGCTATCGCGGTGATAGATCGACCCCTCGAACAGGTAGGTGACCGTTCCCAAACCAATATGCGGATGCGGCCTGACGTCGATGCCGCCATCGGTCAGCAACTCCGCCGGACCCATCTGATCAAAGAAGATGAACGGCCCGACCATCTGCCGCTTCGGCGCTGGCAGGGCCCGGCGCACCTCGAATGCGCCGATGTCGCGGGCGCGAGGAATTATCAGGGTCTCGATAGCATCGACCCCGTCGCCTGTCGGACAATGGGGATCTAGTGATGGATTCCAGCTCACGATGTTTCCTTTCAACCAACGCTGTCAGGAAGATAACAGGCAGCTCAACGGAATAAATGCAGAAAATACGGGTTTAGTGTTTCCAATTTAAATACAATATATGACGGCTTGAATCTTGGAAACAATTATTAATCCCAACCATTTAGGCGAATATCGTCACCATCGGCGTTCAGTTTTGGCGGTGCTGCGGGCGTTGGTAATTCCGAACGCGAAAGACGGATTGGGTTTGCCGCTGACCTGCTGGAGCCAAGGTCGAGCGTCAGCCCGCGTGCGATGGCCTGATCCATCGCGAATGCTTCAGCCACCGTGTTGATCGGCCCGGCTGGTACACCCGCCGTCTCCATCTTGTGCAACACGTCATCCCGCCGCCATTTGGCAATCTCCGCCGCCATCAGGTCCACGATCTCAACGCGGTGCAGCAGTCGTGCCGGATTGGTGCTGAATTTCGGGTCTTCATGCCAGTTCGTACCGAATGCCTGACAAATATGGGAAAATTGACCGTCATTTCCGCACGCGATGACCAGCGGGCCATCACTCGCATGAAAAACCTGGTAGGGCACAATCGAAAGATGGGCATTGCCGACGCGCGAGGGATTAACCCCGCTGTTAAGGTAGGAACTTGCCTGATTGGCCAACACAGCCATCTGGCAATCCAGCAGCGCCATGTCGATATGCTGCCCCAGCCCGGTCCTTTCACGCTGGAGGAGTGCCGCCTCTATCCCGACCAGCCCGTACATCGCAGTGAACAGATCAGCGAGTGCAGTACCTGTCTTCATCGGCTCCTGATCAGGGTCGCCGGTCACGCTCATCAATCCGGACATCGCCTGAATGATATAGTCGTAGCCAGGTAGATGCGCTTTTGGGCCAGTGTGGCCAAAACCTGTTATGGAACAGTACACTAGGCCGGGATTGGTGGAAGCGAGACTGGCATAGTCCAGCCCGTGCTTTTCCAGCCCGCCGGTCTTGAAGTTCTCGATCACGACATCGGCATCCGCCGCCAGACGCTTCACCACAGCCAGATCGTCGTCATGCCGGAAATCCAGCGATATCGATCGTTTGCCGCGATTGGCGCAGTGGAAATAAGTTGCACTGCCATCCTCGGCGAAAGGCGGTCCCCATGATCGGGTATCGTCACCAGCGGGAGATTCAACCTTGATGATGGTAGCCCCGAGGTCGGCAAGTGTCTGGCCAATCCACGGTCCAGCCAGCACACGCGCAAGTTCAAGCACACGCAGGCCGACAAGGGGTGCATCAGTAGGGGCATCTGGTCTATTGGCCATGATCGCAGAGAGCCTGAAGGCAGGCCGGTGGTCAAGTAACACGTTGCCTGGCGGCGCCCTTGGCCCATGCGGTCTTCGATTAATTTTCCTTTAACCAAAATATTCAACAAACTTTCCGGAACGGAGGTAGGCGAATGAACAAGACCTTGGCGGGGCGAATCCGGCAGACGATAGAAATCCGCGACACCGACCTCGTTGCCGGACCGGACTCTGCGAAATGTGACAAGGGCGCGCCAGTTCATCCGGCCAAAGCTGAGGCGCGAAATCCGCGCAGAAACGAACTTAAACAGCATTATGGCGCACCCCGCCCGGAAAGCGGAGGGTTGCAGACAGAAAGCGGCAACTGGTTCGCTGCTTCGCCCATGGCGCTGTTGGCCGTGACGAAAGAAGGACGGATCAGCAGGGCAAATGACGCGGCACAAATAGTCTTGCGTTCGAAAAAAACTCTGGTCGGACAAAAAATTAAGGAGCTGTTCGAGGTTGGGGACGGTCTATCGTTCGCCGGATGGACGCCATTCCTGCAACTGCCAATAAAGATGAACATTACAGCCCAATGTCCAGCGCCTCGCCGGCCGCGACTGTGTAATATCAGCGTACAGCCAATCATCGGCGGACTATTAAGTGGCCAGTATCTTCTCCATCTGTGGCCGACCGCGATGCCATTGGCGGAGAACGGCGAGGCGCCCGGCACTCAAGTGGCTGGAAACTTGGACACCGAACCGGAAATCCCTCTTTCCGTACTTGAGATTCACGATCTCAAGGCCCCGTTGAGACACATCTCAGCGGCTTTGCGGTTTCTAGAGGCCGACCAGGCCGGAAAAGTGATGGCTGAGGATGCGGATTGGTTGAGCATCGCACGGGAGCAGACGGGTAGTCTGCAGGAAATGGTGATGTTGATTCTGGAGAACGCGAAACGCCGGTACGCCCAGTTGGAACCGCAAGCTGTCGCGCTGCCGGGATTTTTCCAGAAAACACTCAAGTCCATGGCTGTCGCGCTACGGGAGGCAGGCGCAGAGGTAAGGCTCGAGCTAGATTTGGTTGTTATCCGCGCCGATCCATTGTGCTTGCGATTGTTGCTCGAAAACCTGATTGGAAACGCCTTGCAGAACCGGCATCCCCTGCGGCCGTCACGGATAACGATTAGATCCGGAACTCGTCAGAATGGTTTCGGCTTCCTTCAGGTGGCGGACAATGGAATGGGCTTCGACGAAAACCGGTCCGAAGAGATTTTCGAACCTTTCAGGCAACTGAAGAAAGAGGAGGCTACAGGCTTTGGTCTGGGTCTGGCATCCTGCAAGAAGATTTGCTCGCGACACGGTTGGGAGATTGTCGCCGAAGGGCGACCTTCACATGGTGCAACTTTCACCGTAGTTCTGTCTCAGGAAGCATTAGGCAACTGAAACAATTACGCTGTGTGTGTTTGGCTTGCACACTGTGGGGTAGGGCCCTACATCTCCGCCCATGGTGGATTTCAAAAAACTCATGAAACGCAAGCCCACGGTTGCCGTAATCCGGCTCGATGGTGTCATCGGCGGAGGTGGACGGTTTTCCGGCCCAGTTCTGAACGATCGCGAGACGGCATCGCGGATCGAAAGGGCCTTCGGTCGTGGAAAGCCCGTCGCAGTGGCACTGGTGATCAACTCGCCCGGCGGGTCTCCGGCCCAGTCGGCGCTGATTGCGGCACGAGTCCGCCGCCTCGCGGAGGAGAAGGGCCTTCGGGTTTATGCATTCTGTGAAGACGTTGCCGCTTCGGGCGGCTACTGGCTGGCGACGGCTGCAGACGAAATATACGCTGATGCCAATTCCATCCTCGGGTCCATTGGCGTCATTTCGGCTGGGTTCGGCCTGCATGAACTGATTTCTCGCCACGGTATCGAACGACGAGTTTATACGGCGGGTGAGGACAAGAGCTTGCTCGATCCGTTCCGGCCGGAGCGGGAAAGTGATATCGAGCGGCTGAAAGCGCTGCAGGGCGTGATCCACCGAAATTTCATTGACCAGGTTAAGAACCGTCGCGGCGACCGACTGGCGGACAGAGACCTGTTTACCGGTGATATCTTCGTGGGCCAGCAGGCCGTAGACGCCGGGCTTGCTGATGGTATTGGTCATCTCGTACCGGTGATGAAGAAGAAGTACGGCGAAGACGTGCGTTTCAATGTCACGAAAGCCAAGCGCGGTCTGCTTTCACGCTTTGGCGGAGTGGGCGCTGGAGCCATGCTTGATGGGGCCATTGACACAATTGAGGCCCGCGCACTTTGGGGGCGCTACGGCCTATGATCGTCAAGGCCGTCACATTCTTCCTGATTGCCATGGTCGTACTCGCCATCTTTGGAAAGTTGCGGTTGCCTAAACCGGGTGCAGGAGGCAAGAGAATCAAGACAGCCCGGAAATGCCGCTCCTGCGGTGGCTATGTGGTTGGGGACGGTCCTTGCCCATGTGGAAAAGGAAGTTAGGTCAGACTGGCGCTGTCCGGCGTTTGCAGGTTCTCAATCACAAGGAAACTCCTTGCATCTCATACTGATTTCAATCGCCGGTCTGGTGTTGCTGATTGTTGCGGGCGACCTGCTGGTCAGGGGTGCGGTCTCCCTGTCGCTGAAGCTCGGCATTCCCGCGCTGATCGTCTCCCTGACGGTTGTTGCGTTTGGTACCTCCGCACCGGAATTGCTGATTGCAATTCAATCTGCGCTAGAAGGCGCGCCGGGGCTCGCATTCGGTAATGTCATTGGTTCGAACATTGCAAACATATTGCTCGTACTGGGCCTTCCGGCCGTGATCTCCGGGCTGCACACTGCTGAATGCGACACCCGCCACAGCTATGTGCAGATGCTGGCCGCCAGTGTCGTTTTTATCGTCATATGTTTTCTCGGCCCGCTCTACGTACTGCACGGGCTGATCCTTCTGTCAATGCTCGGCTACATGCTCTTTTCTGCGGCTCGGGCCGCAGGTCGCAGCCGCGCTTGCGATGCGGGACTGGAAGAGGGCGACGCGCACATGGCCGGGTGGAAGATCACCGTCTTTATTCTGGCCGGAATAGTAGGGCTGCCACTCGGGGCTCATTTCCTGATCGAGGGCGCAACGGGGTTGGCCTCGAAACTCGGCGTATCCGATGCTGTCATCGGCCTCACATTGGTGGCCGTGGGCACGTCGCTCCCGGAATTGGCTACGACAGTGGTCGCGGCGATCCGCCGAAATGCAGATGTTGCGCTCGGCAATGTCATCGGCTCGAACATGTTCAATATTCTCGGCATTATGGGGGTGGCGAGTTTTTTTGGACCGTTGCCGCTAGACCGGGATCTGCTCTACTACGACCTGTGGGTGATGCTCGCTGCCGCCTTGGCGATCCTGCCCTTCGTTTTCCGGCGGCGTGATATCACGCGGGCCATTGGTGTAGGCTTCCTTCTGGTCTATGCAGTCTACCTCGTGACGCTGTTCTGATCGGAGGAGTTCATGACAGGTGCAGCACTGGTAACAGGGGGTGCCCGCCGGCTGGGCAGGGCGATGGTGGAAGCGCTGGCGGCTCGGGGTGACGCGGTGGCGATTCACTATGCGGGCAGCCGGG
The DNA here is from genome assembly GCF_009931615.1 of Algicella marina. NCBI lineage: Bacteria > Pseudomonadati > Pseudomonadota > Alphaproteobacteria > Rhodobacterales > Paracoccaceae > Algicella > Algicella marina. The sequence goes on along the minus strand of NZ_CP046620.1, from coordinate 2,529,472 downwards.
CGGAAGCGGAGACGCTTGCGCAGGAGCTACGGTCACGGGGCGGCATCGCTGAAACACTTCAGGCCGATCTCCTTGATGACGAGGCTGTGTTTGCGCTTGTGCCCGAAGCAACGGAAAAGCTGGGTCGGCCTTTGACTGCTCTGATCAACAATGCCTCGATCTTCGAGTATGATCGGTTGGAAACCGCGACACCGGAAAGTTGGGATCGGCACATGAGTTCCAATCTCAAAGCACCTCTTTTCCTGATGCAAGCATTCGCCAATCAATGCCCGAAAGATATCCGCGACGCGCGAGGAGAGAGGATTGCCGGCGGATGCATCATCAACATGGTCGACATGCGGGTGCGTAAGCCCACACCTGAATTCACGACCTATTCGCTGGCAAAGGCCGGTTTGTGGACATTAACCCGCACTGCAGCGCAGGGACTGGCGCCAAACGTTCGCGTAAATGCTATCGGACCCGGACCAACGTTGAAGGGCTCGCGGCAGAGCGACAAGCATTTTGCCGGCCAACGCAGCAATACAATTCTGGAACGGGGTTCCAACCCGGCGGACATCGTCGCCACGATGCTCTACCTTCTCGACAATCCTGCCGTAACCGGCCAGCTTATCTGTGTGGATGGGGGCCAGCACCTCGCTTGGCAGACACCGGATGTGCAGGGAATCGAGTAAATAGACTGATATCAACACAATCAATGCGTGCAATGTGTCTCGGGTGATCCAACTCAGTTTGTCCACCGACCACGCGACATTCATTAAAGGGTAACATTTTTGTTAATGTTTTCATAATTTTAACAGGGGTGCGATAATTTATCCTTAAAAATCAATGGAATACGAAGTTGCTCAAAAAACAGGCAAACCGAAAGAGCCCCTTGTTTATAAGTGAAAAATCGAACGTCTCCCAGTTTGTACCCATAGTTATCCACAGAAGCGGTGGACTTCTTAACTCTTGAAAAGAGCCGCTGTGAGTTGCAGACGCCGCGAGAATCACGACATTCACTATCATGACGCAAGACACCACTACAGCGGACGGATATGAAGAAGACGGAGCGAGGCAGGGTGCCGATGCTCCGACCGGACATCGTGTCATCCAGACCTACCTGAAATCGCTGAGACAGGGTCCCGGTGTCTATCGAATGCTCGATCCTCAGGGCGCGGTTCTTTACGTTGGCAAGGCGCGGAGCCTGCGCAAACGTGTGTCTTCCTATGCAAAGCCCACTGGCCACAGCCCGCGCATTTCCCGCATGATCGCAGCGACTGCATCGATGATGTTCCTGTCGACGGAGACCGAGACGGAAGCACTGCTGCTGGAGCAGAATCTGATCAAGCAGCTGAAGCCGCGCTACAATGTCTTGCTGCGAGACGACAAGAGTTTCCCCAATATCCTCGTTGATGACACGCATGCGTTTCCCCAGATTGAGAAACATCGTGGAATGAAGTCAAAGAAGGGACGCTACTTTGGACCCTTCGCATCCGCCGGAGCGGTGAACCGCACGCTGAACCAACTGCAGAAGGCGTTCCTACTGCGCAATTGCTCGGATTCGGTGTTCGAGAGCCGAACGCGCCCGTGTCTCCTGCATCAAATCAAACGTTGTTCGGCACCGTGTGTCGGCCGGATCAGCGAAACGGACTATGCCCGGGATGTAGAGGACGCCGTCCGCTTTCTGGAGGGCAAGACCACCAAGGTCCAGGCCGAACTGGCCGGCGAAATGCAGGCGGCGAGCGAGGCCATGGAGTTTGAGCGGGCAGCAGCGTTGCGCGACAGGATACGAGCATTAACTGCAGTGCAGTCGACTCAAGGTATCAACCCCGAAGGTGTATCTGAGGCGGATGTCGTGGCCTTGCATCAGGCGGAAGGGCAGGCTTGCGTGCAGGTGTTTTTTATCCGCGCCAACCAGAACTGGGGCAACCGCGCTTACTTTCCCCGCACCGGCAGCGGCGCGGAACCGGGCGAATTGCTGGAAGCATTTCTCGTGCAATTCTACTCCAACAAGACACCGCCGCGCCAGTTGCTGCTGTCCCATCCGGTGGACAACACTGACCTGCTGGAGGACGCGCTGGCCGCTAAGCTTGGCCGCAAGGTCGAAGTGCTGGTGCCGCAGCGCGGGGAAAAGGCAGTACTGGTTGAAGGAGCATCTCGCAACGCCCGCGAAGCGCTGGCCCGCAAAATGGCGGAGAGCGCAAGTCAGGCGAAGCTGCTGGCGGGACTGGCTGATGCGTTTGATCTGGATGCGCCGCCGGAGCGGATCGAAGTCTACGACAACTCCCATATCCAGGGGACCAATGCCGTCGGCGGAATGATTGTTGCCGGGCCGGAGGGTTTCCTCAAGTCCAGCTATCGAAAATTCAACATCCGGTCTCAGGAACTGACGCCAGGCGACGATTTCGGGATGATGCGCGAAGTGCTCGAGCGGCGCTTTGCACGGCTGCTGAAGGAGGACCCCGATCGTGAAAGTGATGCCTGGCCAGATCTGCTGCTGATCGACGGTGGTGCGGGGCAGATAAGTGCCGTGGCAGGCGTGATGCGGGAGATGGGCGTCGATGACATTGCCGTAGTCGGGGTTGCCAAGGGTACCGACCGCAACGCGGGCAAGGAGGAGTTTTACAAACCCGGTGGACGGCCTTTCGCCCTGCCGCATCGTGACCCGGTGCTCTATTTCGTTCAACGGCTACGCGATGAGGCTCATCGGTTTGCGATAGGTGCACACCGGGCCAAACGTGCCAAGGCCGTGGGGGCGACGCCGCTGGACGACGTTCCCGGCGTTGGACCAACGCGCAAGCGGGCATTGCTGTCGCATTTCGGTTCCGCGAAGGCCGTCGCCCGCGCCGGGTTGGCTGACCTAAAGGCGGTCGACGGCATTTCCGACCAATTGGCGGAAAGCATCTACGGGTTTTTTCATGATGGCGCCTCTTGAACTGGCAATGAATCTGCCGTCAGCACTGGGTTCCTCCATGGAGAGCATTTGTCCAAGGAGCAAGGCGGCAGGCCGGCGCCTCGCTCGAATGATCAGGCTTGCAACGGCAGGGTGCGCTGCCCATAACTGGCACCATGACATGGACACTCCCCAACATTCTGACGGTCGGACGACTGCTGGCAGCGCTGGCGCTGGCGCTGGTTTTTGTTATCCTGCCCCGCCCCTTTGCTGATTGGGCGGCGCTTGTTCTTTTCGTCGCTGCGGCACTGACCGATTTTCTCGATGGCTACCTTGCACGTAAGTGGAACCAGACCAGCGCCTTCGGGCGCATGCTGGACCCTATCGCGGACAAGGCAATGGTGGTCATAGCACTGGCGGTACTGATGGGCTTGAACGGTTTGAACGCACTCCTCTTGGTGCCAGCGAGCCTGATCCTGTTCCGAGAGGTATTCGTGTCGGGACTGCGCGAGTTTCTTGGCGCAGATGCCGGCAAACTGAAGGTGACCGGCCTGGCGAAATGGAAAACGACCGTTCAGATGTTCGCGATACCTGCCCTGTTTCTCACCGGAATATTCCAGGCCGAGTACGAAGCGATTTATTACACCAACGATCCCGGCTACCTTGCGTCGATCATGGCTGGCCAGGCGGCAGACGAAATTGGCATCATGCCAACGGTCTGGCGGTTCAGTGTCACACAGTTGATCGCCATCATCCTGATCTGGCTGGCGGCACTGTTGACCATCGTTACCGGAGCCGACTACTTCCGGAAGGCGTTGCCCTTTCTTCGCGATGATCGGAAGGAAAGCTGAGAGATGGACGTCTTGTATTTTGCATGGGTGCGGGAACGGGTGGGCAAACCGCGGGAAGTCGTGGCGACCGAAGCCAAGACGGTGGCCGATCTTGTCGACGAACTGATCGCACGTGAAGAACGCTATGCCGTCGCGTTCGAAGACATGTCGACTATTCGCGTCGCTCTCGATCAGGAACTCGCGGAACTGTCGGCGCCTTTAACCGGTGTGCGCGAGGTGGCGTTCTTCCCGCCGATGACCGGAGGCTGAGGTCTTGGCTGTCCGGGTTCAGGTGAGCGATTTCGACATGGGCGCAGAAGTGGCACTGCTGCGTCGGGGGCGCACAGACCTCGGTGCCGTCGTCACTTTTACCGGGCTGGTGCGGGATCTGGCTGGCGACAATCCGATTTCGGCAATGGAACTTGAACACTATCCGGGTATGACCGAAAAGTCCCTGGAGGCGATCGAGGCGGAGGCGCAGCGGCGGTGGCCACTGCAGGCCAGCTTGATCATACATCGCCATGGCCGGCTTGCGCCGGGAGATCAGATCGTTCTTGTGGCTACTGCCAGCCCACACCGTGCGGCCGCGTTCGAGTCGGCGGAGTTTCTGATGGACTACCTGAAGTCCCGCGCTCCGTTCTGGAAAAAGGAAGAGACCGGTCGCGGTGATAGCTGGGTTGATGCCCGCGAGACGGATGAGGATGCGCTCAGCCGCTGGCGTTGATGGCGTCGAGCCGTTCCTGAAGGTCGCGGGCTTCGCGGCGAGCGTCTCCCAGCCCTTCCATCGCCGCCGTCAGTTCCGCTTGTGTCTGCGTCAACTGGTTACCCATGGTGCGCTCGACTTCGGCAACACGGGCCTCTGCCGCTTCCCTCGCGGCTTCGCAGGCCTTGGCGTACTCCGCCCACTCGCTGTCGGCAATCGGCTCGGGGGGCGGCGGCGGGTTCAGCAGGTTGAACGCCCAGCGCAGCATCCATCCTGTGAGTATAGCGGCGAACAGAACGAGCGCGATTGTCAGGGTCAGAGTCGAGCGATCCATTTCAGTTGTCCTCACTGGGGGCCGAACCATCATCGAGCGTACGGGGTAACGGTCGTGCCGCCTCCTCCAGCGCGTTCTCTGTGGGTGTCAGATCCTCATCGGTGGCATCGGTTTCGGATTCCGCCGTTTCCGAGGGGGCGTCATCCGAGGGGGGCGACAAGACGATGCGCGGCCCCGTTTCTTCATCTTGTGGCGTGGACAGGTCTGCCGGCGCGTTGGCGGAACGCGTGGGCGCTACATCCGTCAGCGGAACGCCACCACTACTGCCGCCGGTGTCGGTATCGGCTGGTTCCGGATTCGTTTGCGGCGGGGGTTCGCTTTCCACCGGCGTCTGGTCATCATCTTCGGATGCATCGACCGGTGGTTCATCCTGCGGCGTCTCGCTGACCAGTCGAAACTCGATACGGCGATTGGCCGCGCGGCCCTCCTCCGTGTCGTTGTCTGCTATCGGCTGAGTTTCGCCGTAACCTTTGGCAATGAGAAAAACCAGCTTCACGTCTTTATCAAGCAGGGCATTCAGAACGGTAACGGCACGCGCCTGACTGATTGCGAGATTTGAACTCTCGCGGCCTTGGCTGTCGGTGTGGCCCCCGATCTCGAAACGGGAACCCGGACACTCCTGCAGGATACGGGCGATGCCATCGACGATCGCGGCACTATCCTCGTCAAATTCCGTTTCTCCCGGCGGAAATGTGATCTGGGCGCGGCTAAGTATGGTCTCGATCTGCGCCTCGCACAGTTCCGCGCGTGCACCGCTGACATTTGCCGGGCGCACCACGGGATTTACCGTAACGTCGATCGCAAGTTCCGTACCGGGAGGCAGTTTGCGGGCTATCAGAGTCCGAATTTCCTCGGTAAAGCGCGCATCGCTGACTTCGCCGCGAACGTCGATGCTGTCCTCACCGATCTCGATTTCACCTGTGGAGAGCAATGACAGCGCTTCGAGGCCGGCGAGGATGTGCGTGTACCAAAGCGCGGGCAATTCCTCCCGCAGTTGGGTCTGATCAACGACAGACTGAAAGCCGAACTGAGCTTTTGCATAGCTCTCAGCCGTGCGCTGCATGTTGCTGTCCCTCAGGTCGCCGCGCATCTCCACCGATCCGTCGTCCCCACGGCGGGCGGCGAAGAAGGCGGGTGGCACTTCCGCGGCTTCGGTCGGTTCCGGCGGCGCGGGGCGGTACGCTGCGTTGAGGGTGTAGGGTGCGGGAAGGGCCGCGTCCAGCCTCGCCGCTTCCTTGCGGAAAGCAGCTTCGTCACCTCCGATCGCAGAGACAAGGGCGATATCGGTGTTGACGATTTCGACACTTCCGGCACCGAGCACCTGCAAGCTGCGGACGGCTTCGGAGACGACCATCGCCCAATCTTCCGTAGGAGCGCCAATGCCGATCGGGCAATCGACATCGCCGAAACCGTCGCCAAGTTCTGCAAGGATCGCCTGCCGGGCACTGGCGGTGTTGGCTGCACATTGCCGGACACGCGAAGACGACTCACCTGTCTCCATGGCGAAACGGAAAGGCGAAATCGTGGGAAGCGGCGCTGTCAGCACCAGTTCGACGTTCAGAGTTTCATATCCCGGCGTCGCCTTGAGCAATTCTACCACCCGGTCGCGTTCCTCGGCGCTGTCTACCATAGCGGTGACGTTGAGTGTGCCGGGGGTCAGGCTGATCTGGGCATCATCCAGAAGGTTTGCTGCGCGACCGGCGAGAGCGAGGCTTTCAGACCAGCCCGTTGGCGCATCTGCATCGAGGATTTCCACCATGCCGGTTTCCGGAGGTGCCACGGTGCCCCGCTGTTCGAGCGCCTGCAGGAGCATATCGTAGGATCTGCCCTCGGAAACCTGCCCGAGCAAAGTGGTGGCGTCTTCCGCTCGGAGGATCTGGAGCGAGAGTTTGGGTGCTGGAGGAGGAGTATCTGTCGAAATGGATGTCTCGTCCGTCAGGCGGGATGACGATATCTTTGCGATAACGGCTTCGACCGCCTGAAAACGGTCGCGTTCGCTTGGCGCCTCGCCGGAAAGAGTGACCAACAATCCATCCGATGCCACGCTTGCCCAAGGAATTTCCGCTTCGGCCAATGCTGCGGTTAGTTCGCCTTCGGTTTCCCGCTCCACGTAGTCTGTAGCCTTGCCGGCAATCAGCCAACTGGCCCAGCCGCTAGCCAGCAGGGATAGGACACCAAAGGCGAGCGCTACAGGACGCACAGAAACCCTCTTCTCGTTTTCGTGCCGTTGTCAAAGCACGATAGCGCGGCAAGCATCAAGCCGAAAGCAATATGGCTGATGCCGCAGCAAGGCAGAAAGCCAGCACCGGGATGAGGCCCGCCTCGCGGTTGGAGCGAAAAAGCTGAAGGCATACGTCGGGTTCGTCAAGTCTTAGCATGCGCATCTGACGGGCAAGGTGCCAACCGAAACCCCATGCCCCGCCAAGCCCGGCGAGCAGCGCAACGGGCGGGGCGGATATCAACGCTAGAACGGCGGCCATGCCCATCAGGCAGACGGAAGCTACAAGAAACCCGAAGAGCCAGCGCCCTGTGGTTTCACCGAAAAGGCGGGCGGTCGATTTGACGCCGATCAGAGCATCATCCTCCTTGTCCTGATGGGCGTAAATCGTGTCGTAGAACAGCGTCCAGCCGATGCCTGCAGCATAAAGCAGGATCGCCGGCTTTCCGACCGTACCGGAATAGGCTGCCCAGGCGAGCAGGGCACCCCAGTTGAAGGCCAGCCCAAGAAATACTTGTGGCCACCATGTGAAGCGCTTGGCAAACGGATATATCGCCACCAGCAAGAGCGAGCCTATGCCGAGGGCGATGGCCATCGGATGGAAGGTAAGCAGAATGCCGAACGCCAGCAGAGATTGGATTACCATCCATACCAAGGCACCGTTGACCGACACCTGCCCTGAAGGGATCGGCCTCGACTTCGTGCGGGCAACTGATGCATCGATCTTCCTGTCTGCGATGTCATTCCAAGTACATCCCGCGCCGCGCATCAAAAATGCGCCGATCGCGCAACCGGTCGCGATCCACAGGGTTTGAGGACCGGCGAGCTGAGGCATCGAAGCGACGGCGAGTCCGAGGCCCCACCAACAGGGCAACAATAGTAGCCACGTCCCCGCAGGCCTGTCCGCCCGGCTCAGGCGCAGGTAGGGGCGGGTAGCGGGCGGGGCGAACCTGTCCACCCAGTTTGCGTCAGTCGCATCGGCGACGCGTCCGCCCGATTGTACGCTGGTATCCGGCGAAAGGCCGTGGTTATGGTCTGTCTCAGTCATGTCGGAGGCTTTATGCACGAGACGCGCCCGAAAATCAGGCTCTATTTTGACGCGCCGCTTTGTACTGGTGCGGAACTGCTGCTCGAAGAACAGGCGCACTATGTTTCCACGGTGATGCGACACGGGCCGGGTGACTGCGTTGAGGTTTTCAATGGGCGTGATGGAGCATGGACAGCCCGGATCACGCAGGCAAGCAAGCGGAAAATCGCCTGCACAGTCGAGAAACAAATCGCGCTACAACAGAATCCGCCGGACGTATGGCTGCTGTTCGCCCCGATCAAAAAGGCACGTACGGATTTCATTGTCGAGAAGGCGGCGGAAATGGGCGTATCGCGAATCTGTCCGGTCTTCACGCAATTTACCAATTCGGAACGCTTGCGGCGCGACCGCTTGCGCGCCCACGCCATAGAAGCGGCCGAGCAATGTGGCGGTACGTTTGTCCCGGAAGTGGCCGAGGCGATGAAACTGGGTTCACTGCTCTCGGACTGGGATAGTCGGCGGCGCATCCTGTTTTGCGATGAGCGACGCAATGCTGAACCTGCTCAGACTGTACTTCGGAATTATACGCGGGGACCTTGGGCGATTCTGATTGGCCCGGAAGGCGGGTTCAGCCAAGAAGAGGCGGATGCAATGTATGCGCGGGATTTCGTCGTGCCAGTCTCGCTGGGTCCGCGGGTCCTCCGGGCTGATACTGCGGCAGTGGCAGCAATCGCCGCTTGGCAAATGGCATTGGGAGACTGGGTTTGACCCTGCGACGAGACCTTAATTTGTTGGTGCAGGGGTAAGATGGTGGGGTTCGTGCGCCCTGAAATTGGCAGGATGCTTTCCGGCTGGGCCCCGCATGGCGCGGAATTGACCCTGATTGCGCTGTTCTGGTTTGCAGGCGGACGCCTGCTGTGGATGGCGGTGGTCCGCGAAGGATGGGTGTTGGGCTTTGTCGCCCTGGCCTTTTTGGCGGTTGGAAGCGGACTTGCCTTCGCGTTGCGGCAGAAGCACCGTTTCGGCTTGGCTGCTGACGGGCGCGGGGTTGTCGAGATCACCGAGGCGCGAATCGCTTATTTCAGCGCAGATGGCGGCGCATTTCTCGACCGTGACGCGCTGACGTCCGTCGATCTGATCACGCGGGAAACGGGTTCCTACTGGATTCTCAGGCAGGACAGTGGACCGGATGTTGCCATTCCCCATGCAGCCGCCGGTGCCGGGGAATTGCAGGACCTCTTTGCCGGGCTGTCAGGGTTTGACATGGAAACGGCGCTGCGGCGGCTGGAGCATAAGCCGGCGCGTGGAGGATTGCTCTGGCGACTGGAGTCGGAGCCGACAGGTCTCACGCAAATCAGAAAATGAAATCATCAGCAGTGAAATCATCAGCCGTGAACCGGTTTGATGGGTCATGTACACGTACGAAATCGGGGCCGAGCTCCGTGTCGATGCGAATGGCGACTGTGCCCTTCTTGTTTGTAGTGATAGAAACGTCGTCGAAGCTCGTGGCATAGCCACTGAGGTCGATCTGGTCCTTGTGTAATTCGTAGAGCCGGATCACGTCTACCTTTCCGTCGAAGGTGAAGACGAATACGTCAGGCAGTGTGGTGCCTGTCAGGATTTCCTTGTCGGTGGATGATTGCTCGAGATGAACCTGAACTGGCGGTTCAGGCAGATTTTTCTTGAATATGAAGTCATCCGCGTCGAGCAGGACGCCGTCATCCGGTATCTGTGAAGCCGGTGGCCGGACGAATTTGACGGTAATTACCTCGTCCCGGACGAATACCTGATATTCCAGCAGGCTAACCCTTGCGACCAACAGGCTTGAGAAATTGATGTCCCATGACCAGAGCTTGATGAAGTCTTCGCCGTCCCGAAACCAACGGATCTCATCGGGCTTCTGATCCCGCACAAGAATAAAGCGGTCACTGTTAGAAGAACCATACAGGATATCGGATGTGGCCCGATCGTCGTAGACGCGCCTGATAGGCGGAGGCATGAATGCACCTCATTGAAACATTGCGACTTTGTTATCTTCTCTTCAGGGGTCGCAGTTTTTGGTTAACCGCAGCTTAAGAGAAGGGGCCGGGCTTGCATTCACTTCAGTCTGTGATACCGCTCTCGCCGGATATAAGAGGCAGGAGCCGGAGACATGGACGGGCTGGAAGCGCTCAGAAACAAGTACCTTGGCCAGATAGAGGCGGCGACGGACGAGGCTGCCCTGGAAAATGTACGCATCGCCGCTCTGGGCAAAAAGGGCGAAATCAGCCTTCAGATGCGCGAATTGGGCAAAATGTCACCCGAAGAGCGCCAGGTTGCCGGCCCGGCGCTTAACGCTTTGAAAGCTGATCTTAACGATGCGTTGGCGGGTCAGAAACAGCGGCTTTCCGATACGGCTCTGGAAAATCGGCTGGCTGGCGAGTGGGCCGATGTTTCGCTTTCTCCCCGACCGGCGCATCAGGGGACACTGCATCCGATCAGCAAGGTCACCGAGGAAGTGATGGCGATCTTCGCCGAACTGGGTTTTGGCGTGGCCGAGGGACCGCAGATCGAGAACGACTGGTATAATTTCGACAGCCTGAACATTCCGCCCGAGCATCCCTCGCGGCAGGAGATGGACACGTTCTACATGTCGCTGCCCGAGGGCGCGAACCGGCCGCCACACGTGCTGCGTACACACACCTCGCCGGTGCAGGTGCGCCACTTGGAGGCGCATGGCGCCCCCTGCCGGATCATCGCGCCGGGGCGTGTCTACCGTGCCGATTATGACCAGACTCATACGCCGATGTTTCATCAGGTCGAAGGTCTGGCGATCGACACCGATATTTCGATGGCCAACCTGAAATGGACACTGGAAGAATTTTGCCGTGTCTTCTTCGAGATCGACGATATCGAACTTCGCTTCCGCGCTAGCCACTTTCCCTTCACCGAACCTTCGGCGGAGGTTGATATCCGTTGTTCATGGGAAGGCGGACAATTGAAGATTGGCGAGGGAGACGACTGGCTGGAGATTCTCGGTTCCGGAATGGTGCATCCCCAAGTCCTTACGAACGCGGGTATCGATCCGAAAGTTTACCAAGGCTTCGCATTCGGCATGGGAATCGACCGGATTACTATGCTCAAGTACGGCATTCCTGATCTGCGGGCGTTTTTCGACAGTGACCTGCGCTGGTTGAGACACTACGGCTTCAGCGCGCTGACTGGCGCCTGATTCCCAACCCGCTTGAAAACAAAAAAACGCCGGATCGAGGATCCGGTGTTCAGCCTTGCATCCAGTTCAGAAGACGCGCCTGGAACGGCGCGGCACAAACCTCAATTGATGAAGCCAACGGCCTCATCGATCTTGGTGTAGATCGCAGTAGCGCCTTGGTTGACGCCGCCCTCGATCATGCCGAGGAGTACAACGATGTTGAGGCCAACGATACCTGCCGTCAGCACGACCCAGTCCACTGTCACGGCACCGCTCTCGTCGCGGAAATGTTTCCTCAGAATTTTCAGCACGTCACACTCCTACTCCGCTTACCACCCCTTGGGATGTAGGCTTAAACTGACGGACGAAAAAGGCGATATTGTGATTTTGGTGCTTTGAATTTGGTTGGTTTAGTGGCTGTTTTTAAACAAATTTTAGAAACATACACATCCGTATTTGTGAAGGTGGGCTTAGTTGCGGCGAATTCATGGCCGGTTTCATCCATTAATGCGAGAATGCAATTCTGGGTTGAGTCGCGCGCGGTAACTCCCCTCTTCAATCTCCTGTCTATCCCTATTAGAACCTTGCGGAACGATCTTCACGCGGAATGAGAACATGAAATTCACCCTCGGCTGGCTCAAGGATCATCTGGAAACGGAAGCATCCCTGCCGGATATTCTCGAAGCACTCACCGACCTCGGACTCGAAGTCGAAGGCGTCGAAGACCCTGCGGAAAGGCTTGGGGCGTTTACTGTCGGCTTCGTCAAATCGGCAGAGAAACACCCCGATGCGGACAAGTTGCGGGTCTGCATCGTGCAGACGAGCGAGGGTGACAAGCAAATCATCTGTGGCGCACCGAACGCGCGCGCCGGCATCAAGGTCGTCGTTGCCAGTCCCGGAGACTACATTCCGGGAATCGACACCACTATTCAGGTGGGAAAAATCCGGGGCGTTGAGAGTTTCGGGATGATGTGTTCGGAGCGGGAACTGGAAATCTCCGATGAGCATAACGGTATCATCGAGTTGTCGGACGATGCAGAGGTCGGACAGCGCTACGTCGATCATGTCGGCAAGACCGACCCGACAATCGAAATCGCGATAACTCCGAACCGCCAGGACGCATTGGGCGTACGCGGCATCGCCCGTGATCTCGCAGCGCGGGGCATAGGCAAACTGAAGCCGGAGCGGGAAGCCGAACTGATGCCGGGCTTCGTAAGCCCGATCAAGGTGACCATCGATGAAGATGTCCTAGCGAAGGGTTGTCCTCATTTTACCGGGCGCATGATCCGAGGGGTAATAAATGGCCCAAGCCCGGCGTGGCTGCAGGACCGGCTGCGCGCCATCGGACTTCGACCGATCTCGACACTGGTCGATATCACCAACCTGTTTACCTATGACCTCAACAGGCCTCTGCATGTTTTCGATGCCGACAAGGTAGAAGGCGATCTGAGGGTGCATTTTGCCGCGTCGGGAACCACGATCATAGCTCTCGACGACAAGGAATATACACTGAGCCACGAGATGATGGCGATTTCGGATGCCAACGGTGCCGAGAGTATCGCCGGCGTGATGGGCGGGGCTGCAACCGGCTGCACGGCAGACACCGTGAATGTCTTTCTGGAGAGCGCATGGTGGGATCCGGTAACCATTGCCATGACCGGGCGGGCGCTCAAGATCAATTCGGATGCGCGCTATCGCTTCGAAAGGGGGGTAGACCCGGCCTTCACACGCCCCGGCCTCGACCTCGCGGCGGAGATGATCCAGCATTTGTGCGGTGGTGAGGTGTCGGAGCTGGTATCAGCCGGGAAGCCGCTTGATATGTCGCGCGCCTACCCACTGGATCCTGCCCGTGTCGAGAGCCTTGTCGGCATGAAGATCCCCGAGTCCGAGCAGATTCGAATTCTGACGGAACTGGGTTTCGGCGTTGCCAAAGAACATGGCGGAATCGAGGTTTGGGTGCCAAGCTGGCGGGTCGACGTAAAGGGTGAGGCCGACCTCGTCGAAGAGGTCGCGCGCGTCACTTCGCTGACCAAGCTCAAAGGTCAGCCTATGTCGCGCAAGCCAGGTGTGACGCCAAGCCCGCTTACGCCCGCGCAACAGCGCGAAGGCCGTTTGCGGCGGGCGCTGGCTGCCGCAGGTCTGAACGAATGTGTTACCTACTCCTTCGTTGATGAAGCCGCGGCCGCATTGTTCGAGGGCGACCTGGAGACAACGCGCATTGCCAACCCCATCAGCGCCGACTTGTCGCACATGCGTCCGTCCCTGCTGCCTGCCTTGTTGCAGGCGGCGGCCCGTAATCAGGCGCGTGGCTTCGCGGACCTTGGCCTGTTCGAGGTCGGCCCGGTGTTCGCTGGAGGCGAGCCGGAAGACCAGCGCCGCAACGCCAGCGGCGTTCGCATCGGGCAGGCGGTCGCACGCAACCCTCATGGTGGCATGCGCCCTGTCGATCTCTACGATGCCAAGGCAGATGCAGAGGCGGCCCTCGCAGCGCTGGGCGCACCGGCGAAATTGATGGCACTACGCAACGCGCCGGGCTGGTTTCATCCGGGCCGTTCTGCCGTGCTTTCGCTCGGGCCCAAGAACCCGCTGGCAGTTTTTGGTGAGTTGCATCCCAAGGTACTGGCTGCATTGGACGTCAAGGGTCCGGCGGTGGCCTTCACCGTCTTCCCGGACGCTGTGCCTGAGCCTCGGAGCAAGGGGACGGCACGACCGGCACTCACCATATCCGATTACCAGACCGTGGAGCGTGACTTTGCGTTTGTCGTCGACAGCGATGTGGAGGCAGAGCAGATCGTGCGGGCGGCACAGGGTGCGGACAAAAAACTGATTACCGAGGTTGCCGTCTTTGACGTCTTTGCCGGCGCAAAGGCCGTGGAGCAGATGGGCGAAGGGAAAAAGTCCGTCGCTATTACGGTGCGGATGGAGCCGACCTCCGCGACGCTGACGGACAAGGAAATCGAGGCAGTGGTGGCAAAGGTAATCGCCAACGTCACCAAGGCGACGGGTGGCACTCTCCGCGCCTGAGCCGAGTTGGACGTCTGCCATGGGCCTTGGCAAGTTTGGCCCCGGCCTCTATCCCCATTCGTCGAAGGAGACCTTGCGATGAGCATGAATGCGTTCGGACATCTCTTCCGCGTTACGACCTGGGGGGAAAGCCACGGCCCTGCGCTGGGTGCGACTGTTGATGGCTGCCCGCCGGGCATTTCCATTTCCGAGGCGGACATCCAGCGATGGCTGGACCGGCGCAGACCGGGGCAGAACAAGTATACCACGCAACGTCAGGAGCCGGACGCGGTAGAAATCCTCAGCGGTGTTTTCGAGGGGAAAACGACGGGAACACCGGTGCAACTGCTGATCCGCAATACCGACCAGCGCTCCAAGGACTATTCGGAGATCGCCGAGAAGTTCCGGCCCGGCCACGCGGATATCACCTACTGGCAGAAATACGGCATCCGTGACCCGCGGGGCGGTGGCCGGTCGTCCGCCCGTGAGACGGCGGCGCGGGTTGCGGCCGGTGGCTTGGCACGTGCGGCTCTGGCGGAACTGGCACCGAAAGTGAAAATTACCGGCTACATGGTGCAGATGGGGCCGCACCACATCGACCGGTCGCGTTTCGACGCAACGGAGATCGAGCGTAATCCATTCTGGGTGCCTGACCGGGAGGCGGCAGTTGAATGGGCGGATTACCTGGATGGGCTGCGCAAGTCCGGCAACTCCGTTGGTGCGGTGATAGAAATGGTCGCCTCCGGCGTGCCTGCGGGTCTCGGGGCGCCGGTGTATGGCAAGCTCGATACGGAACTCGCAGCAGCGATGATGTCGATCAATGCCGTCAAGGGTGTGGAGATTGGTGCGGGCATGGGGGCGGCGGAACTGACGGGTGTCGACAATGCCGACGAGATTTCCATGGGTCCCGATGGGCCGGAGTTTTCCTCCAACCACGCGGGCGGTATTCTTGGCGGTATTTCCACCGGGCAGGAAGTGGTTGTCCGGTTCGCCGTGAAACCGACATCCTCGATCCTGTCCCCGCGCAAGACGATCACCAAGTCGGGTGCGGCCGCGGAGATCGTCACCAAGGGCCGTCACGATCCCTGTGTTGGCATCCGGGCGGTGCCTGTGGGAGAGGCGATGATGGCCTGCGTCTTGCTGGACCACCTTCTGCTCCACCGCGGCCAGATTGGCGACGCGGGTGGGCGAATCGGCTGAGATGCGTCCGGCTGCGCTGATTTTCGATGTCTTCGGTACCTGTGTAGACTGGCGCACGTCCATCGCACGTGAGGTCGAGACCGTACTGCCTCAAGTGAATGCCCTTCAATTCGCCGATGCATGGCGGGCTGAATATCAGCCGGCGATGGAGCGTATACGTTCAGGCAATCGTGGCTATGTTGCCCTCGACGACCTGCATCGTGAAAATCTGGCCATCGTCGCCGAGAGGTTTTCTGTCGAATTGAAGGACCCTTCCGATCTTGCCGGTGCGTGGGAGCGGCTGGTACCTTGGCCGGACGTGGTCTCGGGGCTGAACGTTCTGAAAAGGAAGGCGATCATCGCGCCATGTTCGAACGGTTCGATCGCGCTGATGACGCGGCTAGCCAAGTTCGGCGGGTTGCCGTGGGATTGCATCCTGGGGGCTGACATCGCACGTGACTACAAGCCGAAACCGCTGGTCTACACCAACTGCTGTGCAGTGCTGAGGCTCGATCCGGCGCAAGTTATGATGGTGGCGGCTCATAATGACGATCTATTGGCAGCAGCGGGTTGTGGCCTGCAAACCGCATTCGTTCCCCGAAGACGCGAGCATGGACCGGATCAGAGAACCGATCTGCAACCGACCGGCAACTGGACTGTGGTCGCCGCAGACTTCATGGAACTGGCACAGGCAATCTAGGCGGCGAAAGAAGTCCGGCGCCAGACGCAAGCCTGACGTGTTCAACGGCGTGCGAAGGCGCTCTTCAGGTCAGACATCCGCATCCCGCCGAACGCCACTGTAAAAATGGCGTAGGAGACAACGCCGATGGCGACCAGTACTGCGAGGGCACCATAGCGCACGGTTTGCTCGATCAGGGCGTCACCCATGGCCAGTGCCGCACCGTAGCAACATGCGCCCATCGCGATTGACGCGCCAAGCAGACGCGGCAGGCGGGATTTGAGGCGGTCGTCCAGTTGAATGGCACCGTCATGATTGCGCGCACCGCGCCACAGGAGGGCAAACATTGCCCACGCGCTGACAGTGGTGCCGACAGCAGCGGCCAAGTAGCCAATAACGGGAGCGAGCCCGATGGCAAGCGCGGCGTTCACGATCATCGAGATGACGGCATAATGGAACGGCCTGCGGGTGTCTTCGCGGGCGAAGAACACGGGCGAAACAACTTTCTGCAACACGAATGCCGGCAGACCGGCCCCGTAGACCATGACCGCGGCAGCGGTGGCGGCGCTGTCTTCGAACGTAAAGGCACCACGACGATAGAGCACGTCGCACAAGGGACCGGCGAGGACGATCAGACCCACGGCGCTGGGCAAAGTCAGCGCCAGCGAGAATTCGAACGCGCGGTTCACCTGCCAGATTCCCCCCTCCCGATCACCAGCTGACAGGCGGCGGGACAAGTCGGGCAGCAACACGATGCCAATGGCAATGCCGACGATACCGAGCGGCAATTGATAGAGGCGGTCAGCGTAGTTAAGCCATGCAACGGCCCCGTCAAAGAAGCTGGCAACCTGCCGTCCGACCAACAGATTGATCTGGACGACACCGCCCGCGAGGGCGGCCGGGGCCGCGATAATCGCCAGTCGTCTGAGGTCCGGCGTCAGACGGGGGCGCCTCAGAGTCAGCGGGAACCCGGCCCGCGCGGCCGCCCACCAGACCAGCGCAAGTTGGACGATGCCGCCGATCGGCACGGAAATCGCCAATGTCGTGCCGACATGTAGCCCCAGAGCTTCGTCAAGACCAAGACCGAGCAGATCGGAAGATGGGCGGCCAAACAGGGCCGACAGGCCGAGCCCGAGAATGAAAACGATGTTGAGCAGGACCGGTGCAGCAGCGGCAGCGACGAACCGGCCCGAGGCATTTAGAACGCCCGAAATTAAGGCCGCCAGCGAGATGAACAGGATGTAGGGAAAGGCGATCCTGCCGAAGGCCACGGCGAGCGGAAACCTTTCGTCTGCCGCGAAGCCCGAGGCCATCAGCCAGACCATGGCCGGCATGAAGGCAATGCCAACGACAGAGAACACAGTAAGGATAACCGTCATGCCGGAAAATGCGTCACGGGCGAATTCGAGCGCATCGGCATCCTTTTCCAGCTTCTTCGAGAACATCGGTACGAAGGCCATGTTGAATGCGCCCTCGGCGAAGAATCGTCGGAAGAGGTTGGGTAGGGAAAAGGCAATAAGAAACGCCTCTGCCACGGGACCGGAGCCGAGGAAGCCGGCAATGAGGATGTCACGCACGAAGCCGAGAATCCGGCTCGCGAATGTCCACGCACCCACCGTCATGAATGCGGGCAGCAGGCGTATGGCGCGCGTCACCCCTTGGCCCGTTCCCGGCCCTGCCGGATGGCGGTGAGCAGTTTGGTACGAATCTGCGCTTGCTTATTGCGTGAATGCAGTTTCAGGCCGAACAGATCCTTGACGTAGAACGTATCGACGACCTGCTCCCCGTAGGTGGCAATGATTGCGGAATAAATGGAGATACCGGAATCGGAGAGCGTGCGGGTGAGGTCGTACAACAAACCGGGACGGTCGCGGGTATCGACTTCGATGATCGAGAAGATTTCCGAGCCGTCGTTGTTGATGGTGATTTCGGTCGGCACCTCGAAATCCCGTTCGCGCCGTGTGAGCTTATCCTTCGTCGCGAAGGCCTCCATCGCCACAACCTCACCCGCGAGCGTGCGCGAGATGGTTTTGCGAAGGCGCGGCAGGCGGACGGATTCGAAAGGCTTGCAATCGTCATCCTGAATCCAGAAGACCGCCGCCCACATACCGTCGGATGTGGTGAAGGTGCGGGCATCGACGACGTTTGCATTGGAAAGCGCAAGTGCACCGGCAATGCGAGAGAAAAGGCCCGGATGGTCGGGCATCGTGAAGCATGCGCGGGTTGCGTCACGGTCGGTGTCGGGGTCGAGGCTCAGCGCTGACCCTTCACTTGCTGCTTCGCGACCCAACTGCGCCATGACGGTCTGAATTTCGGTCGGAAGGCCGAGCCAGAATGTATCGTAGTGGCGATTGGTCTCCGCTTCGACCTCTTCTGCCGTCCAATCGGGCAGGGCCGAGGCAAATCTCACCTTCGCGGCCGCGATCCGCTCTCCGGTCGTCTTCGGGTCGGTTTCCCCCGTGAGAATTTCCAGCGTCCGGGTGTAAAGGTCGCGGATCAGAACCGCTTTCCAATTGTTCCAAACCCCTGGACCCACACCGCGGATGTCGCAAACCGTCAGAACGCAGAGCAGCTTCAGACGGGCCGGCGTCTGCACGATGGCAGCGAAGTCCCGCAAGGTGCGCGCATCCGACAGGTCACGTTTCTGCGCGAAATCCGACATCACTAGGTGGTTGCGCACAAGCCAGGTGACGGTTTCGGTTTCCTCGACGGAGAGGCCAAAGCGCGGACAGAGCTTGGCTGCGATCTTCGCGCCGATGATCGAATGATCCTCGGGCCGGCCTTTGCCGATATCGTGCAGCAGCATGGCAACGTATAGCACGCGCCGATTGACGCCCCTCTCCAGAATCGACGAAGCGACGGGCAGAGGTTCCTTGAGCAACCCCTGCTCGATCTGGAAAAGTTGCGTCAGGCATTGCAGCGTGTGCTCGTCCACCGTGTAATGGTGGTACATGTTGAACTGCATCATTGCGACGATCTTGCCGAACTCCGGTATAAAGGCGCCGAGGAAGTCGAGTTCGTTCAAGCGACGCAATGCGCGAATCGGGTCGTTCTTGTCGAGCAGCAGGTTCACGAACAGCTTGTTCGCCACCGGATCCTTGCGCATCTTCTGGCCGATGCGGTGGACGTTGCTGGTGATTTGGCGCATCGCGTTGGGATGGAGCAGCAGCCCTGTTCGCAGCCCCTCCTGCATCGTGCGCAGGATGTTGACCGGGTCCTTCTCCATTGCACGCTCGTCTTCAACGTCGAGGCGTCCGTTGTTGATGACATAGCCGGCGGAAAGATTGCTGCTGCTGTGGGAAAACCAGCGGGAGAAGGCCTGCGTCAGCGAGGGACGTGCCTTGACGTGCTTAGCCTCAAGTCCGACGAGGAACACGCGGGTAAGTTCGCCCACTCGCTTGGCGTGGGTGAAATAGGTTTGCATGAACCGCTCGACGCCGCGCTGGCCGCGCGTGTTCTTGAACCCGAGGATCGCTGCCAGTTCAACCTGTGCATCGAACGTCAGTTTCTCGGTTGCACGACCGGTAACGAGGTGGAGATGAACGCGAGCCGTCCAGAGGAAATTTTCCGCTTCCCGGAAAATTGCCACCTCTTCGGCGGTGAAGACACCCTTGCTGACAAGATCCTCTATCGAATTGGTATGGTTGAGGTATTTCGCTAGCCAGAAAAGCGTTTGCAGGTCTCGCAGTCCGCCCTTGCTCTCCTTGACGTTAGGCTCAACCAGATAGCGCGATCCGCCGTTACGCTTATGCCGATTGCCGCGTTCTTCAAGCTTTGCCTCGACGAATTCGGGGCCCGTGAGATCGAACAATTCGCTCCATAGCCGTGAATTCAGCTCCTCGGCCAGTTCCTCAGCCCCGAACAGAAACCGGTTCTCGAGCAGGCTTGTGCGAATGGTGACATCGGCCTTGGCCTGCCTGAGACATTCATCAACGGTGCGGACGGAGTGGCCGAGCTTTATCTTCAAATCCCAAAGGATGTAGAGCGTGCTTTCGATGACGCTCTCGCCCCATGCCGTCTGCTTGTAGGGGGTCAGGAACAGCAGGTCGACATCCGAAAACGGCGCCATTTCAGCACGCCCGTAGCCACCGACGGCAATGACGCTCATCTGTTCGCTGTTGGTCGGGTTGGGGTTGGGGTGGAGGTGCTGTGTAACCATGCGGAACGTCGCACAGAGCATCTGATCGGTAATGTAGCTGTAGGCCGAAATCGCCTCTCGCGCGGCAAATGGATCGGCTTGAAGGACTTCAGCGACGCGGGCACGCGCCGCCAGGCGTGCTTCGCTCAGCTCGCTGACGAACAAGTCTCGGATCTTCGCGGGATCCGATGCGTCGCCGGTTACGCGGGCCAGAAGGGCATCGGCGTCGAACAGGTCTTCCGGGGTCAGGCCGAGCCGTTGCCAGCTGCTGTACTCAGGAGCCGTCGGCAGGGGCGAAACTTCTTGGCGCCGGATCGATGGGGCGTGCGTCACCTAGGGAAACCTCAATAATGGCAAGTGCGCGTTCATTCCGACCATCAGGAAGGAAACGGAACACGCCGTTAACACCGGCGAAACCAGCGGATTTTGTCAGCCGATCTGTGGAGAACGGGTCCCCCTTGCCCTCGGCGCGGGCTTCGGCGAGCAGGGCACCGATTGCGGCCATGCCGTCATAGGCAAGGGCGGAAAGCGGGTGGGGCGGGGTGCCGTATGCTGCGCTGTAACGGGCCTCGAAGGCGGTGAGCAAGGCCGGGTCGGGTGCCGCAAACCATCCCCCCTGAAGGCCGGGCTGGCCGATCGCCTCCCGGCTGATGTCCCAGCGCTGGAGGCCTATGAACTTTGCGGCGGCCGGGCGAACGCCGAGGCCGCGCAGGCTTTCGGTGATGTAAGGCAGGCCGGCGGTCGGGCCATCGGTCAGCATCACAGCGTTGGCGCCGGACCCACGGATGCCGGTGGCAATGCCGGAGGCTGCTTCAGTGATGCCTTCGACAGAAAGCTCGTAACTGCCTTCGGTGACAATGGTGGACCCTGCCGCAGCGGCGGCTGTGCGGATGGCGTCACGTGCGGTCTCGCCTTCCAGCCCGGACGGATGGACGATGGCGAGGCGGTTGAGGCCGCGCCCAGCCGCGAAGGACGTGACGCGGCGGGCTGTGTTTTCGAAAGTCTGGCCGAGAATGTAGGTGTTGCCGCCGGCGATTTCCGGATTATTGGAAAAACTGAGTATTTTCAGCGCTTTCGCGCCAGCGATGGGTGCGACGGCGGTGGTGGTGTCGCCGAAGAGCGGGCCGAGGATGATGTCGGCACCTTCGGCGATGGCCTGGTTTGCCGCGCTGGCGGCGGTTGTCTGATCGCCGGCGGTGCCGTAGGTCTTCAGTGTTATCTCCAGCGATGCAAGATCGCGGTTGGCAAGTTCGGCGGCGTTGACGAGGCTCTGGCCGAGTTGATCCTGGTTGGCATCGGCGGAACCTGTCGGCACCAGAAGTGCGACCGTCACCGGCCCGGAGGGGGCGGCGTTGCCTTGTTGTGGCGCAATTGGCCCTGTGCAGGCTGACAGCGCGGCAAGGCCGGCGACTGCCGCAATCAGGCGAACGAAATTGCGTTTCTGCATCGAATTATGCCCTTTCGGCAGGGGCTTGAGCCACCCCGCGATTTCCGCGCACAATATGATGCGGGCGCAGGATAGTAAACAGAGCCGGAAGGGCGGAATCATGGCAGGCGAACTCTCCGGCGGGCTCTATCTTGTCGCTACTCCTATCGGGACGGCGCGGGATATCACCTTGCGGGCGCTGGATATCCTGCGGGACGCGGATTTGCTGGCCGCAGAGGACACCCGGCAGGCACGCAAGCTGATGGAAATCCATGGCGTACCGATGGCGGGGCGCCAGGTGCTTCCCTACCATGATCACAACGGCGCCCAGCAGCGACCCCGTATCCTGGCCGCGCTGGCGGAGGGACAGGCGGTGGCCTATGTTTCCGACGCCGGAACGCCGCTGATTGCCGACCCCGGATACCGGCTGACAGAAGCAGCGATTTCCGAAGGCTTTCCAGTGACTTCCGCGCCGGGAGCATCCGCGCTGCTGGCAGCGCTGAGCGTGGCGGGAATGCCGACTGACAGGTTCCTTTTTGCCGGGTTCCCACCGCCGAAGGGCGGTGCGCGCTTGGCGTTTCTGGAAGGTTGGGCGGCGGTGCCGGCAACGCTGGTTTTCTACGAGTCCCCCAAGCGCCTGGGGGCGTCGCTGGCGGCGATGGCCGATGCGTTCGGCCCGGCGCGGCGCGTGGCAGTTTGCCGCGAATTGACCAAACGGTTCGAGGAGGTGCGGCGTGGAAGTCTCGAAGAGATGGCTTCGCTCTACGAAGATACGCCGCCGAAAGGGGAGATCGTGGTGGTGGTCGCGCCGCCGGAACTGGTGGCGGCGAGTGGTGAAGATCTTGATACGGCCCTTCTGTCGGCGCTGAAAGGCGCGTCGGTGCGCGACGCGGCCGCGGAGGTCTCCGAGGCGTTGGGTGTGCCGCGCAAGCGGGCCTATGCGCGGGCGCTGGAACTGCTGCGCGAGGCGGATGCATGAACCGCGCGGCCCGTGGCAGCAAGGCCTACTTGTCAGGCGTCACTGCCGAGGAGGTGGCGGAACGGTTGTACCTGCAGCGGGGCGCGGAAGTTCTGGCACGGCGGATGCGCAACGAGGGTGGTGAGATCGACTTGATCGTGAGTGAGAGGGAGGTTGTTGTTTTCGTTGAGGTAAAGGCGCGCAAGCGCCGCGAAGACGCGGCCTATGCGCTGTCGTCGCGGCAGATGGCGAGACTGAGTGCCGCGGCCGAGTTGTGGATGGCGGCGAAGGGCCGGACCGGGGACATGCGGTTCGACGTGGTGCTTGTGGACGGGCAGGGCGCCGCCGAGATCATCGAGAACGCGCTTAGCTTCTGACCGTCGAAAACGCTGGCAAGCAGCGCACGGTGGCAGCGTACGCAACGGAACCGAACGGGGCACCGGTGATCACGGCTGCGGCACCGGCCGATTTGTCCCGCTTGCATTCGTAACGGGTGCTTGCCACAAACCACGGCAACCGCCACTTGATGCCACCCCGAAAGGCCAGCAGATGCCCCTGAAGATTGCCGCACAGATGGACCCGATCACCGCGATAGATATTCGTGGCGACAGCACGTTCCGGATCATGGAGGAGGCAGCAGCGCGGGGGCACGAACTGTTCTACTATACTCCTGACAAGTTAATCTTCGATGAAGGCCGGGTGATGGCCGAAGGCTGGCATGTCGAGGTGCAGCGGGTCGAGGGCGGACATGTGACTTTTGGCGCAGCGGAGACTGTGGATCTGGCGGACTGGGACGTGGTGTGGCTGCGGCAAGACCCGCCGTTCGACATGAGTTATATCACGACCACGCATATCCTGGAGCGGATTCACCCCGAAACGCTGGTGGTCAACGATCCGTTCTGGGTGCGCAACTACCCCGAAAAGCTGCTGGTGCTGGAGTTCCCGGACCTGACGCCGCCGACGATGATCGCCCGCGATCTGTCGGCGCTGAAACGCTTCAAGGCAAAGTACGGGGACATCATCCTCAAACCACTCTACGGCAATGGAGGCGCCGGGGTCTTCCGGCTTGACCCGGGCGACCGCAACCTGAATTCGCTGCATGAGCTTTTTGCCGGCATCAATCGTGAGCCGTTGATTGCACAGCAGTTTTTGCCGGATGTCGCCAAGGGGGACAAGCGGGTGATCCTTGTGGATGGTGAGGCTGTCGGTGCCATCAACCGGGTTCCGGCGGAGGGGGAAACCCGCTCCAACATGCATGTCGGCGGGCGGGCCGAGCCTGTGGAACTGAGTGACCGCGACCGCGAGATCTGTGCGCGGATCGGGCCCCTCCTGAAGGAGAAGGGCCAGATTTTTGTGGGCATCGACGTGATCGGCGGAATGCTGACGGAAATCAATGTCACGTCCCCCACGGGCCTGATGGAGCTGGAGCGGTTCTCGGGCGAGAACGTGACCGCGAAAATCTGGGAGGCGATCGAGGCCCGCCGCGCATGAGACCAAGCTGGCGGATGCTTCTGACGAGGGTGACGCTGCGCTTCCGCGACAGACGGTACATGGCACGGGTGGTGGAGCCGGCGGACGTGCGGGTTAGGACGGACAGGCGGCTGATGCGGCTGTTTCCGTTGCCGGAGAACATGTACCATCAGTGGGGAACCTTGCGCGCCGGTGAGGACCGGGTGGAGGCGCTCTGGATCTCGGGCCGCAAGGTCGCGCGACGCTCGATTCTGCTTTATTTACATGGCGGTGCCTACGTGATGGGCAGCCCGCTGACGCACCGGCACCTGGCGGGGCGGTTGTCGCAGTTGACGGGGATGCGCGCGGTGATGCCGCGATATGGGCTGGCGCCGGAACATCCGCACCCGGAGGCCTTGGCGGATGTGCTGACGGCCTATCGGGCGTTGCTGGAGGCGGGATACGATCCGCGCCACATAGGCCTTGCGGGCGACAGTGCCGGCGGCGGGCTGGCGCTGGGCCTGTTGCACCGGTTGGGAGAACTGGGGTTGCCGCGCCCGGCCTGCGCGACGGTGTTTTCGCCCTGGACCGACCTTTCGCTGCAGAGCCCGTCGATCCGCGAAAACGCGGGAACCGACGTGATGTTGCCGGGCGAGCGGATCGAGGAAATCCGGGACATGGTGCTGGGCGGGCGAGACCCGCTAAACCCTTGTGTTTCGCCGGTTTTTGGGGATTTCAGCGGCGCGGGACCGTTCTATGTGCAGGCCAGTTCCTCCGAGATCCTGCGCGACGATGCTATCCGGTTCGCTGCCCGTGCGGCGGGGCAGGGCTGTGCCGTGACCCGCGATATCTGGGAAAACGTACCCCATGCGCTGCCGCTGATGGAGCGGCGGGTGCCGGAGGCTGGCGAGGTAATCTATCGTGCGGCCGACTTCCTGAAAGCGCATGTGCGCGGCACGTTCGGCCCCGACAGGATGGAACGGCGCAGGCGGACGCGGTTCATCCGGGGTGGCGAGGCGGGGCCGCCGGAATAGCGCCGGATCGGCGTGTGGATTTGATATGGGTTTGGTATGGTTTCGGTATGGCAAACGGTCGACTTTGGCGCTGTTGGCGGGCGTTTTGGGAGGAGTGTTTGTCAGGTAAGCGATTTCATTACCCCTGAGGTAATGGTTTCGGTTACCTGTCCTGCCTATGTTCAGACGGCCTTGAGCGTCGCCTTGCGCGGGCTGACCGGGGCGGCCTGTTCCTCCCGCGTCAGCCGGTAGCCCAGTGCCTCGGAGATGTGCGGGCGGGCGATGTCTGCCGCCCCTTCGAGATCGGCGATGGTGCGCGCGACGCGGAGGATGCGGTGGTACGCGCGGGCCGACAGCGCGAAACGGTCGGCGGCGCGGGCGAGAAGCTCCGCCGCCTCGGGCGTAGTCGGGCATGCCTCGGTGATCAGATCGCCCTCGATGTCGGCATTGACGCGGATGCCGTCCCGGCCCTTGTAACGGGCGGACTGGACGGCACGGGCGGCGGCGACGCGCGGCGCGATTTCCGCGGAGGTGGCGCCCTGCGTGTCGGCGGACAGGTCGGCGATGCGCACCGGCGGTATCTCCAGACGGATGTCGAAACGGTCCATCAGCGGGCCGGAGATGCGGCCGAGATATTCATCGCCGCAGAGAGGTACGCGGGCGCAGGCGCGGGACGCATCGGGCAGGTAGCCGCAGCGGCAGGGGTTGGCGGCGGCCATCAGCATGAAGCGGCAGGGGTATTTGACGTGGGCGTTGGCGCGGGCGACGACGACATCGCCCGTCTCGATCGGCTGGCGCAGGGTTTCGAGCACGGTGCGGGGGAATTCGGGGAATTCGTCGAGAAACAGCACGCCGTGATGGGCGAGGGAAATCTCGCCCGGCTTCGCCCCGCGCCCGCCGCCGACGATGGCGGCCATGGAGGCGGTGTGGTGCGGCGTGCGGAAGGGCCGGGCGCGGGTAATGCCGCCTTCGTCCAGCAGTCCGGCGAGGGAGTGGATCATCGAGGTTTCCAGCGCCTCGCCCGCGTCGAGCGGCGGCAGGATGCCGGGCAGGCGGGCGGCGAGCATGGATTTGCCGGAGCCGGGCTGGCCGACCATGAAGATGTGGTGGCGGCCGGCGGCGGCGATCTCCAGCGCACGCTTGGCCTTTTCCTGGCCCTTGACCTCGGAGAGGCAGCGGGCCCCGGCTTCGGGCAGCACCTCGCCCGGTTCGGCTGGGGCGAGGGCTGCGCGACCGGTAAAATGGTTGACGAGCGCGATCAGCGTCGGCGGGGCGATGACCTGCACGGCACCGACCCACGCTGCCTCCGCTCCGCAGGCCTCCGGACAGATCAGGGCGCAATCGTTCTCCGCCGCGGCGAGGGCCGCGGGCAGGGCACCGATCACGGGCATCAGCTTGCCATCGAGCGAGAGCTCGCCCATGGCGACCTGGCCCGACATTTCCTCGGCGGGCAGGATTTCCATGGCGGTGAGGATGGCCAGCGCGATCGGCAGGTCGAAGTGTGAGCCTTCCTTCGGCAGATCGGCGGGCGAGAGGTTGATGGTGATGCGCTTGGCGGGCAGTGCCAGCGACAGGGCGGTGAGCGCGGCGCGCACCCTCTCCTTCGCCTCTGACACCGCCTTGTCGGGCAGGCCGACGAGGGAAAATGCCGGAAGGCCGGTGGTGATCGCGCATTGCACCTCGACGAGGCGGGCTTCCATGCCCTGAAAGGCGACGGTGTTGACGCGGGCGACCACGGGGCGACCTCCTGAAGTTTGGTTAACCTTGCGGGCGGCAGGTTAATGGGCGCTTAACAGGCCGGCGCCCCGTCGGGCGGCGGGCAGCCGGGTGGGATATTTGGGAAAGATGAGGGGAAGGTGCTTGCCGACGGTTCAGCCATGGCGCGAATCGGGTGGCTGGGTGTTCAAGGATTCGGTGCGGCGGGACGGATGCGCGGCGGGCTGTGCGGCCGGTGCGGAACTGCTGGCGCGACATGTCCATCGACCAACAAGTCAATATATCCGAAAAAATAAATAAGTGCTTTTGCCGCCATAGACGCGGCAAGATGGCAACAGTTGAATTTTCCGCGACCGAACGCTGCCGGGCTGTGTGAATTCTGCATGATCGTGGACCTCGAGAAACAGGGAACCGGGGATTTCGGATGTGCACGTTCGGCTGTGTGATACCAAGCGGCATGCAGGAAGGATCTGCACACTCTCTCCCAAGGAAAACTGAAATGAAAACTTCACTGTGCGCCGTTTTCGGTGCGCTGGTTCTGGCGACATCTGTCGCTTCGGTCGCCTCTGCCCAGAACGTGTTCGGCGGCACCAATGTTGCCGAAGATCGCAACGAGGATCTGCTGGAAGACATCGAGGATGATGCGGACCGTGACCTCGACCGGTTCGGCAACGAGGGCCTCCCCCAGGGGTTCAGCGGTTCGTTCGCGCTGCGCGGCATCGCCAATTCCGGCAACACGGACAGCATCGATGTCGGTGTCGGCGCGGATCTGAACTATGTGACGGGCGCCAATGGTTTCGAGTTGCAGTTGAGCTACACCTACGGCGAGGACGATGGCACGAAGAATGAGGAAAGCCTGTTCTACGCCTTCCAGTACACCCGTGAAATCACGCCCGTGATCTTCGGCTTTGCCAAGGTTCAGGGCTCGGTCGACGAGTTCTCTTCGTTCGAGAACGACACGTTCGCCAGCCTCGGCGCGGGCTACCGCATCTTCAACGACGCGGATCGCCAGTGGTCGGTTCAGGCGGGCCCCGGATACCGGTTCGCCGAGTTGAGCGATATCACGGCGGGTGATGTCAGTGAATTCGCTGTCGGCGCATCGTCGGACTTCGCGCAGAAACTGACCGACACGGTTTTCCTGACCAACGACACCGATGTGATCTGGTCAGACTCCGACACCGTCATCTACAACGATCTCGCGCTGAGCGTGTCGATGACCAACAGCCTGGCGCTGCGCACCAGCATCCTGACCGAGTATCACACCGACCCGACGCCGGGCTTCGAGCACACCGACAACACGTTCGGCGTCTCGCTGGTCTATTCGTTCAACTAGAACGGCACAGGCCTTCGCCGCAGACGTGTTTCAGAAGACCAAGGTCCACACCACAGCATGGTATTGAGTACGGGCGGCAACGGAAGTTGCCGCCCTTTTTCATGGCTTCGGCGCATCCGGCCAGGCTGTCGGGTCGGTGTCGAGGTCGGGGAACCTGGCCGGGTCGAACACCGGTTTGGCGATGCCGGCCTTCAACTGGTCGCGGAAGTCGTTGATGATGCGCAGTGCGATCGGAAAGAGCATCATCAGCGCCAGCAGGTTGACGACAGCAAGAATGCCCATCATCGGGTCGGAGAAGGAGAAGACGGCCGTGGCGCCCGGTGCGACCGCGCCAAGAAAGACGATGCCGATGATGGCGATGCGCAGGATGTGCAGCGCCGATGGCTTGTCTGTCATGAAGCTCAGCGCGTTCTCGCCGAGGTAGTAATTGTACATGATCGACGAGAAGGAGAAGAGGAAGATCGCCGCCGTCAGGTAGTATTGCGCCCAGCTTCCGACATGGGAGACCATGCTCTGCTGGGTCAGCGCCACGCCGTCGATGCCTTCGGCACCGGGCACGTAGACATCGCCCAGCAGGATCACGAAGGCGGTACACGAGCAGATGACGATGGTGTCGATGAACACCGAGAAGCTTTGCGTGATGCCCTGGCTGACGGGGTGTTTGACGTAGGCCGTGGCGGCGACGTTGGGTGCCGAGCCGAGCCCCGCCTCGTTGGAGAAGAGGCCGCGGCGCAGGCCCTGCGCGATGGCCGCGCCCATGCCGCCGGAGACCGCCTCGCGGAAGCCGAAGGCGTTGGTGACGATATCCCAGAGCACGGCGGGCAGGCCGAGGATGTTGATGACGATGATCAGCAGCGCCATGGCGATGTAGCCGAAAGCCATGACCGGAATGATGACATCGGCGGCCTTGGCGATGCGGTGGATGCCACCGTAGACGATGAAGCCGGTGGCGGCGGCCAGGGCGATGCCGGTGTAGAGGCGCGGAATGGAGAGACTGTCGAGCGCCGCGCCGGCCACGGTGTTGCCCTGGAAGGCGTTGAAGCCGATGGCGAAGGATGCGATCAGGCAAACGGCGTAGATCACGGCGAGCCAGCGGTAGTTGGCGCCAAGCCCGTGGATGATGGCGCGGGCGGGGCCGCCGCGATAATCGCCCTCGGGCGTGGTGCGCTTGTAGAGCTGGGCGAGGGTGGCTTCGACCAGCGCCGAACACATGCCGATGAGGGCGATGGCCCACATCCAGAAGACGGCACCGGGGCCGCCGGCGGTGATTGCCACGGCGACGCCGGCGATGTTGCCGCCGCCGACGCGGCCGCCGACGGAGACGAACAGCGCCTCGCGGGCGGAGATCTTGGTGGGGTCACTGGTTTCGTCGTTACCCGTCAGCACGCTGAACATGCGTTTGAAGAACCGGAACTGGACGAAACCGCTGGCGGCGGTGAAGAAGACACCAAGGACGACGAGAAAGGGCACGAGCGCCCAGCCCCACGTGAGATCGTTGATCAGGTTGAAGATCGTATCCAGAAAACCCATGCCAGCCCCCTCGCTGTTGTCGCCGATGTCAATTTGCGGGCGATTGCTCTGATTTGCCCATTTAACGGTCGGCAGGTTCAAGCCAAAACGCCGGTTTGATGACCATCCGGGCAGACTTGAGGTGGTCCAGATTCAGGCTTGCGCAAAAAATGACCTGAATCCAGTGATTTCTGCCGGGTTCGGAGACGGGCGCCGGATCAGAGGCCTTGCAGCAGAGCCTTCAGCTCTGGCCACGCTTCGGCGTCGGCGACCGACTTGTCGCGGCAGAATCGGTTGCAGAAGCCGATGACGTGGCCATCGATGCGGGCGAGGCTGTCGGGCTGGACCGGCTTGCCGGAGAAGGGGCAATCGCTGTTGGCAGCGGTGGCACCCGTGACCGGTTCCGCCGGTAGCGGGGCGGGGCCGGGCCAGGGATGCTCGGGGCGGGCGGGCGTCTCATAGGCGGCCAACGGACGGTCGGCGGCAAAGGCCATTGCACGCCATTGGCGGAAGGGGAGGTGGGCGAGATGCATCTTCACGTAGGCCAGCGACGCCGGCAGGACGGGCAGGGACCAGCCGGCAATGCGGGCGGCTACCGGAGCAAAAAAGGCGTCGGCGGCGGTGTAGCTGCCGAACAGCCACGGGCCGCCACTGCGCTCCAGCGCCAGCGACCAGAGGGTTTGCAGGCGCTCCAGATCCGCGCTCAGTGCATCCGTCATGTCGGGGCAGTCGTAGCGTGCCCGCAGGGTCATCGGGCAGGTGCCGCGCAGGCTGGAGAAACCGGAATGCATCTCCGCCGTGATCGACCGCGCCAGCGCCCTGTCGGCGGCGTTGGCCGGCCAGAGACCGGCCTGCGGGTTTTCCGCCGCCAGAGTTTCGGCCATGGCGAGACTGTCCCAGCAGAGCCGACCATCGGACTTCATGGCCGGAACCAGCCGGGACGGTGCGAAGGCTTTCAGTTCTTCCGCGAATTGCGGTGAATACATCGGCGCCAGCCGGGTCGAGACCGGGATGCCGAAAGCGGCGAACAGCAGCCAGCCGCGCAGCGACCAGCTTGAATACATCCGGTCTCCGATCACGAGTTCATAGGCCATGACTTCTCCTGTTTTCGGCTTTGGCACAGGATCGGGGCAGAGGACGAGGTCTGTCCAGTCAAACTCCTTGAAGGCGCATATTCGCGAGCGGAATGGACCGGTGCGATCACGAAGGGTTGAGGTATCCGACAGATTTCCGCTGATCCGACGGAACCTTTCGGACGTATTGATCATTAACCAACAGGGTGACAGCACGGAGGAAAAGCCATGGCGATGACGTACGACGGAGACGGAAGCCGGATTGTTGCCAAACAGGCCATGGCTGCCGAAATGCTGGATGCCGAAACCGAACTCGGTCTTGCCCGCGCCTGGCGCGACACGGGTGACGAGGCTGCATTGCATCGGCTGGTCAACGCCTACATGCGGCTGGCGGTTTCCATGGCCTCGAAATACCGACGTTACGGTGCGCCGATGCCCGACCTGATCCAGGAAGCCGGTGTCGGCCTGATGAAGGCGGCCGAAAAATTCGATCCGGACAGGGGCGTGCGGTTCTCCACTTACGCGGTCTGGTGGATCAAGGCATCGATTCAGGATTACGTGATGCGCAACTGGTCGATGGTGCGCACCGGTTCCACCTCCTCCCAAAAAGCGCTGTTCTTCAACCTGCGCCGGGTGCGTGCCAAATTCGAGCGCGAAGCCGGGGCGGTGGGCGAGGAAATCCGCGGACAGGAGTTGCGCGAGAAGATCGCCATCGAGGTCGGTGTTCCGTTGCGCGATGTGGAAATGATGGATGCGCGGCTGGCCGGTTCCGACTTCTCGCTGAACGCCCAGCAGGCGGGCGAAGAGGGCCGCGAATGGGTGGAGACGCTGGAGGACAGCACGCCGCAGGCCGAGGAGACCGTTTCGCGGGATCAGGACCTGGGACGCGCCCGCACATGGCTGCGTGACGCGCTGGAGACATTGAACCAGCGAGAGCGAATGATTATCGTCGAGCGGCAGCTCAAGGATACGCCGCGCACGCTGGAGAGCCTCGGGAATGAGCTCGGACTTTCCAAGGAGCGGATCCGGCAACTCGAGGCTCAGGCGCTCAAGAAGCTGCGGCGCGAACTCGAGCAGACGACCGGAAATGCGGCGGCGATGCTGGCGATTGCCTGAATGATCCGAAGTCTTGCTGTTACCTTCCTGATGGGCCTTGGCGGAAACGTCTGGGCCCAGACTTCTGTTGAGGACGCGATTGATGCGGCCTCCGGCCATGATGTCGTGATTGTCGGCGAAAGCCACGACAATCCAGCGCATCACGCCGTGCAGGCGAAGTTTGCCACCGCTCTCGAGCCGGCGGCGCTGGTGTTCGAGATGCTGTTGCCGGAGCAGGGACAGCAGGTGATGGACCTGCGGGCCGCCGGGGCCGATGCGGCTGCGCAGGCGGAGGCGCTGCGCTGGGCAGAGAGCGGCTGGCCCGATTACCCGCTTTACGCGCAGATCATGGATGCTGCCGGGGCCGTGCCGGTGTTCGGGGCGCAGGTGCCACGGGAAGCTGCTCGGGGGGCGTTCGGTGACGGTGCAGCGGCTGTGTTCGGTGAGGGTGCGGCCGAGTATGGGCTGACGGATGCGCTGCCGGCGACGGAGCAGAAACTGCGGGAAGAGATGCAGTTCGCGGCGCATTGCGAGGCGATGCCTCTGGAGATGATGGGTGGCATGGTCGAGGCGCAGCGTTTGCGGGATGCGGCGCTGGCACGGGCGGTGCTGTCGGCACTGGAAGCTGGGCGACCGGTGCTTGTGATTACCGGCAACGGCCATGCGGACAAAGGCCGGGGCGTACCGACAGTGCTTGCACGGGTGGCGCCGGATGTTTCCGTCTATGTCTTCGGCCAGTTCGAGAGTGAGCCGGAACGGTCTGCGGCGTTCGATGGCTGGCACATCACGCCCGCAGTGGAACGCGAGGATCCATGTGCAGCTTTCCGAAAGTCGTGAAGCGGGGCGCGTGCTGGTTTTACCGGGGCCGACTCCCGTTTCGGCGAGCTCGCCGGACGGTGCTGACGGTTTCTCCCGTGCGCCCGCGTTCGTGAACATGCGTCGGCAAGGCATCTCGCCCTTGCCCGTCGCCGAGGGGCGGCTTACGGTCCGCGGGACTGGCCGGAGGCGGAGACATGCAGGGGCGAAGTGTTCTTCTGATCATCGGTGGCGGGATCGCTGCCTACAAGAGCCTTGAGCTGATCCGCGAACTGAAGCGGCGCGGTGCGCGGGTCGTGCCGGTGCTGACGCGGGCGGCGGAGGAGTTCGTGACGCCGTTGAGCGTCTCTGCCCTGGCGGGCGAGAAGGTTTTTCGCGACCTGTTTGACCTGACCGACGAGGCCGAGATGGGCCACATCCAGCTTTCCCGCGCGGCTGATCTGGTGGTGGTGGCACCGGCCACTGCCGACCTGATGGCGAAGATGGCCGGGGGGCTGGCGAATGATCTTGCCTCCACCCTCCTGATGGCGACCGATACTCCGGTGCTGATCGCGCCGGCGATGAACGTGCGGATGTGGGATCATGCGGCGACCCGGCGCAACCTTGCGACGCTGACGGGCGACGGCGTCGCCGTGATCGGCCCGGACGAGGGTGAAATGGCCTGCGGCGAGTACGGCCCCGGGCGGATGGCGGAGCCGCTGGCGATTGCCGATGCGATTGCCGCGCGGGTGACGGACGGGCCGCTGAAAGGCCGGAGGGTGCTGGTGACGAGCGGGCCGACGCATGAGCCGATCGACCCGGTGCGCTATATCGCCAACCGTTCCTCCGGCGCGCAGGGCACGGCAATTGCCGAGGCGCTGGCGGTGCAGGGCGCCGACGTGGTGTTCGTGACCGGTCCCGCCGATACGAAGCGCCCGGGCGGCGTGGAGGTGATCGAGGTGCAGACAGCGGCGGAGATGGCGGCGGCGGTGGACGCGGCCTTGCCGGTCGATGCGGCCATCTGTGCGGCGGCGGTCGCCGACTGGCATGTGGTCGGCGCGGGCAACTCGAAGATCAAGAAAGACGGTTCGGGCAAGTTGCCGGTGCTGGAGTTTGCCGAGAACCCCGACATTCTGGCGGGCCTGTCGCGGCCCGGGCCACGGCGGCCGGCGCTGGTGGTGGGCTTTGCAGCCGAGACAGATGACGTGATCGGCCATGCGACCGCCAAGCGGGAGCGCAAGGGCTGCGACTGGATACTGGCGAATGACGTGCGGCCCGAGACCGGGGTGATGGGCGGCGGCGAGAATGCGGTGACGTTGATCTCGGCCGCCGGCGCCGAGGAGTGGCCGCGCATGCGCAAGCGCGAGGTGGCAAAGAAGCTGGTCGCACGTATTGTCGATGAACTGGGGGCGGGGGAAACCGGACGGAAAGATGAAGGCTGATGATACACGCTGAACCCATATGCACCGTGGCGATCCTGCGCACAGAGGGTGCCGACCCTGAGATACCGCTGCCTGACTACGCGACGGCGCAGGCGGCAGGCATGGACGTGCATGCCAATTTCGGCGAGGCCAACCGCGAGGAGGGCATTCAGCTGCAGCCGGGAGAGCGGGCGCTGATTCCCACCGGTTTCTCGATTGCGCTGCCGCCGGGATACGAGATGCAGTTGCGCCCGCGCTCCGGCCTTGCCCTGCGTTATGGCATCACGCTGGCAAACGCGCCGGGGACGATCGACGCCGATTACCGCGGCGAGGTCGGCGTCATCCTCATCAACCACGGGTCCGACACCTGCCGGATCAAACATGGCACGCGGATCGCGCAGTTCGTCGTGGCCCCGGTGCTGAAGGTGCGCTGGGAAGAGGTCAAGACGCTGAGCGGCACGAAACGCGGCGGGGGCGGTTTCGGCTCTACGGGCAGCTGATGCTGTGGATGCTCGCCTGCACCGCCATTGTCGTGGCCGGTCTGCGGGCGCGGCAGGTGCGGGGCGATCTCGTGCTTGGTATCGGCCTTGGCGGTGCCGGCTTCGCGGTGCTGATGGCGGTTCTGGACCCGGGTGCCCGACCGACGGCGGAAAGCATGCAGGGATGGTTGCTGCTGCTGGTGCTGCTGGTGCCGGTGCTGGGCTACCGGGCGGTGCTGCGCTGGGCGCGGCAGCGCAGTGCGGCGCTGGAAGGGGCGAGCGGCGGGCGGGAGGACCATCCTGCCGGCTTCGTGCTGATCGAGAATGACGCTGCCCTGACGGCCGAGGTTCAGGCGAAGCTGAGGGCCGCCGGTCATGCCGCGGTGCCGGGGTCGACCACAACCGGGTTTTCGATCGGGTTCCGTGGCGATGACGGGGCGATCCACGCCTCTGGCAGGGTGACATTGACACAGGGGCTGGCGGATTTCGGACCGGTCTGGGTGGAGCCGGAGGCACGGGCAAACGGGCTGGGCCGCCGGCTGATGGCGGAGATGGAGCGCGAGGCCGGGGTGCGGGGGGCGCGGCGGGCAGTGCTGCAGACGTTCAGCTGGCAGGCGGAGGGTTTCTATGCGGCGCTCGGCTATTCTGTGCTGGCACGGGTGGAGATGCCGGAAGGCGGCGCACGACTATACATGAGCAAGGACCTGTCATGAGTTTTTCCGACGAGGAACTGGAGCGGTATGCGCGGCACATCGTGCTGCGAGAGGTGGGCGGAACCGGCCAGCGCAAGCTGAGCGCGGCCACGGTGGCAGTGGTCGGCGCGGGCGGCCTGGGCAGTCCGGCGTTGATGTACCTGGCGGCGGCCGGTGTCGGCAGGTTGCGGGTGATCGACGATGACACGGTGAGCCTGTCCAACCTGCAGAGGCAGGTGTTGCACCGGACCGAAGCGGTGGGCCGGAAGAAGACGGCGAGTGCTGGCGAGACATTGCAGACGATCAACCCGCACGTGGTGGTGGAGGAGATGGACCTGCGGCTGGGCGAGGACAATGTCGGTGATCTGCTGGCCGGAGCGGACGTGGTGCTGGACGGCAGCGACAGTTTCGCGACCCGCAGCCTCGTCAACCGGGCCTGTGTGGAAGCTTCGCAGCCATTGGTTTCGGCGGCGATGAGCCAGTGGGAGGGGCAGATCAGCCTGTTCGACCCGGCCCGGGGCGGCCCTTGCTACACCTGCATCTTCCCGACACCGCCAGCGCCGGGGCAGGCGCCGAGCTGCGCGGAGGCGGGGATCATGGGCGCGTTGGCCGGGGTTATGGGCAGCATGATGGCGGGTGAGACGATCAAGTGGATTGTCGGCGCCGGCCAGCCGCTGCGGGGTGAGATGCTGATCTATGATGCGCTGTGGGGAGAAACCCGGAAGATCGGCCTGAAGCGGCGCGAAGGCTGTGCTGTGTGCGGCGGGTGAACGGGGCGCTGTTTCAGCCGCTGGAGTTGCTCGGCGGGTTGGGGCTGAAGAACCGGATCGTGAAAGCCGCGTTGTCGGATTCGCCCGGCGACGGGCGTGGCGACCCGACCGCTGCGCAGGCACGCCTGTATGAGCGTTGGGCCGAGGGCGGTGCGGCGCTGGCAGAGGATCGGCAGGAGCCGAATGACCTGCCTCCGGCGGTGGCGGACTACGAGGCGCGGGACGCGGCGCGGGCGCCGCTGTGGCGGAGCCGCTTTGACACCTGAAGGTCAGACGCGCCGCAATTCCATCGCATAGGTCTCCGGCTGCCAGCGCACTGTGCGGGTGGCTTGAAAACCGCAGGTGGCGGCCAGTTTCGCGGCCTTCTCGGGGCCAAGGTAGAGCCAGTCGAACCATGGGCCGAAGGTGCCGTCGTATTCGAGGCGAAAACGATTGTGGCCGGGAGGTCTGCCGGCGGCGACATTGGCTTGCCGGTAGGTAACGTGCGCAATTTGCTTGCGGAGACGGGTATCGACCGAGGTGAAGACGATGCGGCCTTCGGGTGTCAGCAGGGGCGCAAGTGTGCGGAGCAGGGCGCCGACGCCGCGCGGGGTGACGCCCAGACCGATGTTCTGGCCGAAAAGCAGGATGGTGGCGAAGGGGCCAAGACCGTGCAAGGCACCGGGGGCGAGGACATCCGCCCGCAATACATCGCGGCAGCCGCGCAGTCGACAGGTCTCCAGCGCTCCGGACGAGACATCCAGCCCCGTGGCCGCTATCCCGCGCTCGCGGAGCCACAGCAGGTGACGACCCGCGCCGCAGCCGATGTCCAGCACGGGGCCGGTGGGCGAACCGAGGATGTCGGCCTCGTGCGGCAGCGGTGCATCGGCGAAGAACGCGGCGGGCGGCAGCGGTTCGCAAAAACCGTCGTCCCTGTGGATCATCAGCCGGCGATTGCGTTCGCCGTTGTGATACTCCAGCAGGGCCGTGCCGATAATGTCCATGTAGCGAAGGTAGCGAGGTTGCGGGCGGGTTCAAGCGACCGGGCCTCATGCGGAAGTGCGTCGCAGCCGACGCCAACAGCCGCATCCGGGCCGCTGCGAATGCGCAGGAAACGGGCTGCTCCCGGACGCGTGTTACGCCAGCTTTGGCAAGGCAACACTACGGGGACGCGGAGGAGACCGACATGAATTATCGCATCAGGGGGCTGGATCCGGAGGCGTTCAGCAGGTTCTATGGCCTGTCGGATGGGCAGCTTGCCGAGCTAGGGGTGATCCGCTGCGCCGTGGATGCCTGCCCGGGCTTTCCGGATCGTGTGGAGATGAGAGACATGGAGGCGGGCGAGACGGCGCTGTTGCTGAATTACGAGCACCTGCCGGTGACCTCGCCCTATCGATCCTGCCATGCCATCTTTGTGCGCGAGGGCGCGGAGCGGGCCTATGACCGGGAGGGGGTCGTTCCCGAGGTGATGAAACGGCGCCTGATCGCGCTGCGCGGTTTCGATGACCGCGGTTTCATGCTCGAGGCGGATGTGGCGGAGGGCGATGCCATCGAGCCGCTGATCGGCCGGATGTTCGCCGATCCCGCTGTCAAATACATCCACGCCCACAATGCCAGACAGGGGTGTTTCGCCGGGTTGATCGAGCGGGCCTGAGCGGTGCCGGCCCGTCAGCCCTGAGAGCCGCGAGATTCGAGCAAGGCAAGGTGTTCGCGGAGCATGGCGGCGCGCCGCGGGCGAAAGCTGTCGCTGGTGGTCTGCACGCTTACGATCCTGTCGAGCCGGAAGATGCGGTAATCCTGCCGCAGCCGGCAGCGGGCGAGGAGGGCGAGGCCGCAGTCGAAGTAGACCATGGCCAGCGGTTCGATGATGCGCTCCGTCACCGCGCCATGCTTGTCCCTGTAGGAAATTTCGAGGGCGCGTTCTTCCCAGCAGGCGCGGCGGATCTCCTCCTGCGGCACGGTCCAGGGCGCGCGTTCGATGTAGGAGTAGCTCATCAAAACCGGGTGGAGCGCCTCCCGCTGGCGGCGCTCATCGAGGCTGCCGACGATCTTGGCGGCTGCGCTGGCGGCTGCGCTGGCAAGGGCCTGGTCGCCGAAATTGCCGACGGCGGCGAGGCCGAGGATCACGGCTTCCAGTTCCAGACGCTCCAGCGTTTGTGGCGGCATGGCACCGTCTTCAACCAGCACGTAGCCGACGCCGGCCTCGCCGTCTATGATGGCGCCAGAGGCGCGGAGGGCGGCAATATCGCGATAGAGGGTGCGATGCGAAACACCCATTTCCTCTGCCAGACGCGCGGCGGTGACAGGGGCCGGCAGGGTGCGCAGGGCCTGAACGAGGCGAAGTAGGCGGTCACTGCGGGGCATTGGTTCTCCTGCTGCCATGTTCTGTCAGGAGGGCAGGACTAGCAGTCGGTTGTCAACCAAACAGGAGGCAGACATGCTGAAACTCTACCACGCGCCGCGCTCTCGTTCTTCGCGGATCGTGTCGCTGATCCATGAACTCGGAGCCGGCAACGATATCGAGATCGTGCCCGTGACCGTCCCGCGGATCGACGGAACGGGCGGGCCGGATCCGGCCAATCCTCACCCCGAGAAGAAGGTGCCGTTGCTGATGAACGGCAGCGAACTGATCCGCGAGACGGTGGCGATCACCCAGTACCTGACTGACCTCTATTGCGAGGCCGGGATGGCACCGGCGCCGGGGGCGCCGCAGCGGGGAACCTATCTTTCCTGGCTGGCCTACTATGCGGGTGTCGTCGAGCCGGTGATGGTGATGAAGGTTGCCGGGCTGACGCATCCCGTGATTGATGTGACCTTCCGGGGTGAGGCCGAGATGGTGGCACGGCTGGCCGAGGCGCTGGAGGATCGGCCATATCTCCTCGGTGACCAGTATAGCGCGGCGGACCTGATCCTGGCCTCGCCCTTCGCATGGATGCCGGACGCGACGCCGGACGTGGCCTGCATCCGCGACTGGGTGGCGCGAACACAGGATCGGGAAGCCGTGCGGCGCACGGCCGAACAGGATGCGGCGTGGCTGGAAGCAGCGTGAGCATGGGCCGGGGCTCGGACGCCCCGGCCTTGCAAAACACGGTTTTGCGCCTAACCTGCGGATCATGATGATCACCGATATCGAGGACTTCTTTGCCAGAGGCTGCGGGCGCTGCGACCGGTTCGACACGCCGGACTGTTCCGTACAGCAGTGGCGCGACGGTCTGGAAGGATTGCGGCGAATATGCCGGTCCGCCGGGCTGGAGGAGGCGGTGAAATGGGGGCATCCGTGCTACATGCACGCGGGGCGCAACATCGTGATCATCGGAGCGTTTCGCGGCGATTTCCGGATGACCTTTTTCAAAGCGGCACTGATGAAGGACCCGGAAAGCGTGCTGGAGAAACAGGGGCCGAACACACGGCACGCCGACGCCATCCGCTTCACGGAAAATGCGCAGGTGGCGGCGATGGAACCGGTGATCAAGGCTTACCTCTCGGAGGCGATGGGTTATGCCGAGGCGGGCATCGAGCCGGTGAAGGAAGTGCGGGAGATCGAACTGCCGGAGGAACTTGTGACGGCGCTGGACGCGGACCCGGAGCTTGCGGAAGCGTTTCACAGCCTGACGCCGGGGCGACAGAAGAGTTACGTCATCAATCTGAGCGGAGCGAAGAAGGCGGAGACGCGGGTAGCGCGGATCGAGAAATTCCGGGACAAGATCCTTTCGGGCAAGGGGGCCACGGAACGTTAGTGGCGGCGGGTGATGCGGTTCTGGCCGGCTACACCTGATCGACCTCTGCCTGCCACCGCGAAGCGTAGGATCGCAGGGCCGCAGCGTTGGCCGTCGCAGCATGCAGGCTGGGCCGCAGATCCGGTGCATCGTCCGAGAACAGGAGGGCCGCGCCGATGCTCGTGCCGGTGGAAGAGCGCATCTTCAGCACCCGGTCGTCGGTGACCGCTGCCAGCATGTCGAGGTAGCTGCCGTTCTGTGTAAACGGGCCTTCGACGAAGATGTCGCCCCGGTGCCCGGCCAGCCGCAGGCAGGTGGCCGTCATCAGCGCAAGGTAGAAGGCCAGCGCGGCCGAGCGTTCCGCGCTGCCGACAGCGGGTTCCGTGCCGATCCATGCCATCGTTCGGCCGGGGTAGGGCCCGGTACCCGGTACGACGGAGGGCAGCAACATGATGCCGGTATCCAGCACGCGGGCTGCCGCCTGCGGTGTTGCTTCGGTGTCGGCGCCATCGCGCACGATTTCGAATTCCCGCCCGCCCATGAAGCGGGCGGACGGCACTGGCTGGCCTTCGGCACTGACATTGAGCAGCGTGTCGCGGGCCGGGTCCAGTGCTTCTGAGCGGGAGCCGACCGCCATCACCACCACCCAAGTGCCGGTGGATACGGTTGAGAAGGGGGCGGAATGCGCCCGGATGTGGGGATAGAGCGAGGCATTGGAATCGTGGATGCCTGTGACAACCGGCGTATCCTGCGGCAGACCGGTTGCCCGGGCCACCTGCGGCAACACGCGTCCCAGCAATTCGCCCGGACGACGCGGCGCGGCCATCTTTCCGCCGAGCCCCAGCCGTTGCGGCAGTTCAGTGAAGCGTCCTGTCGTCGGTGACCAGAGGTCCGTGTGGCAACCGAGCGAGGTGACATCGCTCGCCGCCACGCCGGTCAGGCGGTGGGCCCAGTATTGCGGATAGGTCAGCACCGTCGCCACCCGCTCCCGCAAGCCGGGCATTTCACCGAGCATCCAGTGCAGTTGTGCGCCCACGTTCAGCCCCTGCGGCAGGCGGGATGAGCCGGTCTCGTCGAAGCCGGGCCGCAGCGCGTCGTACTCCGCCGCCACCGCATCCGGCCCGTCATGCTCGTAATCAAGGATCGGCGCCGCCAGCCCGCCCTGCGCATCCAGTAACGCGCAACTCGCGCCATGCGTCGTTACCGCGATGGCATCCACACCCTGCTCCGCGTGAAACCGCGCCAGCCCCTCCAGCACGAAGGCCCAGTGCCCTTCCACGTCGAAATGCGGCCAGGGCGGCCCCGGCAGCACCGTGTTGGGGCGCGTGACCACGGCGATTTCCTCCAACCGCGCCAGATCGACCAGCGCCAGCTTGGCGTTGGTCTTGCCGATGTCGATCACGGCTACGCGGGCGATGCTCACGGCATGTCGAACACGCGCACCAGCGGCACCGCCACCGGCGCGTTGTCCGCCTCCACCTCCATGATGTCGGCCATATGTGCCCACCAGCGCTGCATCACCGGGTGGGCGGGCAGATCGTCCATCCCGTGGCCCTCGGCCCGCGTCAGGATACCGAACAGGCACAGCGTCTCGCGGTCGAGCCAGATGGAGTAGTCGGAGACACCCGCCTGCCGCAGCAGCGCCGCAAGCTCCGGCCAGATCTCGTCATGCCGCCGCGTGTACTCCGCTTCGCAGCCCGCATTCAGCCGCATCCGGAATGCATACCGCTCGCTCATCGCCGCCTCCGCATCTTCGTCCACAGCCTCGGCAGCGCGATCACCCCGATCAGCAGCGCCCCGATGAAGATCGACATCACGATCCCCGGCACGTTCAACAGCCCCAGCCCGAAGGTCACCAGCCCCATCACGAAGGCCGCGATCACCACGCCGGGAATGGTGCCGGAACCGCCGA
The DNA here is from genome assembly GCF_009931615.1 of Algicella marina. Lineage (NCBI taxonomy): Bacteria > Pseudomonadati > Pseudomonadota > Alphaproteobacteria > Rhodobacterales > Paracoccaceae > Algicella > Algicella marina. The sequence continues at coordinate 2,487,963 of NZ_CP046620.1, read as the reverse complement.
GGATGTTCACGCCGCCCAGCACCACCATCGTCACCACCTCCAGCTCCATCCCCGTGGCGATGGACGGCCGGGTGGAGCCGAGCCGCGAAGTCAGGCAGACAGCGGCGATCCCGCTCATCAGCCCGGTCAGCAGGAACAGGATGAACTTCACCCGCTGCACGCGGATGCCGGAAAAAAGCGCCGCCATCGGGTTGTTGCCGATGGCATAGACCGCGCGGCCGAAATTCGTCTTGTGCAGCACCACGCCATAGATCACCGCCAGCACGGCAAAGAGCACCAGCTCGAAACTGATCACCCAGAACACGTAGCCCTGCCCGAAAAAGGCGAAATCCGCCGGGTAGCCGCGAAACGCGCCGTCCCCCAGCACGATATAGCTGATTCCGCGAAACAGGCTCATCGTCCCGATCGTCACGACGATCGAGGGCAGGCCCAGCACGGTCACGAAGAACGCGTTGAACGCCCCGCAGGCCAGCCCCACCGTCAGCCCGATGGCCACCAGCCCGCCCGTGCCCACGCCCGCCTCCGCCGCGAAGCCCATGCAGGTGGAGGCAAGGGCGATGATCGACGCGACCGACAGGTCGATCTCACCCGCGATGATCAGCAGCGTCATGGCGAAGGCGATCATCGCCTTCTCGGTGAAGTTGAACGTGGCGTCCGACAGGTTCCAAGCGTTCAGGAAATAGGGCGAGGCGAAGGAGTTGAGGATGAAGATGCCGACCGCCACGGCCAGCAGCAGCGTCTCCCAGCTTTTCAGCACCCGCGCCGCGCGGCCCGTCAGCCTGTCGGGGATATGTCGTTCCGCCATGCTCATTGCCCGCCCTCCGCTTTGCGCAGGATGATCCGCCCGGTCTTGCGGCGTGCATCCGAGTTCAGCGCGACGGCGATCAGGATGGCGCTGCCCGAAATCGCCAGTTGCCAGAACGGCGAAATGTTCACGACCGGCAGCGCGTTCTTCACGACGCCGAGAAACAGCGCCCCCAGCACCGCCCCGCCGACCGAGCCGATGCCGCCCGCAATGGAAATACCGCCGATCACGCAGGCCGCCACCACCTCCAGCTCGAACCCGCCCGCGATATCCACGTATGCCACCGCATAGCGCGCCACCCACAGATAGCCCGTCAGCCCCGCCAGCGCGCCCGAGAACACGAAGGCGATGCACTGCGTGCGGCCCACGTTGATGCCGGCATAAACGGCCGCATGCGGGTTGCCGCCCACGGCGTAGAAAGAGCGGCCCAGCGCCGTGCGCGCCATCAGCACTGCGAAGGCCAGTACCGCCAGCACCGCGATCCAGCTCAGAACCGGCAGGCCCAGCACTGCGGCCCGCGGAAAGCCGGTGAAGCCCGCACTCATCTCGTGGGCATTAACCCATTTGCCGTCCGAGATCAGGAAGATGATGCCGCGAAAGATCGTCATCGTGCCCAGCGTCACCACGATGGGCGGGATGTCGAGCTTCCACACCAAGAGGCCGTTGGCCAACCCCATGAGCGCACCAAGCCCCGTGGCGATGATCAGGATCACCGGGATCGGCAAGCCGGGCATCGCCACGTTCAGCATCGCGCACACCATGCCTGTCAGCGCCAGGTTGGCGGCGACCGACAAATCGATGCACCGCGTCAGGATCACCACCATCTGGCCCAGCGCCAGCATCATCAATGGCGCGGTATCGTTGAACACCCGCGCGAGGTTCCCCGGCGCCACGAACCCGGCGAACCGGCTGGCGATCAGCGCCAGCAGCAGGCACAGGGCGGCGAACAGCACCGTCTCCCGCGATTTGACCAGCCGCATCATGCCGCCTCTCCCGCAATGCCGGCGGCGTTGCGCACCAGTCGCTCCGGCGTCAGGCTCTCGCCCTCCAGTTCGGCCACGATCCGGCCCTCGCGCATCACGATCACCCTATCGGACATGCCCATGATCTCCGGTATCTCGGAGGAGACCATGATCACCGCCAGCCCCGCCGCCGCCAGTTCCGCCATGAAGGCGTGCACCGCGGCCTTGCTGCCGATGTCGATGCCCTTGGTCGGCTCGTCGAGGATGATCACCTGCGGTGCTGTCGCCAGCCATTTGGCGATCACCACCTTCTGCTGGTTGCCGCCCGAGAGCGTGCCCACATCCTGATCGAGCGAAGCCGCCCGCAGATCGAGCCGCGATGTGTATTCCCGCGCCAGCGCGAATTCCTCCGCCATGCGGATGAAGCCGTTCTTAGAGGTGCGCCCCAAGGACGGCAGCGTCACGTTCTGGAAGATCGGCAATCCCGTCACCGCGCCCTGCTTGCCGCGATCCTCCGGCACGTACACGATCCCTGCCGCCACCGCGTCGGCGGGCGAGCGGATGACGCGGATGCGCCCGTCCATCTTCGTCACGCCCTTGGCCGGTTGTGTAATGCCAAAAAGCGCCTGCATGAATTCCGACCGGCCGGCGCCGACCAGCCCGTAGAAACCAAGTATCTCGCCCCTGCGCAGGGTGAAGCCGATGCCCTCGAACTCGGTCGGGTGGTCGTAGCCCACCACCTGCAAAACCTCGTCGCCCACGTCATGCGCGCGCTCGGGGAAGATCTGGTCCACCGTCCGGCCGACCATCATCTGCACCAGTTCGCCCTCGCTTACCTCGGCGATCTTCCCGGCACCCACGAAGGCACCGTCGCGGAACACCGCGTAGTTGTCGGCGATGCGAAAAATCTCGTCGAACTTGTGGCTGATGAACAGGATCGCCTTGCCCTGCGCCTTCAGCTGCTCGATCAGCTCATATAGCTCGCCGATTTCCTTCTGGCTCAGCGCCGCCGTCGGCTCGTCCATGATCACCACTCGCGCGTCGATCGAAAGCGCCCGCGCGATGGCCACCAGATGCTTGCTGGCGATGCCGAGGTCGCGCAGGCGGGCATCCGGGTCGATCTGCGCGCCGATCTCCGCCAGCAGGGCCTTCGCCCGCCGCTTCACCGCGCGCCCGTCGATCAGCCCGAGCTTCGTGCGCGGCGCGTGGCCCAGAAAGATATTCTCCGCCACGCTCAACTCGTCGAACAAAACCGTTTCCTGGTGGATCGCCGTGATCCCGGCGGCGCTGGCGTGGTGCGCGGTGGGAAAGTTGACCGCCTCGCCGTCCATGCGGATCACCCCGCCGTCCGGCTGGTAGATGCCTGTCAGGATCTTCACCGTGGTCGATTTCCCGGCACCGTTCTCGCCCACCAGCGCGGTCACCTCACCGGGATGAAGCTCCAGCATCACCTCCGACAGCGCCTTCACGCCGGGGAACGTCTTGGTAATGCCGTCAAGCGATATGACGGGTTTCACGCTCATCTCGAAACTTTCCGATGGAATGGCAGCCCGCGCCTGCGGGCGTCGGTTGCCGGCCGCATCCGGGCCGGCAACGCACGCGTCAGGGCCTCAGAAGATGCCCTTGAACTCGTCAATGTTGGACGCATCGTAGACGAACGGGTCCGCCATCGCGCCCTCGCTGTTCTCGTCCAGCGTCAGCGTGCCCATCCGGCCCATCGGAATTTCCGCGCCCGGCCCGGCTTCCACGCCGTTCTTGCTCAGTTCATAGGCCAGCATCGCGGCGGAATAGCCGAGGTCGATCGGGTTCCAGATCGCGAAGGATTGCGACGCGCCGCTTTCGATGGCACCCGCCATCTCGGACGGCAGGCCGAGGCCCGTCACGTTCACCTGCCCCACCTTGCCGGCATCCACCACGGCCTGCGCCGCGGCCACGATGCCCACCGAGGTCGGCGCGATGATCGCGTCGAGATCGGGGTAGCTCTGCATCAGGCCGGTCGCCTCGCGGTAGCTCTTGTCGGCCAGATCGTCGCCATAGACGGTCGCCACGACGTTGATGCCATCGTAGTTCGGCAGCACCTTGTTCATCTCCTCGATCCAGACATTCTGGTTGGTGGAGGTCGTCGTTGCAGAAAGCACCGCCACGTCACCGCCCTCGGGCAGGTGGTCGGCGGCCAACTTGATGATCATGTTGCCGATCAGCGGGTTGGAGGAGGGGGTGAGATGCAGTTGCCGCCCTTCGGGCGCTACGCCCGAATCCCACGAAATCACCGTGATTCCACGCTGCATCGCCTTCTTCAGCGCCGGCACCAGCGCGTCGGTGTCGTTGGCCGACACGGCGATCGCGTCGACGTTCTGCGCGATCAATGCGTTGATGACCTCGATCTGACCCTCGGCGGTTGTATCGGTCGGGCCGGTGTAGATGATCTCCACGTCGCCGAGTTCCTCCGCCGCCTGCTCGGCGCCCTTCGCGGCCGCCTCGAAGAAGCCGATGCCCAGCGCCTTCACCACCAGCGCGATGCGCACGTCTTCTGCCTGAGCGGTTCCGGCTGCAAAGGTGGCCGCGACGGCCACCGTCGAAAGTATCTTCTTCATTACACTCATGTTTTCCTCCCTTGAGCGTTGATTTGTCTGGGCGATTACGATGCCGCCCCTTCTTTCTGCGTCGCGACGTTCGGCGCGACGATCAGTTTCACCTCGGCCGCCTCAAGCATTGCTGCCGCGCGGTCGCTGATGCCTTCGTCGGTGATTAGCGTGTCGATCCGGTTCAGCGGGCACAGCACGAGGCTGGAGCGGTTCTCGAACTTGGAGCTGTCCACCAGCACGATCAGTTCATCGGCCTGCCCGATGAGCTTCTGCTCGGCCTGGATCAGCAATGGATCACCCTCCATCAGGCCGAGCGGCCCGATGCCCTGTGCGCCCATGAACATGCGCCGCGCGTAGAAATTGCGGGTCACGTCATTGTCGAAGGGCGACAGGATAATGTTCTGCTCGCGGTAGATCACCCCGCCCGACAGCATCACTGTGTTCTTGCTGTTCTTCAGCAGATGCTCGGCGATCGGGAAGGAGTTGGTGAACACCTGCATCCGGCGCGAGGCCAGTGGATGCACCATCTGAAAGGTCGTGGTGCCGCCGTTGATGATGATCGGTTCGCCATCCTCGCACAATTCAACCGCCGCCGCCGCAATCGCCTGCTTTTCCGGTGTGTGCAGCGTCTCGTTCAGCGCGAAGGGCCGCCCCGCAAGCCCGACGAAGGGCGTTGTGTTCAGTGCTTCCGCGCCGCCGCGCACGCGCCGCAGCTTCTTGCGCTCATCCAGCGTGTTGATGTCCCGCCGCACCGTTGCCTCCGACGCACCCGTCAGCGCACACAGGTCCACCACTGTCACCAGCGCTCTGTCCTGAACGGCAGAGAGGATCACTCTGTGGCGGTCGCTTTCGTGCATCTGGGTCCTCCGTTGGCCGTCACGGTGCGCGGAGTCAGTGGCTCTGTCAATCATAAACTGTCAAAATCTTTCATGTTGCAGCGCAATACGATCATTTATGATCGAAATTGATTGACAATCCGCCGCACCTCCCGCAGCGTTGCGGCCAAAATCCATGTCCTCAGGGAGAGAGAAATGTCCGACCGTAACGCCCCGCCGCGCCTTGAAAACCTGTGGGATGAGGCGAAGGCGAACGGCATGAGCGAGCCGGAAAAGCTGCTTTACCGCTCCAACCTGCTCGGCTCCGACAAGCGAATCACGAACTACGGCGGCGGCAACACATCCGCCAAGGTGATGGAGACGGACCCGCTGATCGGCGAAGAGGTGGAAGTGCTGTGGGTCAAAGGGTCCGGCGGCGATGTCGGTTCGATCAAGATGGACGGCTTTTCCACGCTCTACATGGAGAAGCTCCGCGCGCTGAAGGGCATCTATCGCGGGCCGGAGCACGAGGACGAGATGGTGGGCTACCTGCCGCACTGCACTTTCAACCTCAATCCCCGCGCCGCCTCGATCGACACACCGCTGCACGCCTATGTGCCGCGCAAACACGTCGACCACATGCACCCCGACGCGATCATCGCCATCGCGGCGGCGAAAGACAGCCGCGCGCTGACGCGGGAAATTTTCGGCGCGGAAATCGGCTGGCTGCCGTGGAAGCGCCCGGGCTATGAGCTTGGCCTCTGGCTGGAGAAATTCTGCCAGGAAAACCCCGATGCCAAGGGCGTTGTGCTCGAATCCCACGGTCTGTTCACCTGGGATGACGACGCGCGCGCCTGCTACGATCTCACCCTCGCCATTATCCAGAAGGCGATGGACTGGTTCGGCGAACGCGCCGCCACTCCCTTTGGCGGCCCCATCCACACATCGCTCGCCCCGGCGGACCGCCGCGCCGTTGCCGCCCGCCTGATGCCAGCCATTCGCGGCTATGTTTCCGGTAACCAGCACATGACCGGCCACTTCGACGACAGCGACACCGTGCTCAAATTCGTCAACGCGGCGCAAATGCCCGCCCTCGCGGCGCTCGGCACCTCCTGCCCCGACCACTTCCTGCGCACCAAGATCCGACCGCTGGTCGTCGATTTCGACCCGGCAAACCCGGATGTGGACGCCACGCTCGACGGTCTCTCCGACGCCATCGCCGCGTATCGCGACGATTACACCGACTACTACGAGCGCTGCAAACACCCCGACTCGCCGCCCCTGCGCGACCCCAACGCCGTGGTCTACCTGATCCCCGGCGTCGGCATGATCACCTTCGCCAAGGACAAGGCCACAGCCCGCATCTCGGGCGAGTTCTACGTCAACGCGATCAACGTCATGCGCGGCGCATCTGCCGTCTCCGAATACCGCGGCCTGCCGGAGCAGGAGGCGTTCGACATCGAATACTGGCTGCTGGAGGAAGCGAAGCTTCAACGGATGCCGAAGCCCAAGTCGCTGGCGGGCCGCATCGCCCTCGTCACCGGCGGCGCGGGCGGCATCGGCTCGGCCACCGCGCAGAAATACCTCGCCGAAGGCGCGTGCGTGATGCTGGCCGATATCGACGCGGCAGCGCTGGCGGAAACCGAAAAGGCGCTGCAATCGGCCTTCTCGAAAGACGTGGTGGCCAGTGTCCAAATGGATGTGACGGATGAAGGCAGCGTCGCCGCCGCCTTCGCCGCCACCGCCACCACCTTCGGCGGGCTCGACATCCTCGTCTCCAACGCCGGCATCGCCAGTTCCGCCCCGATCGAGGACACCTCCCTCGACCTCTGGAACCGCAACATGTCGATCCTCTCGACCGGCTACTTCCTCGCCAGCCGCGCCGCCTTCCGCCTGATGCACGCGCAGGATATCGGCGGCGCCATCGTGTTCATCGCCTCCAAGAACGGCCTCGCCGCCTCGCCCAACGCCTCGGCCTACTGCACCGCCAAGGCGTCCGAGATCCACCTCGCCCGCTGCCTCGCCCTCGAAGGCGCGCCCAAGGGCATCCGTGTCAACGTGGTGAACCCCGACGCGGTGCTGCGCGGCTCCAAGATCTGGTCGGGCGACTGGCTGAAGGAGCGGGCGGCCACCTACGGCAAGGACAAGGCGGGGCTGGAGGAACACTATCGCGAGCGCTCGCTGCTCAAGCGCTCCGTCCTGCCCGAGGATATCGCCGAGGCCGCCTATTTCCTCGCCGCCGACCTCTCGGCCAAATCGACCGGCAACATCCTGAATGTCGATGCCGGCAACGTCCAGTCGTTCACGAGGTAAGCCAATGATCGCGCAAGACATCCTTGACGAAAGCAATGCAGCCGTCAGTACGGACCACGATGCCGATTACGCTGCTCTGGGCGATCATCTCGCCCGGCGCGGTATCGACATCGCGGCCATTGCCGGGCAGGTCGCCGGGTATGGTGTGGCCGTGCCAAGTTGGGGGGTTGGCACCGGCGGCACCCGGTTCGCCCGTTTCCCGGGCAAAGGCGAGCCGCGTCATATATTCGACAAGCTGGCGGATTGCGGAGTGATCAATCAGCTTACCCGTGCCACCCCTTCGGTCTCGTTGCACGTACCTTGGGACGATGCCCCGGCGGCAGACCTGCTGGCAGCCGGCGAGGCGGCGGGTCTGAGCTTCGACGCGATGAATTCCAACACGTTTCAGGACCAGCCCGATCAGCCATACAGTTACAAGTTCGGCTCTCTCTCGCACACCGATGCAGCCACCCGCGCACAGGCGGTGGAGCACAACCTCCACTGTATCGAACTGGGGCAGGCCATCGGCTCCAAGGCGCTGACCGTCTGGATCGGCGACGGCTCCAACTTCCCGGGCCAGAGCAATTTCACCAAACAGTTCGAGCGCTATCTTGCGTCGGCATCGGAAATCTACAACAGCCTGCCTGCCGACTGGTCGCTGTTCACCGAACACAAGATGTACGAGCCTGCGTTCTATTCGACGGTGGTGCAGGACTGGGGCACCAATCTGATGATTGCCCAGCACCTCGGGCCGAAGGCCAAATGCCTGGTCGATCTGGGTCATCACGCGCCGAATGTGAACATAGAGATGATCGTCGCCCGCCTCATCCACGCGGGCAAACTCGGCGGATTCCATTTCAACGACAGCAAGTACGGCGACGATGATCTCGATACTGCCGCCATTGATCCCTACCGCCTGTTCCTCGTCTTCAACGAGTTGGTGGAGGCGGAGACCGACCCGGCTTTCGACCCGGCGCACATGCTCGATCAGAGCCACAACGTGACCGACCCGATCGAGAGCCTGATGTCGTCGGCGATGGAGGTGCAGCGCGCCTATGCCCAGGCGTTGCTGGTCGACCGTGTGGCATTGGCGGGCTACCAGGAAAGCAATGATGCACTGATGGCCAGCCGGACACTGAAAGTAGCATTCCGGACGGATGTGGACCCGATCCTCGCGGAGGCTCGCCGAAGCCGTGGCGGCGCCATCGACCCCATCGCCGCCTATCGCCTCTCCGGCTATCGGGCGCGGGTGGCGGCTGAGCGCCCAGAGGTTAGCGGCGCGGGCGGCGGGATCGTCTAGGCCGCGTGGCGGTGATCAGCGATCCAGCACGCTCTGCCGACCGGCGGGGCGCTTGACCGCCATCTCGTGCGCCGGCGGGGCTGCGTCTTCGACCGGTGGCTGACCTTCGTGGATATAGGCGCCCCGCTGCTTCTGTCTGGCCTTGCGCTCGTGCCGCAGGGCTTTCAGCCGGGCCGCACGTTCGACGGAGTGGAGGGTTTTCGGGGTGAGGAGACCGAGGTAGCTGCCGCCGCGAACCGGCATTTCCCGCTCCACCCGTCCCTTGGGCCACATCCGGTACTTGAGCAGCACGAGAGCAAACAGCAGCACGGTGAGCCACAGCGGATCCCACTCGATGGCGCGGGTGGTGGCGACCCAGCCGTTGACGGTTTCCCACCACGCCGCCATCAGCGGCGCTTGCGTGATTTCAGGGCGGCGGCGATGTCGGCACGGCTTTTCGGCTTCTGCACCCGGTTGTTGACCGTCATCTTGTCGATGGTCTTGGGGGTGATCTTGCCAAGATAGCTTTCACCCGGCATCGGGCCGTCCCGCTCCGCCCGCGAGGTGGAGAGGCGCCAGACGATGATGAAGGCGGCGACGAGAAGAATGGTGATCAGCATCAGCGGTTCCGGCGCACCGGCGCGGCTTTCGTCCACGATTTCCTGCAGACGCACCATCAGGGGCAGGTTCCAGAACCAGTCGAGCATCCGTGTTTTCTTAGCCTGTCTTGCGTGTCATTTGAACGGAGAAAGCGCAGCTTTCCGCGATTGGCCCGCAACCTTGCACGGTATCTGGGTCAGAATGTGACGTTCGCGGAACGTGGTTAAGATGGGAGGATGCCGGTGGGCTTGCCGTCGATCGTCTCGGCATTTCTGCGAGCCCAGTAATCCCGCACGCCATCCGGACCCAGTTCCTCGAAAAACGGCAGGAGTTCGGCCTCACCGCGCCCCTGTTGGAACTGCATCAGCGGCACACCGGTGCCGCAAGAGGTCTGAACGAGATCAATGGCGAGGTCGAAGATCTGGCGGCTGCCGGCGAGGCGCGGGAACAGGGCGGCGCGCTCGTCCCAGCCTTCGCAGCCGGGATGGATGGTGCGGGCGGTGCCGTAGGTACGCAGTATCAGCGCCTCGCCCTCGAAGGCGCAGAACATCAGTGTCATCCGGCCAGTGGCCTGAACGTGGGCAGCGGTTTCATTGCCGCTGCCGGAGAGATTCAGCCAGACGATGTGGTGATCGGAAAGAACCCGAAGAGTGTCCATGCCCTTGGGAGAGACGTTGACGCGGCCGTCCGTGTCGGCGGTGGCGACGAAGAACATCGGTTGCGCCGCGATGAAGGCGCGCAGGGTGTCGTTGAGTTTCGGGGCCGTTCCCATGGCATGGATGGGAACACAACAGGAACATTCTGGCAAGTGGCTTTCAGAGCATCGCGGGAACCACGAGGTCCGGAGGGCGATGCCCATCGCAAAATGTCTTGATGTTGATAATCACCTTCTCGCCCATTTCCAGGCGACCCTCCTCCGTGGCCGAGCCCATGTGCGGCAACAGCAGGACATTTTCCAGATCCTTGAGGCGGGGATTGATGTCATGGCCGTTCTCGAACACGTCGAGGCCCGCGCCTGCGAGTTCACCGGCGCGAAGCTGGCGGGTGAGGGCGTTCTCGTCGATCACCTCGCCGCGAGAGGTGTTGACGACATAGGCCGTGGGTTTCATCAGCTTCAGCCGCCGCGCGTTCAGCAGGTGGAAGGTGGAAGGGGTATGCGGCACGGAAACGGAGAGAATGTCCACGCGGGCCAGCATCTGGTCGAGGCTTTCCCACCACGTTGCTTCCAGCGACTCCTCGGTCTCTGTCCGCAGGCGGGTGCGGTTGTGGTAGTGAATTTGCAGGCCGAAACCACGGGCCCGGCGGGCGATGGCCTGTCCGATGCGGCCCATGCCGAGAATGCCGAGGCGTTTGCCGGAAATACGGTGGCCCATGAGGGCCGTGGGCGCCCAACCCTCCCATTCCCCGGACTGGATGAGGGCGGCGCCTTCTTTCAGGCGGCGGGGCACACCGAGGATCAGTGCCATCGCCATGTCGGCGGTATCCTCGGCCAGCACACCGGGGGTGTTGGAAACCATGATGCCGCGGGACAGGGCGGTGGCAACGTCGATGTGGTCAAAGCCGGCCCCGTAGTTGGCGACGAGCTTGAGGTTCTCGCCCGCCTGGCCCAGGAGGCCCGCGTCGATCCTGTCTCCGAGGGTGGGGACGATGACGTCGGCGGAGGCCATGGCTTCCGCCAGGGCATCGCGGTTCATGGGCGCGTCGTCGGCGGCGAGCCGGGTGTCGAACAGTTCCTGCAGGCGGGTTTCCACCGGTTCCGGTAGCTTTCTGGTCACAACCACCCTTAAATTCTTGCCTGGCATCTTCCCTCGCTTCCCCCGAAGGCATCGGGTGGGATATGGTCTTCGCGAAAAGATAGAGGGTGCGCAAGATAATTGCACCCCGACAATGAGGTAGGGCGTGAGATTTCTGAAGGGCTTCATGGCGGCCGTGGCCGCTACCTTTTTGGCGGTGTCCGGGCAGGCCGGTGAACAGGCTTTCGGGCCGGTGACCAAGCTGCCGATGCCGCGCTATGTTTCCATCAAGGCGGCGGAGGCCAACGCGCGGCGCGGGCCATCGACCGAGCATCGGATCGACTGGGTTTTCCAGCGGCGGCACCTGCCGGTGCAGATTACCGCAGAATATGGCCACTGGCGGCGGATCCGTGATCAGGACGGGGCGAGCGGCTGGGTGCACTACGCCCTGCTGTCGGGGGCGCGATTCGTGACCGTAACCGAGGATCAGGCCGCACTGCGCCGCGGCCCGGCGGACAGTGCCGAGGTGTTGGCGCGGGCGGAGTTGGGCGTTGTCGCCCGGCTGGGCAAATGCGTGCCGGCCTGGTGCGAGGTGAAGGCCGGAGGTTACCGCGGCTGGATCGCCAAGGGGGAGATCTGGGGTGTCGGGGCAGGGGAAATCCGCGACTGAGGATTGACGTCCCGTTAATCGCTTCGCGCTAGGGCCTGCCGAAATGGGGTGCGAGGCTGGTGCGGCAGGCATCGACATCGCGCTTCATCTGGGCGACGAGCGCGTCGAGACTGTCGAATTTCATTTCCGGTCGTTCGAAACTGACGAGGGCCACGGAAACCTCCGCGCCATAGAGATCGCCCTTGAAATCGAGAACGTAGGTTTCGAGATTCGGGCGGTTCTCGCCGAACATCGGCCGGCTGCCGATTGACGCCGCGCCCTGGTAGCTGCCCTTGTGCGGCCCATCGAGGACATCAAACAGCACCGCATAGACGCCGAAGCGTGGAAGGTGCAGATCTTCGACCGCGAGGTTGGCCGTGGGGAATCCGAGATCGCGGCCGCGTTTGGCGCCGTGGATCACCGGGCCGTCGATGCGGTGCCAATGGCCGAGCATCGCCGCCGCGTCCTCGGGCCGACCGTCCGTCAGCGCCTTGCGGATGGCGGTTGAGGAGATCGCCTGGGCGTCCTCGGTGACGAGGGGCGCGATGGTAACGCCGAAGCCCCTGGCTGCGCCCATTTCCGCCAGCATTTGCGCGGTGCCGGAGCGGCCCTTGCCGAAGCAGAAATCGGCTCCGACGACGACATGGGCGATGCCCAGTGCCTCCACCAGCACCCGGTCGACAAATTCCTCTGCCGAGAGGCTGGAGAGGGTGGCGTCGAACGGAATTTCATAGAGTTCCTGCACGCCGATCTTCTCCAGCCGGTGGGCGCGGGTATCGGCGTTCATCAGCCGAAAGGGCGGCGCACCGGCGGCGAAGAAGCTGCGGGGATGGGGCTCGAACGTCACGATGCCGAGCGGCGCGCCGCCGCCATGGGCAAGCGCGAGGTCGATTACCGTGCGATGGCCGCGGTGAACGCCGTCAAAATTGCCCATGGCGACGGAAGCGCCTTTATGGGCCGGGGCGAGGGAGTAGGGATCCTTGTGGCGGTGCATGGGCCCATAGCTCGGGCCGCGAGGGGCCGCTTTCAGTCAAACTTGGCGCTGGGCGCGAGAACCAGCGCGTCGCCTTTCAGAACCACGGTATCGCCCACGGTGCAACGGCAATCAAGGGACACACGGCGCTTGGCGTAGTCAATTTCCCGCACCGTGACCTCTGCCGTCACCCGATCACCGGGGCGGACGGGTGCCATGAACCGCAGGTTCTGGCCGAGGTACACGGTGCCGTGACCGGGCAATTGCTCGCCGATCACGGCGGAAATCAGGGACGCGGTCAGCATTCCGTGGGCGATGCGGCCGCCGAAAATGGTGTCTTCGGCATAGTCATCGTCGAGGTGGACCGGGTTGTGATCTGTCGAAATCTCGGCGAACAGCTCGATATCGCGATCAGTGATCTCCTTGGAGAGGGAACGGGAGAGGCCAATGGAAAGATCCTCGATACAGATCGTGCCCGTTGGGTGGTTGTGGCGGTTCTGGTCGAGCATCACGGCCTCCGGCTCCGGATCATTGTGCGGTGCGGTACACTTAACGCGACGGGAGCGGGAAGGCAAGAAAGTTTCTTATATTGTCTCTAAATACTAATTTCGTTGCGCGATAAAAAAATCGCATCGTCGTTGTCAGGGTGCTTCACCGGGTACCCGAACCCTCTCGACGGTGAAACCGTGCCTGCGAAGGATCTCGACCAATCCCGAGTCGCCCGGCAAATGGAAGGCACCGGCGGCCAGTACGGCGTTGCCACGTCGCAGGACGGGCAGGGCTCGCTTTGCCATGTTCTCGTTGCGGTGGCCGAGAATGAAGCCGTCGGACCGGAGGGTCAGTCCCGCAACGTCGATGTTGGGAAATATGCTGGCAGTATGGACGGTGTCGAAGGCCAGCATCTCGCCGATGCGACCGGAGAGGTAGTAATCATAGGCGGTGGCCACACCTGACTGTTCCAGTTGCCAGAGAGCGAAAAGGGTGACGGTGGCGGCAAATTCTTCGGTCCATTGCGGATCATGCGCATAAGATGTCAGCAGATCCGGCGGATCGAGGGCGATGAGTGCGGCCCCGGCGTCGGCGCCGAGAAGTTCGATGCGAGTGTCCTGAATCGGGTAGCCCGCCATTGTCAGCCTGTCTGTGCAGGGGTGGCCGAGAAGCACAAAGAGCAGAAAACTGGGGTCGAGGGCTGTGGCATGGCCTTCGGCGTAACCCAATTGGCGGAGGCGCATGGCGAGGCCCGTCGCGGCCTCCGCAGGCATGGTGTCGAATAGATTGTTGGGGGTAAGCGCCGAATAATCCGGCGGGGCAAGTTGAGCCTCCGCCTGATGCTGGGAAATGTCGGCGGCAATGTATTCGAGCATCACCGTGTCAGCTGTGGCGATCAAGTCGCGCAGGATGGGGGGCGGGTTGGAGATGCGCGGGTCTGGGCTGTGCATAGTGCCCCAGAGGTGGGAGACGGCACCTTCGCCCGTCGTGATGCGCCAGAGCCTGCCTGTGCCGTTCGGGATGGCCGCGCCCCGCTCCGCCACCTCTTCCCAGAGTTCGGGCGGCAGGAGGTTCTCGTCCCGCACGATGGTTTCCGGCTCGCACAGGGCACGGTCCGCGATCTGGGCGAGGCCGGGTGTGGCGGCTAGTGCCAGCGTCACGAGGGCTGTGGCAAGGCGCATCAGCGAAGGAAGCCCATGGCCGCCGTCGCTGTCAGCCGGGCCTCGGCGAGATAGGCCTCCGTCCTGGATGCGTCCGGCGTGCCGTCGGACATACCGGTCTCCTCGGCAGCAAGACCACCGGCGATGAACAGCACGTCGAGCCCCTCGCCGACGGCGCCTTTCACGTCGGTCTGGATGCCGTCGCCGATGCAGAGAATGTTCTGGTCGCGAATTTCCTCGCCTCGGGCCTGTTCGGCCCGGAGGCGGGCAAGCTGATAGATCGGGGCGTGAGGTTTGCCGTAGTAGTGGGCGGTGCCGCCGGCTGCGGCGTAAGCCTCGGCGATAGCGCCGGCACAATAGATGCGCTGGTCGCCGACATCGACGATGACGTCGGGGTTGGCGCAAAGCATTTTGAGCCCGCGATTGACGCCGGTAGCGATGATCAGGCGGTAATCGTCCGGCGTTTCCGTGCGGTCGTCGAACAGGCCGGTGCAAACGATACCTTCGGCTTCCTCCAGCGGAACCCGCTCTATGTCATAGGGCGTGCCCGTTTCGTCAGTGAAGAAGGGCAGGTCCCGTTCCGGCCCGATGTGAAAGACCTTGCGCCCGTAGTGGCCGGCGGCCATTGCCGACTGGGCGGCATCACCGGAAGACGCGATGGCGTCGTAGCTGTCGTCCGGCGCGCCCATGTCCGCGATCTGGCTTGCGACGGAAGCGCGGGGGCGGGGCGAGTTCGTGACGAGCACGACAGTTCCGCCAGATTGCCGGAACGACTGAAGAGCGGCGACGGCGTCGGGGAAGACCGTGACGCCGTTGTGAAAGCAACCCCACAGGTCGCAGAACAGAACGTCGTAGCGGTGGCCGATCTCGGAGAGCGAGGAGATGATAGGGGTCATTCAGGATGTCCGATTGGTTGGGCGCGCGGCGCACACCGGGTTTGGCTTTGTTGCCGGATGTAACGGCACTGCGGCAGCGCGGCCAGCCTATTCCGAAATAGCGGAGACTTCGAAGCCCTCGTTCTCCAGCATTGCGAGCAGGCCGGAGGTGCCACCGAGATGCAGGGCGCCGACGGCGACGACGGCACCGCCATCGTCGAGCGCGGGCAGCAGGGTGTCCATCCAGTTACGGTTCCTGACGGTGACGAGCTGTTCGTAGGATTCGCTGAATATCTCGTCAACTTCGTCCGAATCGTAGAGGCGCTCCGCCTCCATCCGGCTGAATTCCCAGATCTTGACGATGTCGCCGGCAAGGTAGAGCTGCTTGGTGACCTCCATCGCGTCTGGCGCGTGCTCCAGCAGCGGCAGCGACATCATCAGGTAGGCGACCTGATCCTCGTAATCGCCGCCGGAGAGGATGCCGAGGACATCGTCATAGGCTTCCAACCCCTCCACGGGAATTTCGGCACGGCGGGCGGAAGCTTCGATCAGCCGGTCGAGAATCGGCTCGCCCTTGGCCTGCTGTACGGCGACGCATTTCGGCATCGCGACCATGAGGTTCAGGAACCATGGTTCCAGCCGGTCGAACACCGGGGGGGTGAGGCCGCGCGAAGAGAGCGCCATTGCCAGCGCCTCCATCTCGCCGCCGGAAAGCAGATCGCTGATCCGCCGCCCCTCGCTGTTGCGGATGAGGGCGGGCGTCGTCATGAGTTCGCGCTGCATCCTCTGCTCCTCGAACTCGGTGAGTTCGATGAACACACGGTCGGCCCGGCGGATCTCCATTTCCAGCCTTGGTGGGATTATGGCGACGTCCGGGTCCGGCAGGTGGATGGTTCCGAACAGGATGGAACTGGCTTCCCCGCGCGAGACCTGAAAGAAACGGCCCGTGGGAAAGGGCTGTTTGTCTGCGGCCTCGTCCAGGCGGGCGAGATATTCGGCGGGGCGCGCCTCCAGTATGTTCTGGCCTTCGCATTCCTGTGCCAATGTGCCCGCGGGAAGGGCAATGACGGCAGCGGCGATCAGGCCGCGGAAAAAATTCTGCATCAATAGTCCTGGCTCAAAGGGCTCCTGCCGAAAAGCGTAACCCCGGCCCGGAGATTCCCCCAAGGCTTTTTCCCCCGGTTTTGTCGGCGTTGGAATATTATTGCCGATGCATTCCTCCGGCAGGATTGCTAGACGGGGCGCGCGGAAACGAATCTTTCGGAAATTGCCGTGGAACAGCCTCCGGGGTTGTTGACAGTTTCGTTCCCCCTTCCTAAATACAGCGCGTTATCACTCTCCATAGGTGAGTGCTAACGGGGCAAGGCCCCGCAAAGACGTTTGAGACGCAAAGGGAGCGATCCGACATGAAATTCACACCTCTGCATGACCGTGTGCTGGTGCGCCGCATCGAAGGCGAAGAGAAGACAGCAGGCGGGCTGATTATTCCCGATTCCGCAAAAGAAAAGCCGGCCGAAGGCGAAATCATCGCCGTGGGCGCAGGCGCACGTGACGAGGACGGTGACCGCATCTCCATGGATGTCAACGTGGGTGACCGCATCCTCTTCGGCAAATGGTCCGGCACCGAGATCAAGATCGACGGTGAAGACCTGCTGATCATGAAAGAAAGCGACATTCTGGGCATTCTCGATGGCTCCGCTGCCGTCAAGGCCGCCTGAACCTCACACCTGAATTCTGGGAGACACCTATATGTCCGCTAAAGACGTCAAGTTTAACACAGATGCCCGCAACAAGATGCTCAAGGGCATCGACACGCTGGCAAATGCCGTGCGCGTCACGCTCGGCCCCAAGGGCCGCAACGTGGTTCTCGACAAATCCTTCGGCGCGCCGCGCATCACCAAGGACGGTGTATCGGTTGCCAAGGAAATCGAACTGGAAGACAAGTTCGAGAACATGGGCGCACAGATGGTGCGTGAAGTTGCTTCCCGTACGAACGACACCGCCGGCGACGGCACCACGACTGCCACGGTTCTTGCCCATTCCATCGTGAAAGAAGGCATGAAGTCCGTTGCAGCCGGCATGAACCCGATGGATCTGAAGCGCGGCATCGACCTCGCCGTCGCCAAGGCCGTCGAGTCGATCAAAAACTCCTCCCGCGCCGTTTCCGGTACGGAAGAAGTTGCGCAGGTCGGCACGATCTCCGCAAACGGCGAATCCGAGATCGGCCGCCAGATTGCGGATGCGATGCAGAAAGTCGGCAACGAGGGTGTGATCACCGTCGAAGAGAACAAGGGCCTCGAAACCGAGACCGATGTCGTCGAAGGTATGCAGTTCGACCGCGGCTACCTCTCGCCTTACTTCATCACCAACCCCGACAAGATGACGACGGAACTCGACGATGCCGTCATCCTGCTGCACGAGAAGAAACTCTCTTCCCTGCAGCCGATGGTTCCGCTGCTTGAAACCGTGATCCAGTCCGGCAAGCCGCTGCTGATCATCGCGGAAGATGTCGATGGTGAAGCCCTCGCGACGCTCGTGGTCAACAAGCTGCGCGGCGGCCTGAAGATCGCAGCTGTGAAGGCACCGGGCTTCGGCGACCGCCGGAAAGCCATGCTGCAGGACATCGCGATCCTCACGGGTGGCCAGGTCATCTCCGAAGATCTCGGCATGAAGCTCGAGAACGTCGGCATGGACATGCTGGGTTCCGCCAAGAAAGTCTCCATCACCAAGGATGAGACGACGATCGTTGACGGTGCGGGCGAAAAATCCGAGATCGAGGCACGCGTTTCGCAGATCCGCGCGCAGATCGAGGAAACGACCTCCGACTACGACCGCGAGAAACTGCAGGAGCGTCTGGCGAAACTGGCCGGTGGTGTTGCCGTTATCCGCGTAGGCGGCTCCACGGAAGTGGAAGTGAAAGAGCGCAAGGACCGTGTCGATGATGCACTGAACGCGACACGTGCCGCGGTTCAGGAAGGTATCGTTGTTGGCGGCGGTGTCGCCCTCGTTCAGGCTGCCAAGGCACTCGAAGGCCTTGAGGGTGCAAATGCCGACCAGACGGCCGGTATCGCGATCGTGCGCAAGTCGCTTGAATCGCCGCTGCGCCAGATCGCAGAGAACGCAGGTGTTGACGGTGCTGTAGTCGCCGGCAAGATCCGCGAAAGCGGCGACCTGACCTTCGGGTTTAACGCGCAGACCGAAGAATATGGCGACATGTTCAAGTTCGGCGTGATCGACCCGGCCAAGGTTGTCCGTACGGCTCTGGAAGACGCGGCCTCCGTGGCCGGCCTCCTGATCACGACGGAAGCCATGGTTGCCGACAAGCCCGAGCCGAAGGGCCAGGGCGGTGCCGGCGGCGGCATGCCCGACATGGGCGGCATGGGCGGCATGATGTAATCACGCCGGTCCTTTGCAAGTTACAGGGGGTCGCCTTCGGGCGGCCCCTTTTTTGTTGGCTGATACGACGGTGGCTGAGGCTGAAAGCGAACAGCCGCAAGAAGAAGATGCCGGCAGGGTGGCGCCCCCCAATGGCCAGGGCTTACCGCAGCCCCGTTTCCTCCAGCATCCCTCGTCGTTTTGCCTCGTAATAATACCCCCGCGAATACCAGCCGACCGCCTTGTCGTAGCTGCCGCCGGAGAGAAGCCATGCGCCGCGCAGGTATTTTACGGCGTAGCGGAGGTTGGTTTCCGCATCGAGCAGGCCGGAGGGCGCGCCGCGGTAGCCCATTGTTCGGGCCGTTTGCGGGTGGATCTGCATGAGGCCGAAATAGGGGCCGTTGCGGGCTTCCGGGCGGTGGGAGCTTTCGCGCAGGATCACGCGCTGCACCAAGTCTATCGGAACGTCGTTGCGGGTGGCGGCGGCGACGATGTGCGCGCGCAGTTGCGGGCTTTCGTTCGGATAGAGCGGCGTGTCGGCGCCGCGGCTGGCCGGGCTGCTGCCACAGGCGGCCAGCAGGAGAATGAAGGCAAGGCAGATGAACCGCATGGGGAATGGCCCGGCATCGTTGCAACGTGCCGATGATAGTGGGAAATCCGGTATCGCTGAACGGAAAAGTCGTCCCTCGGGCGCTGTTGGCGGCAAGGCGCTTGTTCGCACCGGCAAAGGTCGCAGCGACCAGAGGCGGCTGCGCCCATCCCCGTCAGCGCCCCGTCCGCTCCGGTATCAGCCCGCGTGGAGCGAAGCGCAGTACCAGCAGCAGCATCAGCCCCATCAGGAACAGGCGCATATGTGGCGCAGCGTCCAGCAGATGTGACGCGACGGGCGACGTCGGATCCATGCCGGACGTCAGCGCCCGCATCAGCATCGGCCCGGCGGTTTCGACCTCGATCCACAGGAACCAGACGAGGAAACCGCCTAGGATAGCACCGCGATTGTTGCCGGAGCCGCCGACGATCACCATCACCCAGATCAAGAACGTGTAGCGCAGCGGGTTGTAGGTGCCCGGCGTGAACTGTCCGTCCAGTGTCACCAGCATCGCCCCGGCGATGCCGACAACGGCGGAGCCGAGCACGAACACCTGCAGGTGTCGGCCGGTTACGTCCTTGCCCATCGCCTCGGCCGCGTCGCGGTTGTCGCGGATCGCCCGCATCATCCGCCCCCAGGGGCTGTGCAACGCCCGCTGCGATAGCCAGTAGAGCGCCAACAGCACCAGCGAGAACAAGATCGCGTAGCAAAGTTTTACGAAATTGCCGGAGAACAGAACCGGGTCCTGCCCGAGCCGCGCGGCCAGGTCCAGAAACCATTCGGTCTTCTGCAGGTTCACTTCGTAGGGCACCGGCCTCGGCAGGCCGGTGACGTTCTTTACGCCGCGGGTCAGCCAATCCTCGTTCTTCATCATCGCGATCAGGATTTCGGATATTCCGAGCGTCGCGATCGCCAGGTAATCCGATCGCAGACCGAGACTGATCTTGCCGACCACCCAGGCCGCGCCGGCGGCGAACAGCCCGCCCACCAGCCAGCTCAGCACCACTGGCAGGCCGAGGCCACCGAGGTACCCGGTTGCGGCCGGGTCCACCGCCTCGATTGCGTCTACCGCAGGATCGTAAATCACCCGGATCAGGACGTAGCCGCCAATGGCTGCGGCCACTGTCGCCCATAGGCGCCAGCGCCCGCTCAGCACCCTGCGCAACCAGACGATTCCGCCGATCACAGCGGCCACGGCGACACCGGCAAGCAGCATCCGCCCACCGCCCGCGGCCCATGCGCCGCCCACCGGCGGCATGGACACCAGCACCGTCGCCACTCCGCCCAGCGCCGCGAATCCCATGATGCCGACGTTGAACAGCCCGGCATAGCCCCACTGGATGTTCACGCCCAGCGCCATGACGGCGGAGATGATGCTCATGTTCAGGATCGCCAGCGCCACGCTCCAGCTCTGGAACAGGCCGACAAGCAGGATCGCCAGCGCCATCGCGCCATAGAGTATCGCCGTCCTCATATCACTTTCCCCCGGAACAGGCCGGTCGGCCGGATCAGCAGCACCACGACAAGGATGACGAAGGAGACGGCGAACTTGTAGTCGGTGGACAACAGCTGCAGCAGGCCGTCCGGCTCCCACCCCGGCACGAGGTAGTCGACGAATTTTCTGTAGGCATAGGTCACCGTCACCTCTGAAAAGGCGATGACGAAACCGCCGGCGATGGCGCCCAGCGGATTGCCGATACCGCCGACGATGGCGGCAGCAAAGATCGGCAGGAGAAGCTGGAAATAGGTGAAGGGCTTGAAGCTCTTGTCGAGCCCGTAGAGCGTGCCGGCGATGGTCGCCAGAGCGGCCGCGATGATCCAGGTATAAAGCACCACCCGGTCAGGGTTGATGCCGGAGAGGAGGGCCAGATCCTCGTTGTCGGCATAGGCCCGCATCGCCTTGCCCATGCGCGAGCGGTTGAGGAACCAGAACAGCGCGATCATGACGGCGATGGCCACCAGAACGGTAATGGCCTGTGTGGAACGCAGAGCGAGGCCTTCGGCCAGCCCCGTCATCTCCTTGAACTCGGGAGCGCGGATGATGAAACGCGCGCCATCGGCAAAGCGCTGGTCGTCAGGGCCGATGATCAGCCGTGTAAGCCCGTTGATCATGAACATGACACCCACGGACGCGATGACAAACACCACCGGCGGCGCCCGCTGGGCGCGGTAGAAGCGATAGACGGTGCGGTCGAAGATGAGCGACAGCGCGACGGCGCCGAGGATGCCGAATGGCAGCGCCAGCAGCGCTGTGGGAAAGACACCGGCCGAGATGCCCATGCTTTGGAACCACCAGGTCACGAGGATCACGCACATCGCCCCGAAGGCCATCAGATCACCGTGCGCGAAGTTGGAGAAGCGCAGTACGGCGTAGATCAGCGTGACGCCGAGTGCGCCGAGAGCAAGCTGGGAGCCGTAGGCAAGGCCGGGGACGAACACGAAATTGGCGAAGAGGACGAGGGCGTTCAGGATGTCGGTCATGTCGAACCTCCGTGGAAACGAGACCCGCCCGGCTCCGCCGGGCATCGCCCGAACCGCCCCCACGGGGCGGGCGATTCCGCCCACCCCTCGGTCCGGGCGATGCCCTCCATCGTGATTGTATGCACGAGTGCAATTTTGCTCATCGACCCTGTTACCATGAAACTTCATGCCCCGTTTTAGAGCAGGCAAGGCTCAGATATGTGTTGGCTATCGGCTTGTATGTGTCGAACCCACCAAGCTCAAACTCAAATGGTGTTCCAGTTTTTCTGTCCACCGCACCGTAGCGACCAACGTGCTTGGCATGGAAAACGGCAAGAGACTTGAGAGCTTCCTTGTCGAGAGACACAAGTTCTTCGCAACCGGTCAGGGCGGCACACTTCTTGTGCAGTTCTGCCAAGTTGTGGCCGAGCTTGGAGAAGTCAGCGTATCCTGACGCTACCAGCAGGCTTTTGGCTCTCAGTTCCACGGACTGACCGAGCAGGTGAAAAAGAGGGTGGGAGCTTTCATTGCCGAGCCGCATCCGAAAGTGGCCCAGCGTGCCGTGTGCTGCAAGCAAGTACTGGTCTGCCAGCCTTGCGAGTCCTAACGCATGATCTTTGTCGGACAAATGCTCGGAGCGTCCTTCGCCTTTCTTATCCACCGAGGAAGCTCCTCCTCACTTCCGGATCCGCCAGCAGCGCCTCACCCGTATTCGTGAAGCGGTTCCGCCCCTGAACCAGCACGAAGCCCTTGTCGGCGATGTTCAGCGCCTGTTTGGCGTTCTGCTCTACCATCAGGATGGCGATACCGGTGGCGGCCACTTCGAGGATCTTGTCGAACAGCTCGTCCATCACAATGGGCGAAACGCCGGCCGTGGGCTCGTCCAGCATCAGCACGCTCGGTTTGGTCATCAGCGCGCGGCCCACCGCCACCTGCTGGCGCTGGCCGCCGGAAAGCTCGCCCGCCGGCTGGGTGGCCTTTTCCTTGAGGATCGGGAACAGGTCGAACACCAGATCCATGGTGTCGGAAAAATCGTCCTGGCGGATGAACGCCCCCATTTCGAGGTTCTCGCGCACCGTCATCGAGGTGAAGACGTTCGCCGTCTGCGGCACGAAGCCCATGCCGGCGCGTACCCGTTCCTGCGGGCTGAGGCTGGTAATCGCCTTGCCGCCCAGCCGCACCTCGCCCTTGCGCAGCGGCAACATGCCGAAGACGGCCTTCATCGCCGTGGATTTGCCGGCGCCGTTCGGGCCGACGATGACGGCGATCTCGCCTTTCTCCACGCTCAGCGTACAGTCATGCAGGATGTCGGCTGCTCCGTAACCGCCGGTCATCGCCTCGCCGATCAGGAACGGATCACTCATCACGCCCCGCCCTGTTGCCATACCGAAACCATACCAAATCCATACCGAACCCAGCTTTCACACCGGTGCCTTCGCAGGCTTGTTCTTCAACCCGGTGCCGAGATAGGCCTCGATCACCCGTTCGTCGTTCTTGACCTCTTCCGCCGTGCCCTGCGCCAGAACCGTACCCTCGGCCATACAGATCACCGGGTCGCAGAGACGCGATATGAAGTCCATATCATGTTCGATCATACAAAATGTGTAGCCGCGTTCGCGGTTCAGCCGCAGGATCGCGTCGCCAATGGTGTTCAGCAGGGTCCGGTTCACACCGGCGCCGACCTCGTCGAGAAAGACAATCTTGGCGTCGACCATCATCGTCCGGCCAAGCTCTAGCAGTTTCTTCTGACCGCCGGACAGGTTGCCCGCCAACTCATCAGCGACGTGAGAAATTTCAAGAAAATCAATGACTTCATCTGCCTTGGTGGCCACCTCCCGCTCCCGCTCGGCCACGTCGCCGGCGCGGAACCAGGCACTCCAAAGGGCCTCGCCGGGCTGGTGGTCGGGCACCATCATCAGGTTCTCGCGCACGGTCAAGGTGCTGAATTCATGGGCGATTTGGAAGGTCCGCAGAAGACCCTTGCCGAACAGTACATGCGGCGGAAGCCCGGTGATATCGTCGCCGTCGAGCAGCACCCGACCGGACGTCGGCGTGTAGTGTCCAGCTATCACGTTGAAAAGCGTGGTCTTACCGGCTCCGTTTGGGCCGATCAGCCCGGTGATGGAACCCTCGGCTATCTCCAGCGAGGCGCCATCCACCGCGCGGATACCGCCGAAATGCATATGAAGATCGTCAACGCGGATCATGTAGTACCCTTGCAAAAAGCCCGGCACGAGGCCGGGCTTCCTGACATTTTCTCAAAAGTTTCAGCGGAACTTAACCGTTTCGTATGCGCCGTCCTTCACGATGTACTCGCGATAGGTGCCAGCAGCTTCACCCGGGCCGATCAGTTCGACATTGGTCGCGCCGACATAGTCCACATCACCGCCGTCTTTCAGGATCTGCAGCGCCTTGCCGAGTTCGCCGGGCAGGATCGGCTCTCCGGGCGCATTGGCTACGGCCAGAAGATTCGCCGCGACGGATGCACGATCCGCGGCGCCGCCCTTCTGCATGGCAAGGGCGATCAGCGCGGCCGCGTCATAGCTTTCGCGGGTGAATGAGCTGTCGCCGTTGACGCCAGCGGCCTCTGCCGCAGACATGAAGGCGTCGGCGCCCTCACCCTCGGACCAAGGGACGGAGCCGATTGTGCCCTCGAGATCCGGGCCGATCGCCTCAATCAGGCTGTCGGAATACATGCCGTCGCCCAACGCGAAGGTTTCGAATGCGCCGGTGTCGACTGCGGTACGGATGATGCCGACACCGCCCTGATCTGCGTAACCCAGGACGACGAGAATATCGCCGCCGGCCGCGGCGAGCGCGCCGACTTCGGCGGAGTAGTCGCCTTTGCCGTCCTCATGCGGGGCGTTGATAGCCACGTTGCCGCCCAGTTCTTCGTAGGCTGCGATGAAGCTGTCCGACAGGCCTTTGCCATAATCGTTGTTGGTGTAGGTCACGGCCACCGTTTCGATGCCCTGATCCATGACGATATTCGCCAGAACGTCGCCCTGGCGTGCATCTGACGGGGCGGTACGGAAGAACAGATCGTTGTCTTCAATGGTGGAGAGGGCGGGCGAGGTTGCGGAGGGCGAAACCATGACAACGCCGTTGGGGATCGCCACGTTGTTGGCGATGGCGGTCGTCACGCCGGAACAATCCGCGCCCATGATCGCGACAACGCCTTCGGAGGTGATCAGTCGTTCCGCGGCGGCGCTGGCGGCTGCGGCGTCGACACAAGTGCTGTCGGCACGGACGGTCTCAATCACCTTGCCATCAAGCAGGAGGCCGCTGTCGGAGATTTCCTTGAACGCCATTTCCGCGCTGTCGGCCATTTGCGGTGTCAGGGATTCAATTGGTCCGGTGAAGCCCAGGATGACGCCGACCTTGACGGCATGGCCATCGGCCAGGGCCGCGCCTGCAAGGGTGGTGGCTGCGGCGGTTGCCAGCAGAATGCGTTTCATGTCGAGAACTCCCATGTTGGTTTTCCGCGATCCTCTTGTCGCCGGCGCTTTTCTTATCATTCGCTTTCCGGCCTGAGGATTCGAATGTCGCACATTAGGAAGAGTGGAATCGGATTATCAAGCCTCCCTGTCACAGCGGGCGGGACTTTTCGCTTGAGGAGAGACCGTTCGCCGAGATGCACGGTCCTTTTCGAACATCGGTGATTTGAACACGCCTTGCCACAATTGCCGCCCCCGCGATGTGACCTTACGTTAAGGTGAGGTTGGATGGCGATTTTCGGTTTCAATCCAGACGGTTGCGCCGATCTTGCCGTGGAACAACGATATCGGAAAACTGGTATATTGCGCCGCAACATTGAATGAATTGTGGCGGATTTTATATGCTGCCTATGAAAAGATTGCTTTAAAAACAGTTAATTACAATCGCGTCGAGCTTTGCTTTCTGTGCATAGCGGCTTTTCCAAACCGTGCATTGATTGCGCTAACATAAGGCGTAAGTTGCAGTGCAACAGAAACGATCATCCCCCCGAGGCCGCGAAGAAGACCTCAGACATGAAGAGGACTATCAAATGGCATATGCAGACGCACACAGCACAGTTTTCCCGATCACGGTGGCCTTCCACCGGGCATCGGACGCAGTTGAAAAATATCTGCGTTACCGCCGCACCTACGCGGCACTCAAGGCCGCTCCGCTGGACGTGATCCTCGATCTCGACATGGACGCAGGCAACCTCAAATCCGTCGCACGCGACGCAGTTTACAAGTAATCAAAGAGAGCAGGACCAAGAACATGGCTTATCTGAACCAGACCATTGCCGCCAACGGCACCTTCACTGAAAAAGCAACCGCCGCATTCCGTGTACTGCAGGAGCGTTATGCCCAGCACAAGCTGTACAAACGCACGCTGCGTGAACTTCGCGAGCTTTCCGCACGCGAACTGGCCGATCTTGGCCTCAGCCACGCAAACCTGCATTCGATCGCTTACGAGAGCGTATACGGTCAGTAATTTCGCAGACATGCTTGCCAAAAAGCCCGGCGCCTCGTGCACCGGGCTTTTTTGTCAGAAGGGGATCTGGTCTTCGGCGCTGATGTAGCTGGCAACAACGCGCTTGGTGCCGGCCTTCTCGAAATCGACCGTTACCTTGTCGCCCTCGATATCCGTGATCCGGCCATAACCGAACTTCTGATGGAACACCCGCTCGCCAATTTCGAATGGCGAAGCGGCCTCCATGTCTATCACCATGTTGCGGGCTTCCGATGGCTGTCGCGTGCCGCGATGCTGGGCCCTTGCCGCCATTCGCTTCCAGCCGGGAGAATTGTAGGCATCGGCTCTCGCCGCCTTCTCCTGCAGACCGGAGCCGCGCATGACGCCCGGAATTTCGGCCGTGGCCGCCGCACCGAAGCCGCCGCCATAGAGGCCGGGGGGCGTGAGGACTTCCACATTCTCCGCTGGCAGTTCGTCGATGAAGCGTGAAGGCAGGGAGGATTGCCACTGGTTGTAGACACGCCGGTTGGCAGCAAAACTGATGGTGCAGACCTCTTC
Organism: Algicella marina; assembly: GCF_009931615.1. NCBI lineage: Bacteria > Pseudomonadati > Pseudomonadota > Alphaproteobacteria > Rhodobacterales > Paracoccaceae > Algicella > Algicella marina. The sequence continues at coordinate 2,461,321 of NZ_CP046620.1, read as the reverse complement.
GGCCCGCGTGATGCCGACATAGGCGAGGCGGCGTTCCTCCTCCACGCCCTTGAGGCCGCTTTCGTCCATTGAGCGCTGGGACGGAAAGAGACCGTCTTCCCAGCCGGGCAGGAAGACGGCAGGGAATTCGAGACCCTTGGCAGCGTGAAGCGTCATGATCGAAACTTTCTCGCCCTCCTGCTCCTGGCCGTTGTCCATCACGAGGGAGACGTGCTCCAGAAAGCCCTGAATGTTCTCGAACTCGTTCAGCGCCTTCACGAGTTCCTTGAGGTTCTCCAGCCGTCCCGGTGCCTCGGGACTCTTGTCGTTCTTCCAGAAATCCGTGTAGCCGGATTCATCGAGGATGATCTCGGCAAGTTCCACGTGGTCGTGCCCGGCCGTGAGCATCGCGGACCAGCGGTCGAAGCCTTCGATCAGTTCGCGTAGGGCATTGGTCGCGCGGGCAGCCAGAAGCTTGTCACGCACGACGATCCGGGCGCCTTCCAGCGGGCCGACGCCGTTGTCGCGTGCCACCTTGTTGATCATCTGTTGGGCCTTGTCGCCGAGGCCGCGTTTCGGAGTGTTGACGATGCGCTCAAAGGCGAGGCCGTCGTCGGAACTGACGGTGACACGAAAATAGGCCATCGCGTCGCGAATCTCGAGCCGTTCGTAGAAGCGGGGGCCGCCGATCACGCGGTAGGGCAGGCCGATTGTGAGGAATCGATCCTCGAAGGCGCGCATCTGGTGGCTGGCGCGGACGAGGATCGCCATGTTGTCGAGTCCCATCGGGTCGAGCCCGCGGGTGCCGTTCTGCATGCTCTCGACTTCCTCGCCGATCCACCGAGCCTCTTCCTCGCCGTCCCAGTGACCGATGAGGCGGACCTTCTCGCCGTCGCTCGCATCCGTCCAGAGGGTCTTGCCGAGACGGGACTCGTTGGCGGCGATCACGCCGGAGGCGGCGGCGAGGATATGGGGCGTGGAGCGGTAATTCTGCTCCAGCCGGATTACCTCGGCGCCGGGAAAGTCCTTTTCGAAACGAAGAATGTTACCGACTTCGGCCCCGCGCCAGCCATATATCGACTGATCGTCGTCGCCTACGCAGCAGATGTTCTTGTGACCGCCGGCCAGTAACCGCAGCCAGAGATACTGGGCAACGTTGGTGTCCTGATACTCATCGACGAGGATGTAGCGGAACCAGCGCTGATACTTCGCGAGAATGTCTTCGTGTTTCTGGAAAATCTCGACGACATGCAGCAGCAAGTCGCCGAAATCCACGGCGTTCAGCACCTTCAACCGTTCCTGATACTGCTCGAAAAGTTCGGTGCCCCTATGGTTGAAGGCTGAAGCTTCCGACGAGGGCACCTTTTCCGGAGTCCAGCACCGGTTTTTCCAGCCGTCGATCAGACTGGCCAGCATACGGGCTGGCCAGCGTTTGTCGTCGATGCCTTCAGCCTGGATGATCTGCTTGAGCAGGCGGATCTGATCATCGGTGTCGAGAATCGTGAAATTAGTCTTCAGGTCCACCAGTTCGGCATGGCGGCGAAGCAGCTTGACGCAGATGGAATGGAAGGTGCCGAGCCATGGCATGCCCTCGATCATTCCGCCGACGTGGTGGCCTATGCGCTCCTTCATCTCGCGCGCCGCCTTGTTGGTGAAGGTGACGGCGAGGATTTCGTTGGGTTGGGCGCGGCCGGTGTTGAGAAGATGCGCGATACGTGTGGTCAGTGCGCGGGTCTTGCCGGTACCGGCCCCAGCGAGGACAAGAACCGGTCCGTCCAGTGTTTCCACTGCCTGTCGCTGGGCGGGGTTGAGCCCATCGAGGTAGGGAGTTGGTCGCGCAGCCATCGCGCGGGCGGACAGGCTTTCGCCTTCCCACCTGTCAAAGGTTTCATCCTCACCCATGTCCCAGCCGTTCATCCGCAAGATGTAGCGTCAATTCCGGCGGATGGAAAGGGTGTTCACGGGATGTTCTTTTGCAAATATTGCCTTTGCGACAGGTGTCTCTGTAGACCCTGACGCAACCGCGCAGTAGCATGGGAAAAACATTGGGGTTCATTGCATGAAGACGGTCGAGCGGCGCATTCTGGTTCTCTATGCGCACCCGTCACACGAAAGATCAGAGGTCAACAGGCCGCTGGCGCGCGCAACCCGACGAATCAGCGATATTACCTTCGTCGATCTCTATGGCGAGTATCCGACTTCCGACATTGACATCGACGTGGAGCAGGCGCGCCTGCGGGAACACGATGTCATCGTCTTCATGTTTCCGATGTACTGGTATTCGACACCAGCCATTCTGAAAGAGTGGCAGGATCTGGTTCTCGAATACGGGTTCGCCTATGGCGAGGGCGGAACGGCTTTGCGGGGAAAGGTTTTTCTCGCCAGTCTGACGACCGGGGGGCCGGAGGATGCCTATTCGACGGAAGGCTACAACCGGTTCACGATCCGGGAACTGCTGGCACCGCTGGAGCAAACGGCGCGGCTGTGCGGCATGCGCTACATCGCACCCTTCGTACTGCATGGCGCAAGACGGGCAGCGGAAGAAGGCCGCGTAGGTGCGCATGTTGCCGAATGGCGGCAGGTACTGGCGGCGCTGCGGGAGGGCCGACTGGATATCGAGGCTGCCGGTAAGGTCAGCCATCTCAACGCTGACATCGACGCACTGATGAAAGAGGAGAGCTGAGTTTTGGAAAACCTGCTGTTGCAGGCGACGATCTACCTTGCGGCGGCCGTCGTTGCGGTGCCCGTGGCCAACCGTCTCGGCCTTGGTTCCGTGCTTGGCTACCTGATTGCGGGAATCGTCATCGGGCCGCTGTTGGGCGTGGTCGGCGCCGAAACGCAGGATTTGCAGCACTACGCGGAGTTTGGCGTGGTGATGATGCTGTTCCTGATTGGCCTTGAACTGGAACCGCGGGCCCTGTGGGCCATGCGCACCCGGCTGATCGGGCTGGGTGGATTGCAGATCGTGCTGACGGCGGGGGCCGTTTGGGCATTGGCATGGACATTGGGCATTTCGTGGAGCATCGGCCTTGCCATCGGCCTGGTGCTGGCCCTTTCCTCCACCGCCATCGTGATGCAGACCCTGACGGAGAAGGGTATGACCTCCAGCGAGGGCGGCCGCTCCGCGTTTTCGGTCCTTCTGAGTCAGGACATTGCCGTTATCCCCATGTTGGCGCTGATCCCGCTTCTCGCGCTGCCGGAACTGGTGGCGCACGGCGAAGGGCCGACGATGGTGGTCGGCGAACACGGGACGGTTGAGGCAGATGCGGGTCACGGCGCCGAAGGAGATGGCCACGGCTCCATGAATCTGCTGGAAGGTTTGCCAGCATGGATGGTGACGGGGATCGTCCTCGGTTCCGTCATTGTCATCGTTCTGGGTGGTCACTATCTGACCCGGCCGGTGTTCAGGTTCATTGCTCATGCGAAACTGCAGGAAATATTCACGGCGGCGGCGCTGCTGCTGATCATCGGCGTGGCGTTGCTGATGACGGTTGTCGGACTGTCGCCTGCCTTGGGGACTTTTCTTGCCGGCGTCGTTCTGGCCAACAGCGAGTACAAACACGAACTCGAGGCCAACCTCGAACCGTTCAAGGGCCTTCTGCTTGGCCTCTTCTTCATCACGGTTGGAGCCGGGATAAATTTCACGCTTCTGTTTGCGGATTTCTTCGTCATTCTCGGGCTGACGCTGGCGTTGATGGCCTTGAAGTTCGTGATCCTGTTCGGTCTTGGGTTCGTGTTCCGGATACGGGGACAGGCCCGCTGGCTGTATGCGCTATCTCTGGCACAGGCCGGGGAGTTCGGGTTCGTTCTGCTCAGCTTCACGACTCAGAACGGCGTCATTCCGGGAGAGATCGCGGAAAGCCTGCTGCTGATCGTTGCACTTTCGATGTTGTTTACGCCCGGCTTGTTCATCTTCTATGACCGCGTTATCGCGCGCCGGATAACGGTTGAGATACCGGAGGATGACGAGATTCAGGAAACCGGAACCGTTATCATTGCCGGGCTTGGTCGCTTTGGCCAAATCGTGAATCGCATCCTATTGAGTCAGGGCCACAAGACGGTCGTCATCGATTACCACAATGATCTTGTCGCCGGGTTGCGCAAATTCGGAGTTGAAGGGTATTTCGGTGACCCGAGCCGCCCGGAGATGCTGCTGGCCGCGGGCATTCGGGAAGCGTCGGTTCTGGTCGTCTCGCTCGACGACAGGCAGAAGGCGGTGGAGATGGTGCGCCACGTCTCACGCGAGCATCCGCACGTGAAGATCGTTGCGCGTGCTTATGATCGCATCCACACGTTCGAGCTCTATGCCGCCGGTGCGCGGGATATCGTGAGAGAGACCTTCGACAGTTCCGTGCGCGCCGGGAAATATGCGCTGCTGGCGCTCGGCCATCATCCCTTTCAGGTAGAGAAGGCGGCGCGGGTCTACGTGAAGCAGGACCGTGCGCATCTGGAAGAACTGGCCCGTGTCTGGGATCCGGAAAGAAATCCGACGGAAAACGAGGCGTATGTTGCCCGGGCGCGCCAGATCAACGCGGAACTCAACGCCGCGATGAAGGGAATGCGCACGGAATTCCATGACCGGACAGAGCGTGGCTGGACGCCGCCGCCCAAGGGCGGAAGGGTGCGCGAAGACGTTGAACGAGAGCCGCGCAAAGGCGAGCAGGAGGCCGAGACGGACGTGGAGACCACCGGCGGAATCGATTGAACGGAGGGGCAAAGAAATCTGCATTGAAAACTCATGGAAAGGCGGTTTTTTCCGCTTGCGTGCGCCGAGCAGATGACTATAAGCATTCCACGATCAAGAGAGCGGGCGTAGCTCAGGGGTAGAGCATAACCTTGCCAAGGTTAGGGTCGTGAGTTCGAATCTCATCGCCCGCTCCAATGATCGAAGTTTTCCCTGCAGTTCGGTAGACTAGCGAGTAGCGCGGCAGCGAGCTGTGTCAGCCGTTTTTCTGCCAGTCAGCGCTTTGCATTTCCCGCAGGCGGGAGGCGGTGCGTTCGAATTCGAATGCTCCCGTACCCTCTGGATAAAGTGCTTCCGGTTCGGCCGCTGCGGAACAGATAAGCCGGGTATGCGCCTCGTAGAGCGCGTCGATCAGGGTCACGAAACGCTTGGCCGCGTTGGCCTGCGCCCGCGACAGCAGCGGGATGTCGTCGATGATCAACACCCGCACAGCTTCGGCCAAAGCAAGGTAATCACCGGGTCCGAGCGGGGTTTCGCACAGGTTGCGGAAGCTGTCCCTCGCCACGCCATTGAGGTGGTGGGCAACGACGACATCCCGGTTCTGTCTCTTGATCGTCAGGGGTTCCGGCTCGCCTCCAGCAAGATCATCCCATGCCGTGTCGAGTGCTTTCGTGGCCTCTGGTCCGAGAGGTGTGTGGTAAACCTGCATTCCCTGTAGGCGGGCCTGCCGGTGATCTGTGTCACTTTCCAGATGATGGGTTTCCAGATGCGCTTTCAACTCTTCAATGAACGGCAGGAACAGGTTGCGGTTCAGGCCGTCCTTGTAGAGATCATCGGGGTGGCGGTTGGAGGTGGCGACGATGACAACGCCGCGGGCGAACAGGCGCTCGAACAGCCGGCCGACGATCATTGCATCGGTGATATCGGTGACCTGCATCTCGTCGAAGCAGAGCAGTGTCGCGCTGTCGGCGATGCCATCGGCCACTGGGGTAATCGGGTCTTCGATGCCCTCCTTGCGAACTGCAAAGATTTCAGCGTGCACCTCCTGCATGAAAGCATGGAAGTGGACGCGGCGGCGGGGGATGATGGTGGAAGATTGGTAGAACAGGTCCATCAACATGGATTTACCGCGTCCGACGCCACCGTACATGTAGAGGCCGGGTATGCTGGCCTCTCTCAGCCGCTCCCGGCCCCAGCCGAACAGGCCCAGCAAGGCCTTCTTGGGCGTTTCGGCAGAGTAATCCTTCAGGCGATTGTGCAGGATCTGAAGCTTTTCCACGGCAAGCCGCTGCGCCGTGTCGTCTTTCAGCACGCCTTCGGCGACCATGCGTCTATATACGGGTAACAGGCCATCGGACATGGCGTCGGGTTTACCGGATCGTTGCGGATGTGCAAGCGATCAACTGGGCCGGGCATTTCACAATGGAATGTTGCAGGTCAAGAAAGATGAATTGACCCGCGTGACCGAGCCGCTAAGCCTTTCGCTCGAAAGAAGGCGCCCATGTCAGACAAATCCTCCCCCCTGATCACCCCGGTTCTCATCGGCGGCTGCATCATCCTGCTGATCGGCTTCGCGATCCGGGCCAGCTACGGTGTCTTCCAGATCCCGATTGCCGACGAGTTCGGCTGGCCGCGGGCGGAGTTTTCCATGGCCATCGCCATCCAGAACCTTGCCTGGGGCGTTGGTCAGCCGATTTTCGGGGCGATTGCCGAACGGTTCGGCGATCGGCGGGCGATCATCCTTGGCGCGCTGATGTACGCAGCCGGGCTGATCCTTTCCAGTTTTGCCGTGACGCCCATAGCTCACCAATTCTGGTCCATTCTTGTAGGATTTGGCATTGCCGGTACGGGCTTCGGCGTGATCCTTGCCATCGTCGGCCGCGCGGCTTCGGACGAAAACCGCTCTATGGCGCTGGGTGTCGCCACGGCGGCGGGTTCGGCGGGGCAGATCGTCGGGCCACCGGCGGCGGAGTTCCTGCTCGGCTACATGAACTGGTCCTCGGTTTTCCTCGTCTTCGCCGCCGTCGTCCTCGGTGTCTTGATTGTCATTCCGATGATCCGCTCTCCTCAGGTTGCCAGCCGCGTCGAACTTGAGGAAAGCATGGGGGAGATCCTGCGCCGTGCCTTTCGTGACCCTTCCTATACACTCATATTTCTCGGCTTTTTCTCCTGCGGCTATCAACTTGGCTTCATCACCGCGCATTTTCCGGCGTTCATCGCCGAGGTGTGCGGCCCGATCGATCCGGCAGGTGTGATCGCGGGCATAGGTGTCACCTCCACCTCTGCTCTCGGAGCCGTGGCGATTGCGGTAATTGGGGCCGCGAATATTGTCGGCACGCTTTCTGCAGGATGGCTCGGTAAGCGTTACACCAAGAAGTACCTTCTATCGGGTATCTATCTCGGGCGCACCATTGCTGCGGCGTTGTTCATCATGATGCCGATGACACCAACATCCGTCATCCTTTTTTCTGTGGTGATGGGCTCCCTCTGGCTTGCCACCGTGCCGCTAACGTCCGGCCTCGTCGCCCATATCTACGGCCTGCGGTACATGGGTACATTGTACGGCATCGTTTTCTTTTCCCATCAGCTCGGGAGTTTTCTCGGCGTCTGGCTTGGGGGCGAACTCTATGACCTCTATGGCAATTACAACGCCGTCTGGTGGATCGGCGTCGGCGTCGGGGCGTTTTCCGCCATCGTTCACCTGCCGGTCCGCGAGAAGCGGATGGAGTTGGTCCCGGCGTGACGGAGCGGGGACTACGACTGCAAGCAACTTGATTCAGGGCGACTTCCCGGTATCGTGTTTCTCACGGTTTCCGGGTGCGTTGCGATGGATTGCCGCGCTGACGCGATCGGTTGTTGTGCCGAGTGCCGCCTTGTTCAGGCCAATCCCGAAAAATCGGGCTTATGGACGACCGTGGGGGAAATTTCGACACCGTGCCGGAGACCGTCTTGGGGTCTTCGAACATCACTCACCTCGCCATCTGGCAGCATGAGCAGGAGCCGGCCTTCGGCAACCTCGGCTTTACAGGTTCACAGAGCGGCCGCCCGAACGGCCGCCCATAATCTGAGTGGGAGGAACTGACTTGCTTAAACTGCTTTTGAACGTATCCGCGTTAACGTTCGTCGCCGGGGCTGGCCTGGCGCAGACGGCTGACGTGCCTGACAATCTCGAAAAGCTCTCAAATTTCCAGAGTACCGGGGTGACCGATTTCACTTTCGTTGAACAGGGCGGGGACTATGCCGCCGGGATCGAAGCGACTTTGGAGAAGATCACGCTGCCTGACGGGTTCAAGATCGGACTGTACGCCATCGTGCCGGACGCCAGGCACATGGCCGTGGGTCCGCAGGGGATCGTGACCTTCGTGGGCACCCGCAAGGACAAGGTGTGGTCGGTCACGGATCGCAACAAGGACCGGGTGGCCGACGAAGTGAAGGACTTTGCGCCGTCGCTGACGTTCTCCATCCCCAACGGTCCCTGTTTCTCGCCAGACGGGTTCCTCTATATAGCCGAGCAGAACCGCGTGCTGTTGTTTCCGGCGGCGGAGTTCTTCTACGAAAGCCCGGATGTCGCCGCGTTCAACCTCGTGGCCAAGGGCGATTTGATCCCGCCTGAGGAGGAAAGCTTCAACCACACCGCGCGGGTGTGCAAGATCGGGCCCGATGGCAAGATTTACATCTCGCTCGGCCAGCCCTTCAATGTGGCGCCGCCAGAAAAGCTGGACCTCTATAACGACGTGGGCATCGGCGGGATCATTCGCATGAACACGGACGGAACGGGCCGCGAGGTCTATACCTACGGGGTGCGGAACTCGGTGGGCCATGATTTCAATCCCGAGACCGGTGAATTGTGGTGGACGGACAACCAGGTGGACGGGATGGGCGACGACATTCCACCGGGCGAGATCAACCGTCAGACCGAAGCGGGGCAGCATTTCGGCCATCCGTGGTATGGCGGCGGCGATGTCCGAACCAATGAGTACAAGGGTGAGGAAGTGCCCGTGGAAGTGGTGATGCCTGCGGTGGAGACGGTGGCCCATGCCGCGGACCTAGGGATGTCTTTCTATACCGGGAACATGTTCCCGGAACGGTATCGCAACGCCATCTTCTCGGCGCAGCACGGATCGTGGAACCGCACGACGCCGGTGGGTGCGCGGGTCATGGTAACCTTCATCGACGATGAGGGAAATGCGACAACAGAACCCTTCGCGGAGGGTTGGATAGACGAGAACGGCGAGTACCTCGGACGGCCGGTTGACGTCGTCAATCTGCGTGACGGCTCCATCCTGGTGTCAGACGATCTGGCGGGTGCGCTCTATCGCATCTGGTACGAAGGCTGATGCGCTGCCTTGTTCTTACCCTCGGCGGGATAATCCTCGCCGGGGGTGGCAGTGCGGCTGACCTGGAGGCCGGCCGGCAGGTGGCGACCATGTGCCGTACCTGCCATGGTATTGACGGGTTTGCAAAAATTCCAATCGCCCCGCACATCGGCGGGGAGCCCGCTGCGTATCTGGAGGCACAGCTGCTGGCGTTCAGGTCGGGTGCGCGTGCGCATGAAATGATGACCGTTGTGGCGGGTGGGCTAAGCGACAGTCAGATCTCGGACGTTGCAGCCTGGTACGCCGGGCATGCCGCCACGGCGACGCTGGAGGCGGACCCGGAGAGCGCGCCTGAGCCCTGTATCGCCTGCCACGGGGTGGACGGTATCGCCGAAGTGGAGGATGTGCCGAACCTTGCCGGCGAAACCAACATCTACATCGATACGCAACTCAAGGCCTTTCGCGGCGGAAAGCGGGTGCACGAAGTCATGAGTGAGGTTGCCGCCGAACTGACGGACGCCGAAATCCGCGCTTATGCCGACTGGTATGCCGCCGTGAAGCTGGAGATCGGCGCCCCCGAGTGATGCCGCTTCCCTTTTGGGCTACTGGCTGCGGATGCGCTGGAGAAGGGTGGCGGACGCATACCCGTCGGCGGTCAGGCCCTGGGAGCGCTGGTAGTTGCGGATGGCGCCGATTGTCAGCGGGCCGATCTTGCCATCCGGTGAACCGACGCTGAAGCCGCGGGCGTTCAGGTGACGTTGCAACTCCAGCTTCTCGGTGCGGCTGAGCGCCCTGTCACCTCGCGGCCAACCGGCGGAGAAGTCGGGCGCGCCGTTGATACGCGCGGCCAGATGGCCGACACCCATGGCGTAGGACGTGGCGTTGTTATACCGCTTGATGACATTGAAGTTGTTGAAAATCATGAAGATTGGCCCACGCGCACCGGCCGGCGCCAACAGCGCGGCCTCGCCGTGGTTGGGCACGGGTCGGCCGTCGAGGCCGCGGACACCGAGTTCCGTCCAGCGGGAAACGGGGCGTTTCAGGTCCTGGTCGACGTTGGCATAATTGAAGCCTTGCGGGAGGCGGACTTCGACGCCCCACGGCTGTCCGTGGCGCCAGCCGAAGCGTTTGAGATAGGCGGCGGTGGAGGCGAGGGCGTCTGTGGGGTCGGTGGACCAGACGTCGCGGCGGCCGTCGCGGTTGAAATCCTGTGCGTAGGAGAGGTAGCTGGTGGGTATGAATTGGGTATGACCCATGGCTCCGGCCCAGCTTCCCTTCATCTGGGACGGGTGAACATCGCCGTTCTGAAGGATCTTCAGCGCGGCCATAAGTTGTTCTTCTCCAAAGCTTTTTCGGCTTCCGGTGTAGGCCAGGGTGGCGAGGCTCTCTATGGTGCCGATGTTGCCGCGATAGGTGCCGTAGTTGGTTTCCATCCCCCAGACGGCGACGACGACCGACGCTTCCACACCATAGGTTTTCTCAATGGATTCAACAAGTTGACGGTTGTTGCGGTAGCTCTGGCGGCCGTTGTTTATGCGGTCGGACGATACGGCGGAGTCCAGATATTCCCATATCGGCTTGGTGAATTCGGGCTGTTTGGCTGCGAGCCTGTGAACCTGCTCGTTCGGCCTAACCCCTTGAAAAGCAATGTCGAATACCTTCGGTGAAATGCCGGCTGCAATGGCGCGGCGTCGGAAATCCGCCTTCCATGCCTCAAATCCGCCCGAGGCCTGAGCCTGCACAATTGGTGGGTTGGCCGGGGTGCTGAAATCGCGGGCCTTGGGGCGGAAATCAGCGGCGGCGGGGGTGGCGATGATGGCTGTCAGCGCCAATGAAAAAAGGGCCTTCAAGCTTGTCACGGGTTACATCCTGCTCTGGTTTTTGATGTTTTCGCAACCATAGCAAAAGAAGCGCTTTGGCGAAAGTGTGGTGCGGCCTGAAATCACTTTTGACCAAATGGTCAGGAAGTATGGTTTTGGTATGGGTTCGGTATGGTTTCGGTATTGCGAGTGTTCCTGTCAGGAATTGACGAAAAAACGGGACGTCGCCGGGCCGCAAACCCGACCCTGCTACTCCCCGTCTGGTCACTTCGTACGATCAGAAACCTTCCAGCACCAGCTTGCCGCGGGCGCTGTTGCTCTCCAGTATTTCATGTGCATGGCGAAGGTTGCCCGCGTTGATCTGGCCGAGCGTGTCGGTGACGGTGGAGCGAATCCTGCCTGTGTCGATCAGGGAGGCGACCTCTTCGAGGATGTCTCGCTGTGCCGCGATGTCTGCGGTTTCGAACAGGGAGCGGGTGAACATCATCTCCCAGTGGATCGAGACCGCCTTGGACTTGAAGACGGAGATGTCGAGCGTCGCCGGGTCGTCGATCAGGCCGAAACGGCCTTGCGGGGCAATGAGTTCGGCAACCTGGTCCAGATAGGCACCTGTGTGGGTGGTCGAGAATACGAAGCCCGGCTGTCCAATGCCGAGAGCCTCGACCTGCGCCGGCAGCGGTTGGCTGTGATCGATCACGTGATGGGCACCGAGATCACGGACCCAGGCTTTGGTTTCGTCGCGCGAGGCGGTGGCGATAACCTGCAGATCCGTCTTGGCGCGGAGAAGCTGGATGGCGATGGAGCCGACCCCACCGGCACCGCCGATGATGAGCACGGCAGGAGCGGCGCCCGGCACCGGGCTGGAGACACGCAAACGCTCGAACAGCATCTCGTGCGCCGTCAGGGTGGTAAGCGGCATCGCGGCGGCGGCAGCGACAGAGAGCGATGCCGGTTTGTGACCTACGATGCGTTCATCGACGAGGTGATACTCGGCGTTGGTGCCCGGGCGATCAATCGCACCGGCGTACCAGACGACATCTCCCGGCTTGAACCCCGTAACGGCCTCGCCAGTTTCCACCACTTCGCCGACGGCATCCCAGCCCAGGATCGCGGGTTGGCCATTTTCTGCCGGGCGGTTCTGACGGACCTTGTAATCGACGGGGTTGACTGAAACGGCCTGGACGCGAACGAGCAGATCGCGGCCGGTGGCCTGCGGGCGCTCTACCTCCAGATCGAGGAGGGCGTCATTGCGGTCGAGCGCGCCGGGCTGGTGGTATCCTACGGCTTTCATCGGGTGTCTCCTTTGACAATTCTTCGGTGCCAAGCCATATGTGGACGGTTGCCAAGGCGGCAATACGCACAAAAAAGGCATATAGGTACCAAATGGATACTGTAAATCTGGTCGAGGGCACCAAGCCGCGGTTCAACACCTATGACTGCAGCACCGGCTGCCCGGTGGAAGGCGCGCTGGAACAGATTGCCGGCAAGTGGAAGGGCCTGGTGGTGTTCCACCTGATGGACGGCACGCTGCGCTTCAACGAGTTGAAACGGCGGGTCGGCAACGTGACGCAGCGCAGCCTGACCAAACAGTTGCGCGAGTTGGAGGCGGACGGGATCGTTCATCGCGAGGTCCACGCGGTGGTGCCGCCAAGGGTGGATTACAGCCTGACGGAAAAGGGCCGGGAGTTGCGGGACATCGTCAAGGCGTTGCATGCATGGGGCGTACGGCACAAGCGGCAGAAATGAGCGTCGATGCCACACGGCGCTTCCGAAAGGCCCCGTGAAACTTACGCAAAATTTTTTTCATAATTTGGCCATATTGCTCATCTTCGACATTCCTGACCGAAATGCTGGAAAAACCCGCCGATGGGACGGATTTGGGCTTTGAATTCATTTTTGTCTTGCTAAAACGCGCATGTGTTTGCGTGTAGGCAAACCGCAGATCAGTAACAATCGGGGCTCTCGCCTGAGCCCGTAAAGTAAGGGGTGCATGCTGTGACCAGGCATTATGGTTTCAATTCCGGATTCAACAAGTACGGCTTTGGTGGAAATTACAGCTGGGGCCATGACGGCGGCCGCAGCCATTCCGGCGGCTGGGGCGGCGGCAACGACTGGGGCTTCGGCGGCGGTTGGGGCAGCAAGGGCGGCTGGGATATTGGCGGCTGGGGCCACAAGATAAGCTGGGGCTTCCAGCTGTGGGGCCGTATCAAGGAAGGCGGCTGGGATTTCGGCGACTGGGGCAACTGGGGCTGCAAGGACGACCCGGTGGTGCCGGTGATCGAACTGGAAGCGATCAAGGATGAAGTGACGGTTGCCGAGGGTGACACCATCGCCTTCAACGTTCTGGACAACGACGTTGCCGCCGAAGGCGCGGTGCTGACGCTGTTCTTCGCGGGCTACGGTGAACTGGAAATCGCGTTGGGCGAGACTGTCGAATTCACGTCCGACGCCGGCAACAGTGGCCTGCTGACGGTGGAAGAGAACGGCGACGTGACCTTCGACCCGGAAGGCGATTTCACTGCCGAGGACCTGTTCGTTTTCAGCTATGCCGTGCGCGATGCCGAAGGCAACACGACCAACGGTGACGTGGTGATTACCGTGACGCCCGACCTGGAAGCGGTGAAGGACGATGTAACCATCGACGAGGACGGCATTGCGGTTCTGAACGTGTTGGAAAACGACATCGCGGCCAGCGATGCCGTGCTGACTGTGTTCTTCGCAGGCTTCGGCGAGGTTGAGATCCCGATCGGCGACACGTTCGAGTTCACTTCTCTCGGCGGCCGCACCGCGGCTCTGACACTGGAGGCTGACGGCGATCTCGTTGTCGATCCGCTGGGCGATTTCGCCGATCTGGACGAAGGCGAGACGGACATGTTCGTGTTCACCTATGCCGTGACCGACGCCGATGGCGTGATCTCCGGTGGCGATGTTTCCATCACCGTGAACGGCGTCACCGAACTCGACGTCTGATTTCAGGCCAGCTGACCGAAACAGGCCCTTCCCGCGGCGGCGCGGGGAGGGCTTTTTCATGGGCGGTGGATGGGCTTACTTCCGGCCAGCCTTGCGCGAGATCTTGCGGGATTTGGCGCGGCTGCGGGCAAGCTTGCGCTTTTGCGGCTTGCCGCGGGACCGGGTGCTGCCCGTGGGCAGGGATTTGCCGTCAAGTTCCAGCATCTCGAAGATCAGCCCGCCGGTGAGGCCATCCGCCTCTTTCAGGCGGACGAGGGCAGGCGTTCCCAGGGCGATGGTGAGACCGGAGTCCGAGCCCATCAGCGTCTGGCTGTCGCGGTCGTAGTGCCAGTATTCGTTGCCGAGCGTGCTGAGCGGAACGAGGCCATCGGCGCCGGTCTCGGAGAGTTTGACGAAGAGGCCGAACTTGGCGATGCCGGAGACGCGGCCTGCGAATTCGCTGCCCGTGCGATCGGCGAGATAGGCGGCGAGGTAGCGATCCGTGGTGTCGCGCTCGGCGATCATGGAGCGGCGTTCGGCCTGGCTGATGAGTTCCCCGGTGGCGGCGAGGTTCTCGATATCGTGCTCGGACAACCCATCGTCTCCCCAGCCGTGGGCGGTGATGAGGGCGCGGTGGACCAGCAGGTCGGCGTAGCGGCGGATCGGGCTGGTAAAATGGGCGTAGCGCTGGAGGTGAAGGCCGAAATGGCCGAAATTTTCCGGCGCGTAGTAGGCCTGCGTCATCGAGCGGAGGACGGAGAGGTTGATCAGCTCCGCCTCTTCGAGCCCGGCGGCGGCGTCGAGCAGGGCGTTGAGGTGTTTGGTCTTGAGAACCTGGCCCTTGGCAAAGGAGAGACCGGAGGCCTGGGCAGTTTCGCGCAGGGCGTCGAGTTTCTCGGGGCTCGGCTCCTCGTGCACGCGATACATGACGGGGCGCTGTTTCTGCTCCAGCGTTTCGGCGGCGGCGACGTTGGCCAGCACCATGAACTCCTCGACCAGTTTGTGGGCGTCGAGGCGCTCCTTGAAGTTGACGGAGGTGACGTGGCCGTCATCGGAGAGGACGATCTGACGCTCAGGCAGGTCGAGGTTGAGGGGTTGGCGGCGCTCGCGGGCGGCCGCGAGGGCACGGTAGGCGGCGAAGAGGGGGGTGAGGACGTCTTCGAGGAACGGCTGGGTTCGGGCGTTCGGGGTGCCGTCGACGGCGGCCTGCGCTTCCTCGTAGGCCAGCGCGGCGGGGCAGCGCATGAGGGCGCGGTGAAAGGTGTGGCCGGTTTTGGTGCCATCCTTGGTGATGTGCATCTCGACGGCGATGCAGGGCCTGTCCTCGCCTTCGTGCAGCGAGCAGAGATCGGCGGAGAGGGCTTCGGGCAGCATCGGGACAACGCGATCGGGGAAGTAGGTGGAGTTGCCGCGGATGCGCGCCTCTCGGTTGAGGGCGGAGCCGGGGGTGACGTAGGCGGCGACATCGGCGATCGCGACCCAGAGGGTGAAGCCGGTGGGCGTGGGTATGGCGCAGATGGCATCGTCGTGGTCGCGGGCATCCGCCGGGTCGATGGTAATCAGCGGCAGGTGGCGCAGGTCCGTGCGCTTGCCGAGGGGCACCGGCTGGGCGGCGGCGGCTTCCTCCAGCACTTCGTCGGGGAAGGCATCGGGCAGCCCATGCTCATAGATGGCGATGAGGGAGACGGCCTTGGGCGCGCCGGGATTGCCAAGGCGTTCGGTGATGGCGGCGCGGGGCAGACCGAGGCGGTTTTTCGGGCCTGACTGTTCCGCCTCTACCAGTTCACCATCCCTGGCGCCGTGGGTCTCGCCCGGGGCGACCTGCCATTCGCGATCCGATTTCTTGTCTATGGGAACGATGCGGCCGCCCTCGGCGCCGGCGCGGAAGATGCCGACGAGCTTGCGCGGGCCGGTGCCGATCCGGCGGATGAGGCGGGCGCTGTAGAGGGCGGGGTCCTCGGCGGAGACGGCGGTACGGGCGAGGATACGGTCGCCCTCTCCCAGCGCGGGTTCGCCGGGGCGCAGGGAAAGATGGACGCGCGGCGGCTCTCCCTCGCCTTCCCACTGGGCTGGTTCGGCGAAGAGATCGCCGTTCGCGTCGGGGCCGAGCACACGGAGGACGGAGACGGGTGGCAACTGGTTCGGATCGCGGAGATGCTTGCGCTCCTTGGTGATGAGGCCCTTTTCCGTCAGCTCCTTGAGCATCCGTTTCAACTCGATCCTGTCGGCCCCCTTGATGTTGAAGGCACGGGCGACGTCGCGCTTGGAAGCGTCTCGCGGATTTTCACGAATCCATGTCAGGAGTTCATTGGACGTTGGCAGTTTGCTCATGCTCGGGAGGTATCACGGCAGCGGGGAAGCGTCACGGGGAGAAATCAACGGAAAGGTGCCTACGATATGCTTTCAATTTGCCTTATTTGGAACGCTTGCGCGGATCATTTACAACCTGAGAGACTATTGTAGGTGAGTAACATGAGAATTTCAGAGCGTATCGGAAAATTGGTGGACTGCCGGCACCGTATCGCGTCGCGTGCCTTCGGCCTGACGGCTGCGGGCGGTAGCGTTGTACGCAACGTTGCGGTGGCGAGCCTTGGGTTGCTGGCGCTGTCGGCCTGTGCCGGACCCTCCGAGCAGGCGTTCGATGCACCGATTTCCGCCTCGTCGAAGTCGGTTTCCGACTGGTCGCTGCGGGATGTTCGGGTGACGGTGCCGTCATCGCTGACGGTGTCGACCGACCCGAATGTGCGGTTTCCCAACAACCATATCGTCTGGTGGGAAGACCCGGCGGGAGACCGGCGTGCGCAGGTTGGCAAGATCGTCCACGACGCGGTGGAGCGCGGTGCGCAGAAGATGCGCGGCAGCCGCGCGGTGGTGCTGGATGTGACCGTGGGCCTGTTCCACGCGGTAACGCCGCGGGCACGGGCCGTGGGGACGAGTTCATGGCATGATATCACGCTGGCGGTGGCGGTCCGCGATGCACGGACGGGCGCGGTGCTGGCCTCGGCCAAACTGGAGCCGGACCTCGATGCGCTGCATGGCGACGCCGCCAAGGCCGCGGAGGCGCGGGGCGAGACGCAGAAAGTGCGGATCAGCCGCCAGATCGCGGCGGTGACGCAGGCGTGGCTGGTTTCCAGCGGCGCGGAATTCAAGACGAGGATTGCGCCGGTGACCAAGGCGAAGCCGAAACGGTCGATCGCGCGGGTCAAGGCGGCACCGATGACGGTGCCGAAAGTGACAGAATCGGCCCCGGTGCTGATGGCCAGTGGCGGTGCGACGGCCAGCGTGACGGCGCAGGCGGTAGCCGTGCCGGTGACGGTGACGCTGGAACTGCCGGACGCGCAGGCAGCAGCCTGCGGGGCACGGGGCGCAAAGCCCTGCTGACACCAAGCAGCCGGCACGTGCAGGCTTGATTGCCGCGCGGGCCGGCTGCACTGTGCCCTTTCACGGCTTTTGCGGGGAGGGCAGGGGATGAGCGGGAAACTGAAGACCGGCGTTGCCGAGATGGTGGCGGCGGCGAAGGCGAAGATCGACGAGGTGAGTGCGGAGGCGGCGCTGCCGTTGGCGAATGACCCGGAAACGGTGATCGTCGATCTGCGCGATGTGCGGGAGCGGCAGCGCGATGGCTGGATTCCCGGTTCCTTTCACTGCCCGCGCGGTATGGCAGAGTTCTGGGTTGACCCGGACAGCCCGTATTTCAAGGACATCTTCGGCGAGGACAAGGCGTTCGTCTTCCACTGCGCCTCCGGCTGGCGATCGGCGCTGACGGTGGCCACCCTGCAGGAGATGGGATTGCCGCGCGTTGCCCACATAAGCGATGGTTTCAAGGGCTGGGTGGCGGCCGGAGGGCCGGTGGAGCGGGCGGACAAGGCCTGACGGCGCGCCGTTAACCCTGGGATGAAAACGGGCGGCCGACGCCACAATACAGCCATTCTTGCCCCTCATTAAACGTTAACAAACTGTTAACGATTGCAAACTGTTGAGGGGCAAGTGGTAAAATATTCCGTTCTCGCGCTGTGTGGCGCGCTTCTGGCCGGCTGTGCCGGTACTTCCGAAATTTCCCGTAGTGATAGTGGCCAGGTGGGCTGGAACGTGACGGACGTGGCGGTGACCGTTCCCGCCGCGCTGAGCGTATCCACGGACCCGGATACGCGCTTTCCCGACCGCGACATCGTCTGGTGGGAAGATCCCGACGGCGACCGCAAGGCGCAGGTGGCGGATCTGATCGACGTGGCAGCGACGCGGGCCATCAGCGGCCTCGGAGGCCAGCCGGTGGTGCTGCAGGTGGAGGTCGATCACTTCCATGCGGTAACACCGAAGGCACGGGCCGGCGGCCTGTTTTCCTTCCATGACATCCTGCTGCACGTGACGCCGGTGGATGCCGCCAGCGGTGCGCCGGTGGGCGAGACGGTGGACATGCAGATCACGCGCAATGCCCTGGCCGGCAACCGGGCGAAACGGGCGATGGCGCGGGGCGAAACCCAGCGGGCGCGGATTTCTGCTGAGATCACGGCGCAGATGGCGCGCTACCTTGCGAAACACGGTGGCTGAATGGTTTGGGGCCCCGGCCGCGAAAATTTCGGCTGGGGCCCCTTACAGAAGGTCATGGGGTCAGGAAGACCTTCTGCAATTTCCGGCTGACTCGGGGGGGAGCAGACAGCCGGCCTGGAGAGAAGCCGGAAAACTTGGGGGTGTTCCGTGCTTCGTGGTCGGAGACACGATGTGGCCCGGATTGCAATGACGGTCGCGCGTCTTGCCCTGGATACAACAGGGTAGGAGGGATAAGGGGGCGCTACGGTCTGCAAGGGCATGCGTGTTTCCTTCCTTCCGAGAGCTTTTGGGGGGCTCTCACAAGAATCCACGCAGCGGCGCGAAAGAAAGTTTCGGCAACCTGTGATTTTTTTAGATTTTTGTTAATCAACTGCAGGTAGTTATCAGCGGAAAGCTGCTAACTACCTTTGGTTGAAGCAGTTTTTTTGCTCGCCGGTTTTTTGGCCGTCGATTTTTTCGGTGCAGTTTTTTTCTTGGCGGGTGCTTTTTTCTTCGGCGCCTTGGCGGCAATCAGCTCCAGCGCCTGCTCCATCGTCACGTCTTCGGGTTTGGTTTCCTTCGGAATCGTGGCGTTGACCTTCTCCCACTTTACGTAGGGGCCGTAGCGGCCGGGCATGACGTTCACGGGGCCTCCATCGGGGTGTTCCCCCAATTCCTTCAGCGGGGTGGCGGCGGCGCCGCGGCCACGGCCGGAGGCGGCTTTCTGGGCGATCAGTTCCATCGCGCGGTTCATGCCGATGGTATAGACCTCCGCCGGGTCCTTGATGTTGGCGTAGGTCTTGCTCTCTTTCTTTTCTCCTTCCGCCGGGGGTCTGACCCACACCACGAACGGGCCGAAGCGGCCGATCGCGGCCTCGACGATGCCGCCCTCCGGGTGGTCGCCGACCTTGCGGGGCAGGGAGAGGAGCTGAAGCGCGCGGGGCAGATCGACGGTGGAGAGATCCTCGCCCTTGGGGACGGAGGCGCGTTTGGGTTTCGGCACCTCTTCAGTCACGTCGCCCTGCTGGACATAGGGGCCGAAGCGGCCGGTGCGCAGCGTGATCGTCTCGCCTTCGTCGTTGAGGCCGAGAACCTTGCCGTCCGGACCGGCGATATCACCGCCCTCCAGTTCGCCGGAGAGGGGGCGGGTGTAACGGCATTCGGGATAGTTGGAACAGCCGATGAAGGCGCCGCCGGAGCGGGCCGTCTTGAGGCTGAGGCGGCCTGCGCCGCAGTTCTTGCAGATGCGCGGGTCGCTGCCGTCTTCCTCGGCGGGGAAGATGTGGGGGGCGAGAACCTCGTTGATCTTTTCCAACACCTCGGTGATTCGCAGGTCCGCGGTTTCGTCGAGGGCGGCGCGGAAATCCGTCCAGAAGCGGGTGAGCACGGTTTTCCACTGGGCGTCGCCGGAGGTGATGCGGTCCAGATCATTCTCGAGATCGGCGGTGAAATCGTAGCCGACATATTTGCGGAAGTAGTTCTCTAGGAATGCCGTCACCAGACGGCCCTTGTCCTCCGGGATGAGGCGGTTCTGTTCCTTGCGGACGTAATCCCGCTCCTGGATCACGGAAACGATGGACGCGTAGGTGGAGGGGCGGCCGATGCCGAGTTCTTCCATACGCTTTACCAGTGTCGCCTCGGTGTAGCGGGGCGGTGGCTGGGTGAAGCTCTGCTGGCCGAGTACGGCACCCTCGCCGCCGAGGATGGCGTTGGCTTCCTTCTGGAGCGTGCCGGGAGACTCGACCACGGCGTCGGGAGTGAGTTTGGCGAAGGCTTCGGCAAGGCCGCGCCGTGCCTTGGCCGCCGCTTCTCCCTCGGAGATCTGGGGCAGGCGCTTGCCGTCCTCATCGTCGCCGACATCATCGCGGCCTTCCTCGTAGACACGCAGGAAGCCGTCGAACTGGATCACCTGACCAGTGGCACGCAGGGTGATCTGGCCGTCGTCTGAGGAAACATCGACGGTTGTCCGCTCCAGCTTCGCGGCTTCCATCTGGCTGGCCAGGGTGCGTTTCCAGATCAGGTCGTAGAGTTTCTTCTGGTCGGCCTCCAGCGATCCCAGATCCTCCGCCGAGAGCGCCATGTCGGTCGGGCGGATACATTCGTGGGCTTCCTGGGCGTTCTTGGCCTTGTTCTTGTAGATGCGGGGGCTGCCGGGAATGTACTCTGCACCATAGCGGGATTTGATGGCTTCGCGGGCAGCGGTGACGGCCTCCGGCGCCATGTCGATGCCGTCCGTCCGCATGTAGGTGATATAACCGGCCTCATAGAGGCGCTGGGCGGTGCTCATCGTCTGACGGGCGCCAAAACCGAATTTGCGGCTGGCCTCCTGCTGGAGGGTGGAGGTCATGAACGGCGCGGAGGGGTTGCGGGAGGCGGGTTTCGCCTCGACACTGGCGACCTTCAGATCGCGGGAGGCGACGGCGGTGACCGCAAGTTCGGCAGCTTCGGCGGTGGCGATGTCGAACTTGTCGAGCTTCTTGCCGGCCAGATGCGTCAGCCGGGCCTCGTACTGCTGGCCACGGGGTGTTTCCAGCATCGCACGGACTGACCAGAATTCGCGGGCATTGAATGCCTCGATCTCCATCTCGCGCTCGACGATGAGGCGCAGGGCCACGGACTGAACGCGGCCGGCGGATTTTGCGCCGGGAAGCTTGCGCCATAGCACGGGCGAGAGGTTGAAACCCACGAGGTAATCGAGCGCGCGGCGGGCGAGATAGGCCTCCACCAGTTCCATGTCTACGGCGCGGGGGTTCTTCATCGCCTCGGTCACGGCGGATTTGGTGATGGCGTTGAACACCACCCGCTCTACCTTCGTGTCCTTCTTGATGGCGCGGCGCTTCGTCAGCGCTTCCTGCAAGTGCCAGGAAATCGCCTCGCCCTCGCGATCGGGGTCGGTCGCGAGAATGAGGGTATCATCATCCTTCAGGGCCTCGGCAATGGCGCGGACGTGTTTTTGCGAAGCGCTCGCCACCTCCCATTTCATCTCGAACTCGTGGTCGGTGTCGACGGAGCCATCCTTCGGCGGCAGGTCGCGCACGTGGCCGTAGGAGGCGAGAACGGTGTAATCCTTGCCGAGGTACTTGTTGATCGTCTTTGCCTTTGCAGGACTTTCAACAACGACGACGGCCATGAAATACTCCTTGAAATTCGGGGGTCAGTGCGCCGGGAACTTGGTGTGGCCTTGCGGCGGTGTCAAGGCGGCTTGGTGTCAGGGAGTTGTCCGGATGTAGAATCCGGGGGACAGGCTGGCATCGCCACGAGACTTGCGCTGCGGGTGGGTGGTGATCGCCACGGCGATGCCGCGCGCGTCGAAGAACCGCTGCATGATGTCGGTCTCTCCCGGCTCGTGCCAGCCGGCGGCGATGATGTTGCAGGCGCCGCGATAGGCAGAGATGTCCTCCACCGTCAGGTCGGGCAGGTTGCGCAGCGGGCGGAGCTGCTGGCCGAGAAAGACCTGCTGGGCATAGGTGTCGACTATGTCGGGGGTGAAGACAAATAGCGGCACGCCATCGCATTCCGGTGGCGTGACGGTCTCGGTGACCCAGCGGACATATTCGTGATCCTGACCGGCTTTCCATGCGGACAGACCGGCTGCTGCGACGGCAATGCCCAGTGTTGCTGCGGTGGCATTGGCGGCGGCAAGGGCTGCCGGGGGCAGTGCGATGACGGTGAAGAGGACGAGGCCAGGGATGGTGACCGTCAGGTTCTTGACCGAGATGACCGGTGAATGCAGCGAGATGACGAGGGCCACGGCCACGACCATGGCTGCCGGCGCCAGCAACCACGCCGGGTGGGGCACGGATGGAGCGGCGGGCAGACGGCGGCGCAGGATTGGAAGGAATATCAGCAGCAGGATGACGAGCGGCAGGCCGGAGAGAAAGGTGATCCATGGTTGCAGGCCGTTGGTGATCCAGAGCCCGCCGCCAAGCGAACCGCCGATGTCGGCGATGACGAACGCCCAGAGCAAGGTGGCCAGGACGGGCAGGCAGGCCGTGGCCAGCAGCAGGGTGCGGTGCGGCCCGCGCAGGGCGGCCAGAAGCAGCAGGGCGGCGGCCATGGCAGCGCCGAAGAAATGCAGAACACTGAGGCAGAGCGCGGTTGCGATCAGGGCGACGGTGGAGGCGCGGCCCTTCAGCCGGGCAAGCCAGAGTGCATGGCCGAGGGTGGAGAGGGAAAGAAGCAACCCGTAGGAGCGCAATTCCAGCGCCGTGAGGAAGAAGAAGAGATTGGAACCGAGCAGGATGGCGGCAGCCCAGAAGGCGAGGCGCGGCAGGCTGCGCCACAGGACCATGGCCGCCGCGGCGTAGACGGGCACGGCCAGCAGGTTGACGAGCCGGATGGCCGGACCGGCACCATCGATGAGGGTGGAGACGCCGCGAACCAGCAGGATATAGGTGGGCGGATGGACATCGCCGCGCAGTGTCGGCCAATCCGGCCCGCTGGCATTGATGCCGGCGGCGCCCAGAGTAAAGACCTCGTCGTACCAGTAGGCAAGGTCGTGGCGGAGTAGGATAAAGCCTGCAAACACGACCGCCACGGCAATGGCGGCGCGGGCGAGCCATTCCGGCTGCTGCTGCTCGGCGGTCTGCATCGATGTTGCCTTGCCTTTTTTGGAGCCAAGCTAATGCCTTGAGGGCATTTTTTGCAAGCGTCGCGTGCGCAGGGGGCACTTCAGGCCACGGCCCGGGAGACGAGACCGCCGGGGTGGCGAACGATCTCTCCTGCCAGATCGAGCTCCATCAGGGTGTCGATGATGCGGCCAGCGGGCTGGCCCGTCCGGCGGATGAGCGCATCCTCGGCTATGGGGGTGGGGCCGAGAAGGTTGAGGAGTTCGCGGCGGATGTCGCCGCCGGGGCGGGGTGGGGGCGTGCGGGATGCGATCTCCGGCCGGGGTGCGGCGTTGGGGACGGTGCGGCGGGGCAGGGTCTGGCCGAGGGCGCTGGCGACGTCCTCTCCCGAGCGGATGAGAGTGGCGCCATCGCGGATCAGCATGTTGCAGCCGGCGGCGCGGGCGTCGAAGGGGTGGCCGGGGACGGCCAGGACTTCCCGCCCCTGATCCAGCGCGTTGCGGGCGGTGATGAGCGTGCCGGAACGGGCCGCGCCCTCCACCACCACCACAGCGCGGGAGATGCCGGAGACGATGCGGTTGCGTGGCGGGAAGTGGCGGGCCTGCGGGGTAAGGCCGAGACGGGTTTCGGACAGGAGAAGACCGCGGGCGGCGATGTCGCGGGCGAGGGCGGCATTCTCCGCCGGGTAGATGCAATCCAGCCCGCCGGCGAGTACGGCGATTGTGCCGCCGGCCAGGGCGGCGCTGTGGGCGGCGGTGTCGATGCCGCGGGCAAGGCCGGAAGCGACGACGAGACCGTATTCGCCGACCTCGGCCGCCAGCCGCATCGTCATCCGCAGGCCGAGGGCGGAGGCGTTGCGGGCACCGACGATGGCGATGGTGGGGCGGGCGGCGAGGCCGGGATCGCCGAGGGCCCAGAGGCAGGGCGGCGGATCCTCGATGCGGGCGAGTGCGGGGGGATAGGTAGGGTCACCGAGGCAGAGCAGGCGGGCGCCGAGGCGGTGGCCGGTTTCCAGTTCGCGTCTGGCGTCGGCCTCGGACGCGGGGGTGTAGTTTCTGGCGCCCGCGCTGGCGGCGATGGCGGGCAGGGCGGCAAGGGCGGCCTCGGCGCTGCCATGTTCGGCCATGAGGCGCAGGAAGGTGGCGGGGCCGACCCGGTGGGAACGGGCGAGGCGCAGCCACGCCAGCCGCGCGGCGGCGCCGGCCGGAGGGCGCAGCGCCGGACGGTCGAACAGGGACTCCGCGCCGGGGGTGGTCATGACCGGAGCATGGTGGTGCTTTGGTTAACGAATGCTGAATTGCGGCGCTGCGGGAGACTCACGAAGATTTGGCTTGGCGGGGTTTCGGCGAAGGGGGGCTGTGACTCGACTTAATTGAAAACCATTATTTATCAATATTTTAGGTGGAAAAATGTACCTACTAAATTTTTAGTTTGACAATATCCGGAGTTTGACGTGACACTCGGGCCAGTCGGCGAAGACCGGCTTATATAAACTCCAGGGAGGAGATGAGATGCGCAAGTATCTGCTCTCCGCTGTCGCGGCTTCGGCCGTGCTGGCGGGTTACTCACCTGCGTTTGCCGACGAAGCCGCGGCGCGCAAGTGGATCGACGAGGAATTCCAGCCTTCGTCTCTCAGCAAGGACGAACAACTGGCGGAAATGAACTGGTTCATCCAGGCGGCGGAACCGTTCTCGGGTATGGAAATCAACGTTCTTTCCGAAGGCATTCCGACACATTCATACGAATCCGAAGTGCTGACCAAGGCCTTCGAGGAGATCACCGGGATCAAGGTCAATCACCAGATCCTCGGCGAAGGTGAAGTGGTGCAGGCGGTGCAGACGCAGATGCAGACCGGCCGCAACCTGTATGACGCCTATGTCAACGACAGCGATCTGATCGGCACCCATTCGCGGCTGCAACTGGCTGTCAACCTGACGGACTTCATGGCGGGCCCGGCGGCGGACGTGACGAACCCCGATCTCGACCTCGACGACTTCATGGGCACGCAATTCACAACCGGCCCGGACGGCGACCTGTATCAGTTGCCGGACCAGCAGTTTGCCAACCTGTACTGGTTCCGCAAGGACTGGTTTGACGATCCCGATATCGCAGCCGGTTTCGAGGAGAAATACGGCTATCCGCTGGGTGTGCCGGTAAACTGGTCGGCCTATGAGGACATCGCCGAATACTTCACCAACGATGTGAAGGAAGTCGACGGAGTGACGATCTATGGCCACATGGATTACGGCAAGCGCGCGCCGGATCTGGGATGGCGCATGACCGATGCCTGGCTGTCGATGGCGGGTGCCGGCTCCAAGGGGGAACCGAACGGCGTGCCGATCGACGAATGGGGCATCCGTATGGAAGCAGGCACCTGCAACCCCGTGGGTGCGAGCGTGACGCGCGGCGGCGCGGCCAACGGTCCTGCGGCCGTCTATGCGATCCGCAAATGGGACGAGTGGCTGCGGGCCTATGCGCCTCCGGGTGCGGCAAGCTACGACTTCTACCAGTCGCTGCCCGCGCTGGCACAAGGGAACGTGGCACAGCAGATCTTCTGGTACACGGCATTCACCGCCGACATGGTGAAGCCGCAGGCAGAAGGCAACAACACGGTGGATGCCGACGGCAACCCGCTGTGGCGGATGGCGCCGAGCCCACACGGCCCGTACTGGGAAGAGGGCCAGAAGGTCGGCTATCAGGACGTGGGATCATGGACGATCCTGAAATCCACGCCGGAAGATCGTGCCAAGGCAGCATGGCTCTACGCGCAGTTCGTCGTCTCCAAAACAGTTGACGTGAAGAAATCCCATGTCGGGCTGACCTTCATCCGCGACAGTTCGGTGCGGCACGAAAGCTTCACCGAGCGGGCGCCGAAGTTGGGTGGTCTGGTGGAGTTCTACCGTTCGCCCGACCGGACGGCATGGTCGCCCACCGGCATCAACGTGCCGGATTACCCGAAGCTGGCCCAGATCTGGTGGCAGCAGATCGGTGACGTGAACTCCGGTGCCTTCACGCCGCAGGAAGCGATGGACCGGCTGGCCTCGGAAATGGACATCACCATGGCGCGGATGCAGCGCGCGGATGAGGGTGCCAATGTCTACGGCGGCTGCGGCCCGCGCCTCAACGAGGAAAAGGACGCGGAGTGGTGGTTTGCCAATGGCGGTGCCAAGCCCAAGCTGGACAACGAAAAGCCGCAGGGTGAGACCGTGAACTACGACGATCTCGTCGCACGCTGGTCCTCCCAGTGACGGCGCTGCCGGCCCCGCGTGCGCTCCATCGCACGCCGGGGCCGGCAATTTGAAAAGGCAGAGCCCCGGAATGACCATCGAACTTCGCGGCGCCACCAAACGGGTGGCCCAGATCACCCATATCAAGCCGACTTCGCTGGTGCTGGAGACAGGGCACTTCAACGTACTGCTTGGCGAGACTGGCGCAGGCAAGACATCACTGATCAAGATGATGGCGGGGCTCGATCCGATCGCGGAGGGGCAGATCCTGATGGACGGGCAGGATGTGACGAAGCTTTCCACGCAGAAGCGCAACATCAGCCTCGTGCATCAGTTCTTCGTCAACTATCCGCACATGACCGTTTACGACAACATCGCCTCCCCGTTGCGGGTTGCAGGCATGGCGAAATCCGAAATTCAGGGGCGTGTCGAGGAGGCTGCGGACATCCTGCAACTGCGCCCCATGCTGAAGAGGCGGCCGCAGGAGCTTTCGGGCGGGCAGCAGCAGAGGACGGCACTGGCCAGGGCGATCGCCAAGGAGAGCCGGGCCGTCTTTCTCGACGAGCCGCTGGCGAACCTCGATTACAAGCTGCGCGAGGAATTGCGCGAGCAGTTGCCCGAGCTTTTCGCCGGGCGGGGCGCGGTGGTGGTCTATGCGACCTCCGAGCCGGAGGAGGCGCTGCTGCTGGGCGGCTATACGGCGTTGATGCAGGACGGGCATGTGCGCCAGTTCGGGAGGACGGCGGAGATCTATCGCCGGCCCGAGACGCTTTCGGCGGCGGAGGTGTTTTCCGACCCACCGATAAATTCGGCCGGTGTCGAGGTGCGGGGCGGCGAGGCGCGGCTGGGCACCGGGGTGTCGTGGCGGCTGGAGGGTGCGGCTTCGGGGCTGGCGGATGGCGCCTACACCGTGGCGGTGCGGCCGCACCATGTGGTGCCCACGGGCGGGCAGGGTGTGGCGCTGGAGGGCGAGGTGCTGGTGACGGAACTTTCGGGATCGGAAAGCAGTGCGCATTTCCAGATGGGCGCGGATGCGTGGGTTTCGCTCGCGCATGGCGTGCACCCTTACGAGGTGGGCGAGATGCACCGCTTCTGGATGGACCCGGCGGCGTGTTTCTATTTCGGGCCCGACGGCCGGCTGGTGGCGTAAGATGGCGAAAATCACCCTGTCGAACCTGCGGCACAGCTACTACCCGAACCCTTCGAAGCCGGAAGACTACGCGCTGAAGGAGATCGACCTCGAATGGGACGATGGCGGGGCCTATGCGCTGCTGGGGCCTTCGGGGTGCGGGAAATCGACGTTGCTGAACATCATCTCGGGGCTGCTGGTGCCATCAGAGGGCAAGATCCTGTTCGATGAGCAGGATGTGACGGCGGAGCCGCCGGACCGGCGCAACATCGCGCAGGTGTTCCAGTTTCCGGTGATCTACGACACGATGAGCGTGTACGACAACCTCGCCTTTCCGTTGCGCAACCGGGGTGTGGATGCCGCCCGCGTGGACGCGCGGGTGCGCGAGATCGCCGAGATGCTGGACGTGACGGCGATGCTGGACACCAAGGCGGCGGGGCTGAGCCCGGACAACAAGCAGAAGATCAGCATGGGGCGCGGGCTGGTGCGCGACGACGTGAACGTGGTGATGTTTGACGAGCCGCTGACGGTGATCGACCCGCATCTGAAGTGGAAGTTGCGCAGCAAGCTGAAGGAACTGCATCAGCGGGTGCGGCGCACGATGATCTATGTGACGCATGACCAGACCGAGGCGCTGACCTTCGCCGACCAGGTGGTGGTGATGCAGGACGGCGAGGTGGTGCAGATCGGCACGCCGGTGGAACTTTTCGAGCGGCCGCAGCACACGTTCGTGGGCCATTTCATCGGCTCTCCGGGTATGAACCTGCTGCCCTGCGAGGTGCGGGATGGTGGCGCCTTCTTCGAGGGCAGCGCGGTGCCGCTGGAAGGGGCGGTGCGGCCCGGCGAGGGTGCGGCGCAGATCGGCGTGCGGCCGGAATTCGTCTCGCTCGGGGCCACGGGCCTGCCGGCGCGGGTGGCGCGGGTGGCGGACGTGGGCCGGCATTCGGTGGTGGATGCGGTGACCGGCGGGGTGAGTGTGAAGGCCATCGTCGAGGGGCCGGTGCCCGAGCAGGGGGCGGAGGTGCATCTGGCCTTCAAGCCCGAGCAGACGCGGGTGTATCGCGACGGGTGGCTGGCGACGGAGGCGGGACGATGAAGACTGTCAATCAGAAGGGCTGGTTCTTCGTGCTGCCGGTGCTGGTGCTGGTGGCGTTCAATGCGCTGATCCCGATGATGACGGTGGTCAACTACTCGGTGCAGGAAACCTTCGGCGACAACGTGTTCTTCTGGCAGGGGCTGGACTGGTTTCAGCAACTGCTGAATTCGGACCGGTTTTATGCGGCGCTGGGTCGGCAGTTCATGTTCACCGGCATCATTCTGGCGATCGAGGTGCCGCTGGGCATCATCATCGCGCTGGCGATGCCGCGGCAGGGGTTCTGGGTGCCCGTGTGCCTGGTGCTGATGGCGCTGCCGATGCTGATCCCGTGGAACGTGGTGGGGGCGATGTGGAACATCTTCACGCTGCCAGATATCGGCCTGCTGGGCTACCTGATGAACACGACGCTGGGCATTCCCTATGACATGACGCAGAACCCGTTTGCCGCGTGGGTGACGATCATCGTGATGGATGTCTGGCACTGGACATCGCTGGTGGTGCTGCTGAGCTATGCCGGGCTCGTCTCGATCCCCGATGCCTATTATCAGGCGGCGAAGATCGACGGGGCGAGCAGCTGGGCGGTGTTCCGGTACATCCAGTTGCCGAAGATGAAGACGGTGCTGACGATCGCGATCCTGCTGCGGTTCATGGACAGCTTCAACATCTACACGGAGCCCTTCGTGCTGACAGGCGGCGGGCCGGGGAATTCGACCACGCTGCTGTCCATCGACCTCGTGAAGATGGCGCTGGGGCAGTTCGACCTTGGGCCTGCGGCGGCGATGAGCCTGATCTATTTCGCGATCACGCTGCTGGTGAGCTGGGTGTTCTACACGCTGATGACAAAGGATGACGCCAAATGAGAAAACGCTCCCTCATTCCCATCCTCTACATCGCGTTCCTGTTGCTGCCGATCTACTGGCTGGTGGCGATGAGCTTCAAGACCACCAACGAGATCCTCGCCGGGTTCTCGCTGTTTCCGCAGACGTTCACGCTGGAGAATTACCGGGTGATCTTCACGGATCCCACCTGGTACTGGGGCTATATCAACTCGATCATCTACGTGACGATCAACACCGTGATTTCCATCGTCGTGGCGTTGCCTGCGGCCTATGCTTTCAGCCGCTATCGGTTTCTGGGCGACAAGCAGCTTTTCTTCTGGCTGCTGACGAACCGGATGGCGCCGGCGGCGGTGTTCGCGCTGCCGTTCTTCCAGCTTTATTCGGCGGTGGGCCTGTTCGACACGCATCTGGCGGTGGCGCTGGCGCATTGCCTGTTCAACATTCCCCTCGCCGTCTGGATCCTCGAAGGGTTCATGGGTGGGGTTCCGAAGGAGTTGGACGAGACGGCCTATGTGGATGGCTATTCGTTTCCGCGCTTTTTCGTGACCATTTTCCTGCCCAGCATCAAGGCGGGCGTGGGCGTGGCCGCGTTCTTCTGCTTCATGTTCAGTTGGGTGGAATTGCTGCTGGCCAAGACGCTGACGGCGGTGGAGGCCAAGCCGATTGCCGCGACGATGACCAAAACGGCCTCTAGTGCCGGATATGAATTGGGGCTGCTGGCGGCGGCGGGGACGCTGACGATCATCCCCGGCGCCATCGTGATCTACTTCGTGCGCAACTACATCGCCAAGGGCTTCGCCCTGGGGAGGGTGTGATGCTGGGATGGATGGCCTGGACCTGGCCGACGGCGCTGGTGTTTGTCGGGATTTTCGGAGCGATGGCCGTAATCACGGTGCTGGAGATCCGGCGGCCGGGAGGCGACGAGCGCCGTGGGGTGCTGGGCCTGACGACGACGCGCGGAGACCGATTGTTCATCTCGCTTCTCGGCACCGTCTATATCTTTCTGGCGTGGCTGGGATTTTTCGGAATGCCGCTGTGGGTGCCGCTTGGATTGGCACTGGCCTGGGCTTTCTTCTGCTTCTGGAAGGTGTGAGGTCGCCGATGACTTTCAATCTCGCCTCATTTCCGCTCTACCTGCTGGAGGTACGATGGTCATGGGTGTGAACAGGTCTGTTATGCGCAGAAAGAAGAACTCGGAATTTCTGACCGAGGTGGAACTGGAATTCATGTCGCACCTGTGGGCGCTGGAGCAGGCATCGGTGCGGGAGTTGCTGGGACAACTGCCGGAGGAACGCAGCCTGGCCTACACTTCGGCGGCCACGATCATGCGCATTCTCGAAGAAAAGGGCTTCGTGAAGAGCCGGCGCGACGGCAAGACCTTCATCTATACGCCGACGGTCGAGAAGGACGACTACCAGTCCCGGTCACTGCGCGATCTTTCACGGAAGCTTTTTGACGGGACTCCGGCTAGTCTGGTGGCACGACTTGTCGATGACGAAGGCCTTTCGGTGGAAGCGCTCGAGGAAATTCGGGCGATGGTGGACAGGAAGTTGAAAGATGATGGGCTCTGAAACACTTCTGAACGCATATCTCGAAGCGAATGTCGTGCTGGTATTCGGATTTGCCCTGTGGCGACTGGTGCGGTTCGCGCTGGGGCGGCTGGGACTGGGGCGGGCCTTCATCGGCCAGTTGCGGGCGATGACGGTGGTGCTGGCGGCGATGGCGCTGACCCCGCTGGCGATGCTTGGTGTCGGCTTGCTGCGGGCAGAGGGCTGGCTGGGTGCGCCGCTTACCATTTCCGATATCGCGGTGGCGCATTACCTGAACGGTCAGATCAAGATGCCGGCGGCGGATTTCGAGGCCCTGATCGCGATGCGTGAAACGGGCATTCGCGGGTTTCTGGATTTCGCGCATCCGGTAGCCTGGATCATCGCCGGTGTGGCGCTGGCAGGTTTCGTGATTGCCGCCGTGCGACTGGGATGGAGCGGGCTGTCGGTTTGGCAGGTGCTGCGGCGCTGCCATGTTTGGCGGCGTCTGGGGACGGTGAGCCTGCTGGTGAGTGACGAGATAACCATGCCATTCTCGACGCGTGGCTGGCGGCGGCATTACGTTGTGGTGCCCTCATCACTGCTGGCGCGACCGGCGGACCTTTCTATGGTGCTGGCGCACGAGTTCCAGCACATCCGGCAAGGCGACCTGGCATGGGAGATCGGTATGGAGGTGATCCGGCCGTTCTTTTTCTGGAACCCGGCGATGCATCTGTGGAAGCGGGAGGTGGAGCAGTTGCGCGAACTGGCTTGCGACCAGCGGTTGGTGGAACGGGGCCGGCTGGATGTGCGGGCATATTGTGCCTGCCTGCTGCGGTTCTGCCGCGAGAACATCGCTGTGCGCCGGGCGCTGCCCGGCGTGGCCTTCGTAGAGGCGCGGCGGCGGCCGTTCTTGTACCGCCGGTTGATGGCGGTGGCAGAGGCGCGTCAGGCGCGGGCGCCACGGGCCATCGTGGCGTTGGTGGCCGTACCCGTGGTGCTGGCGGTCGGGGCGCTGTCACTTGCATTGCAGCAGCCGGCGGACTGGAGCCAGGACCGGCTGATGTTGTCGACCATCGTCAACCTGGAGCGTCTGAACGCGCGCAACGCCTTGGCGACGCGATAGAAATTCGATGTCGAACCAATCTGCCGCGCCAATGTGCAACGCGGCAGGGGGGGGGCATTGCGGGTGGCCGCAAATTCGGCTCGGGCCCTTGAATGCGGCCTTTTCGCAAGGTTCGCCGCTGGCCATATCGGATCGGTTCTGCAAGTATGCCGGCGGGTGCCACCGTGCATCCACAGGATTCAGGGAGAAAAAGATGAACATCTTCAAAGGAGCGGCGGCTGCCGCACTTGCCGTTACGGTATCCGTCAGCGCCCCGGTCAAGGCCGAGGAAGCCAACTACGTTCTTGCAACGGCGTCCACGGGTGGCACGTACTATCCTGTCGGTGTTGCACTGGCGACGCTGACCAAGGTGAAACTGCAGCCGAGCGAAAGCATCGGTATGTCGGCGATCAGTTCCGCCGGCTCAGGCGAGAACGTGCGCCTGCTGCGTGAGGGCGAGGCGCAGTTTGCCATTCTGCAGGGTCTCTATGGCTATTATGCCGCGACGGGGACGGGGCCGCTGGAGGAATCCGGCGAGCAGGAGAACCTGCGCTCGGTATCCATGCTGTGGCAGAACGTGGAGCATTTCGTTGCGGCCGCGGATTCCGCGCCCACGGGTACGGTGGAGGATTTCGTCGGCCTGAAGGGCGAGGCGATGGCGCTCGGCAGCCAGAACTCCGGCACCATCGGGTCCAACCGCGCGCTGCTCTCCGGCCTTGGTGTCGATATCGATGCCGATTATGAGCTGGTCTACGGCGGCTACGGTCCGGCGGCCGAGAGCCTGCAGAACGGCCAGGTCAAGGGGATCAGCACACCGGCGGGTGTGCCGGCGGGCGCCATCAGCCAGCTTTTCGCCTCTGCGGCCGACAGCGTGAAGCTGCTGAACTTCACGCCGGAACAACTGGCCGCTGCCGATGGCGGGCGTGAACTGTGGACGGAATACGTGATCCCGGCGGGCACATATCCGGGGCTGGATGAGGATGTGACCACGATCGCGCAGCCGAACTTCCTCGCCACCAACGCCGACATCTCGGAAGAGAACGTCTACCTGATCACCAAGACGATCTACGAGAACCTCGCCTTCCTGCAGGCGATCCACCCGGCGACGAAGGCGATGGCGCTGGAGAAGGCAATTGCCGGCCTGCCGCTGCCGCTGCATCCCGGTGCGCAGCGTTACTACGAAGAAGCGGGCGTTACCGTGCCCGAGCGGCTTATCGCGAAGTAAGCCGACCTTCGGCCCCCGCCTGATGGTGGGGGCCATTTCCTCTTTCCCGCAGTTTCACCATTCCCTCGGAGGTTTTCATGGCCGATCCCCTTGTCGACGAAGGGACCGGGCAACGGGCCGCACCGGGCCTCTTCGGCATTGCGCTGAGCATTTTCGCCGCGGCCTTCGCGCTGACGCATCTATATATCGCCGTCACACCGCTGACGCTTCCCGTCGTTGACGTAAGGCTGCCTCAGTTCTTCTCCGACCTGGAGCGCAACTCCTTTCATTACGCGGGCTTTGCCTTCCTTGCCGCGTTCATGCATCCGATGCTGAAGTCGCGGCCCGGCCTGACGCTGATTCCGGATCTTGTTCTCGGCGGGGCCATCGCTCTGTCGGCGCTCTACCTCGGGCAGGCGGAGAACGCGATTTACGACCGGGGCGTCAAGCTCGTGGCGCTGGACTGGATCGCCATCGGCATCTGCATCTTCGGTGCCATAGAACTGACCCGACGGTTGACCGGCCTCGTGATTCCGGCGTTGATCCTGATTGCGCTGACCTATGTGACGTTCTGGGGCAAATATGTGGGCGGTATCTTTTCGTTTCCCGGCCTGAGCCTGGAAACTGTCGCCTTCCGGTCCGCATTCGGGGATGATGCGATGTTCGGCTCGATTGCCAGCATCTCCTCTACTTACGTGTTTCTGTTCATCATCTTCGGGGCCTTTCTCATCCGGTCCGGCGCGGGCGATTTCGTCATCAATCTCGCCCGCGCGGTGGCGGGACGGCTGGTCGGCGGGCCGGGGCTGGTGGCGGTGATCGCTTCCGGCCTGACGGGTACGATTTCCGGCAGTGCCGTCGCCAACACCGCGTCCACCGGTGTGATCACCATCCCGCTGATGAAGAAGGCTGGTTTCGAGCCGAAATTCGCCGGCGGTGTGGAGGCCGCCAGTTCGACGGGCGGCCAGTTGATGCCGCCGATCATGGGTGCGGGCGCCTTCGTGATGGCGAGCCTGACACAGATTTCCTATGAGACAATCGTCGCCGTCGCGGCGCTGCCGGCGCTGCTCTATTTTCTTTCGGTCGCCTTCTTCGTACGGATCGAGGCGAAGCGGCTGGCGCTGGCGCCGATGGCCAGCGAGGGGCAGACCCTTTGGGGCGCGTTTCGCAAGGGCGGAGCCAGCTTCGTGCTGCCGATCGCACTGCTTATCGGCATGCTGGTGTCCGGCTACACGCCCGCCTACGCCGCCGTGTTCGGTATCCTTGCCGTCGTCGCGTCCAGTTGGCTGACCGAGACGCGGATGGGGCCGAAGGCGGTGTTCGAGGCGCTGGCGATGGGCACGCGCAGCATGGTGCTGACGGCGGTACTGCTGTGCGCGGTGGGTCTGATCGTCAACGTCATCGCCACAGCAGGCATTGGCAACACGTTCAGCCTGATGATCGCCAACTGGGCCAATGGCAATATCCTGCTGGCCATCGTGCTGATCGGACTGGCAAGCCTGATCCTCGGCATGGGGCTGCCGGTGACGGCGGCCTACATCGTACTGGCAACGCTCTCCGCCCCGGCACTGGCGGGGATGATTTCCGACCGGATCGTCATCGACGCGCTGGTGGCGGGAACGCTGGCGGATGATGCCAAGGCGGTGCTGATGCTGGGTGCGCCGGAGGCGATGGCGTTGCTGGGCGCGCCGATGGAACGGGCGCAGGCCGCGGGGCTCATCGGCGGACTGCCGCTGGAGGTGCTGGCACCGCTACGCGACCTGACGGTGGGGCCGGAAGCGGCCGTCGCGGCACTGTTGTCGGCGCATATGATCATTTTCTGGCTGAGCCAGGACAGCAACGTGACGCCTCCGGTGGCACTTGCTGCCTTCACCGCCGCCGCCATCGCCAAGAGCCCGGCGATGGCAACCGGGGTGGCCAGCTGGAAGCTGGCCAAGGGTCTGTACATCGTGCCGGTGCTGTTTGCCTACACGCCGCTGCTGTCCGGAGACTGGGGGGCGATGCTGACCGTCTTCGGCTTCGCCGTGGTTGGCATCTACGGGCTGGCGGGGGCTATCCAGGGCTGCATGGAGCGGCCCATCGGCTGGGGGATGCGTCTGTTGCTGGCCATGGCGTCGCTGGCCTGCCTGTGGCCCGCCGGGCTGGTGGTCAATATGGCGGGTGCCGTGACGGTCATCGGGCTGTTCCTGCTGAACCGCCAGGGTGTGCCCTTTGTGGCGTCTCGTAGAGAGGCTTGAGCAATGGCTGTGGACGAGGCTCTGAATACCCGGCTGCGTGAGGCGCTGGCCGGATTGCCGGACCTGCGGGAACAGAAGATGATGGGCGGCACCTGCTTCATGGTGAACGGTCACATGGTGGCCGGGGCCCACCGGGAGAAGGACGGGCGGCGGCGGCTGATGTTTCGCGTCGGCAGGGAGAATGGCGTGGAGGCTGCGGCCATCGGCGGCGGCGAGGCGGCCGTGATGGGCGGACGCGTGATGTCGGGCATCTATTTCCTCGATGCCGAAGAGTTGAGCGAGGAAGCGTTCACGGCATGGCGGGAGCTTGCGGTGGGGAATGTCCTCGCTCCCAAGACCATAGATGGAGGCTGTTCCTTTGCTGAGTTGCTCTAAGCGCATGATTCTTTGTTTGGTTTCAACGCTTGCTGTCTACACGCTCCCTCAGAGTGTAGAGGCGGATACGGCGTTTAGTGTAATTGCTTTGGAGTCTGTGTCAGACGAAGACGCACTTGCAGAGTCGAATGGAAGGTTCCTTTTGCATTTTGGAGAGGATTTCAATCCGGTCGCTGCTGAGCGATTGATTGAGAGACTGGAGAACGAAGGACTTACCGTTGAAGCAATGCGTGGCGGACCTTCTGGTGCCGTTCATTCTTACATGTATGGAAATTGGCATCCTCAAGAATCCTACGATGAGTCTGATACGGTCAAACTAGAAATCATTCTTGTCGAGATAGCCAAGCGTCATGGGCTAGCAAAAGTTGATGATTGACTTCCGACACATCTAGCTCGGCTGGCCTGACGGCCAGCCGAAAATTTTTCTAAAGTTGAGCTGCCTTACGCGGCGACTGCTTCGCTTTGATCTTCCTCAATCACGGGCTGCAAGCCATGCAGGAAGTCAGCCGCACGCTGCGCATGGGCGGCAGCGCTGAAGCGTATCGGCAAGCTCGAAAGCGAGAAGGCGCTGCTCGAAGAACGTGTAGCTACTGGGGGCAAGCCGAAGAACACTCTGGAGGAGTCGTTCGAACTCGCGCTGCGCTTCCTGTCAAGCCCTTGGAATATCTGGCAAAATGGTCGTATTGAGTGGCAAAAAACAGTGCTGTGACTGGCATTTTCGGAGCCTGTCCGATACAGCCGAAATCAGGGAGTTCGAACCCCGATTTTTTCTTTCCCCTTCAAGGTGTTGGAGGGATTTTCAACTGCCGAAAGTGAAATGGCGCACCCGAGAGGATTCGAACCTCTGGCCTCTGCCTTCGGAGGGCAGCGCTCTATCCAGCTGAGCTACGGGTGCCTGTTGCGGGGTATACAGAAGGGTTTCGGCTTCTGCAATTGGCAAACTCAGCCTTTGCGTGCGGCTTTCTCGGCATGGCCGGAGGTGCCCTTGCGGGTGGCAAGGGTGCTTAGGACGTCTTCCAGCGGCACGTCCGATGCGGCGAGCAGGACGAGGAGGTGGTAGAGCACGTCCGCCGCTTCGCCCGTCAGCCCTTCCCGGTCGCCCTCGGCGGCGGAGATGATTGCTTCCACCGCTTCCTCGCCAAATTTCTCGGCGCATTTGGAGCGACCCTTGGCCAGCAGCGAGGCGGTGTAGGAGGCCGCCGGGTCGCTGCCCTTGCGGGCCTCGATCGTGGCGGCGAGATCGCGGAGAATGTCGCTCATGTCAGCCTCACGGGGATGCCGGCGGCGGCCATGTGGGCCTTGGCCTCGCCGATGGTGTGATCGCCGAAGTGGAAGATCGAGGCGGCGAGAACGGCGCTGGCGTTGCCCTGCGTGACGCCTTCGACAAGGTGGTCGAGCGTGCCGACGCCGCCCGAGGCGATGACCGGGATGCGCACGGCATCGGCGATGGTGCGGGTGAGGGGCAGGTTGAAGCCGGCGCGCGTGCCGTCCCTGTCCATCGAGGTCAGAAGGATCTCACCGGCGCCACGGCGTTCCATTTCACGGGCGAAGTCCACCGCGTCGATGCCGGTCGGGCGGCTGCCGCCGTGGGTGAAGATTTCCCACTTGCCGTCCGAGACGGTCTTGGCGTCGATGGCCACCACGATGCACTGAGTGCCGAATTTTTCGGCCGCGCGGGAGATGACGGAAGGGTCGGCCACGGCGGCGGAGTTGAAGGAGACCTTGTCCGCCCCGGCGAGGAGGAGTTGGCGCACATCCTCGGGCGTGCGGACGCCACCGCCGATTGTGAGCGGCATGAAGCATTGCTCGGCAGTGTGGCGGGCGACCTCATACATGGTGCCGCGGTTTTCCTGCGTGGCGGCGATATCGAGAAAGCAGAGTTCGTCTGCCCCGGCGGCATCGTAGGCCTTTGCGGCCTCCACCGGGTCGCCCGCGTCGATCAGGTCGACGAAGTTGACGCCCTTGACGACGCGTCCGTCCTTGACGTCGAGGCAGGGGATGATGCGGGTCTTGAGCACGGGTGGGCTCCTTGGGCGGGGTTCCGCCGCTTCATACGCGGTGAATGGCGCATTGTGAAGATGTCGACGCAGTGGTTGACGTGGGCGCTGTGCGAAACCACGTGAGGTGTGTTAGAGTGGCCTCCCGCCGCTGTTGCGGTGGGATGAAAGCAAGCAGGAGGATCGTCATGGTTCAGAAGACCGAAACACGGCCAGAGCTTCGCGAGTACACCCGTATCCAGAAAAGCAACGGACCGGCGGGCAGCCATCCGGCGACGCGCGCCGTCCTTCGCCAGCCGCGCGCGGAAAGCGACGGCCGTGCCCGGCAATATGCGCGCATTGAGCGCGGGCGCGAAGCCTGAGAGGGCTCAGGCCTTCAGCAGGCTGACCGCCTCTGCCACCGATATCCGGCCGTCGTAAAGTGCGCGGCCGGATATCGCACCGTCGAGCGCCGCGCCGCTGTTCTTGAGGGCGCGCAGGTCATCAAGCGAGGAGACACCGCCGGATGCGATGACGGGAATCGAGACCGCATTGGCCAGGTCGGCGGTGGCCGTGACGTTCGGGCCCTGCATCGCACCGTCACGGTCTATGTCCGTGTAGATGATTGCGGCCACGCCCGCGTCCTCGAACTTTCGGGCGAGGTCGAGTGCGGCGATGTCGGTCGTCTCTGCCCACCCCTCGACGGCGACCATGCCGTCCCTGGCGTCGATGCCAACGGCGATCTTTCCGGGGAAGGCGCGGGCCGCCTGTTTCACGAGTTCCGGGTCGCGCACGGCGATGGTGCCGAGGATCACGCGGGCCAGTCCCTTTGCCAGCCAGGTTTCGATGGTGGCAATGTCCCGGATGCCGCCGCCGAGTTGGGCAGGGACTGAGATGGCGGCTAGGATTGCCTCCACTGCCGAGCCATTGACTGGTGCGCCGGCGAAAGCGCCATTGAGGTCGACGAGGTGGAGCCATTCGCAACCCGCGTCTTCGAAAGCCTTCGCCTGTGCTGCCGGATTGTCGTTGAAGACCGTCGCCTGATCCATCTCGCCTTTGTAGAGGCGCACGCAGGCGCCATCCTTGAGATCAATTGCTGGGTAGAGGATCATCGGGCGCTCCGTGGATGTTTGCCGCCTTTAAGCAATTCGCGGCCGGAAAGAAAAGGGGCGATCCCGCCGCCACGTCAGGCTTGACCCAGGACATGGCACCACATCACGATCACTGAAAAAACACAAAACAGGGAGACTGACATGCTGAAATACATTGTGGCGGCGCTTCTGACCGCAAGCCCGGTGCTGGCGCAGGACGTGAACGGAACGTGGAAGACGGAAACATCGGATGCGGGTGCGCATCTGGAAGTCCGGATCGGGCCTTGCAGCTATGACACGGCCAAAACCTGCGGCGTGATCAACAAGGCGGTGGGAACGGACAACAAGGCTATTGTGGGCAAGGCGATCATCAAGGACATGCAGCCGAACGGGGCCGGGAAATGGCACAAGGGCACTATCTGGGCGCCGGACGATGACAAGACCTATCGCTCCAACATGGCGCTTTCGGGCAATGTGCTGAAGGTCGAGGGCTGTGTGGCGGTGTTCTGCCGGGGCCAGAACTGGACGCGGATAAACTGATCCGGGTCCGAAACATCCTCAGGCAAGGATACGCCTGATCCAATCCATCGTCGCCTCGATCCGGGCGAGGCGACGAAGATCGGGGTGAACGATCATCCAGACTTCGCGGCTGAGGTCGCAGGGAAGGTGGAGTTCTTCAAGTTCGGCCACGCTGCGACCGACGAGTTCGGGAAGCAGAACCTTGCCGATGCCGCGTGAGGCGCAGGCGATCAGCCCTTCGGCATCGTTGACCTGCACCTTGGCCAGGGGATCTTTCGAATGCTGGGCGATCCAGGCGTTCTGTGGCAGGTGGCCCATGACATCGCCATAGGTCACCCATGGCAGTGAGGCCATGCGCTTGCCGCGCTGC
Organism: Algicella marina; assembly: GCF_009931615.1. NCBI lineage: Bacteria > Pseudomonadati > Pseudomonadota > Alphaproteobacteria > Rhodobacterales > Paracoccaceae > Algicella > Algicella marina. The sequence goes on along the minus strand of NZ_CP046620.1, from coordinate 2,421,787 downwards.
ACGAAGATACCGTATTTGAGGCTGCCGATCTTCTGGGCGAGGGCGGTCATTTCGCTCTCCGGACGGGAGAGGCGCAGTGCGATGTCGGTCTCCCGACGCGAGAGGTTCAGATTGCGGCTTTCGGAAACGAGGTCGATTTCCAGTGCCGGATGCTGGTTGAGCAGCGCCGGTAGGGCGCGGGCGAAGACCCGGTTGACGAGAACGGGAACGGCGGTGATGCGGACACGTCCGGCGATCCTCGCGTCTTGCCCTTCGAGGCTGCGAAAAGCGTCCAGCAGTTCGCGCTCCGCCCGCTCGGCATGAGCGAGGAGAGTTTCGCCGGCTTCGGTGAGGCTGAAAGCGCCGCGCCGCCGGTCCATGACGCGGGAGCCGAGAGCTTTCTCCAGGCGGTCCAGGCGGCGGGTGGTGGTGGTTTCATTGAGGCCAAGGGACTTGCCGGCCGCCGAGAAGGAGCCGTCGCGCATCAGCGCGAGAAGCACTTTAAGATCATCCCAGGCGATATCCTGCATAATTGCAGGTTAAGCCTGCGAAATCCCTGAATCAACTGTTGGTTGCTGCAAGCTAGTCTGTTCTTCGAACAGAGGGGAGTGCGGGATGCAATACGCGGTGATTTTCGAGGATGCGGAAGGCAAGGGTGAGTTAAGAGCGTCGCACATGGCCGCGCATCTGAAGTTTCTTGAGAGCAGCGGTGCCGTTCTGTCGGCCGGGCCATTGGTGGGGGAGGATGGATGCATTCGTTCCGGCCTGTGGCTGGTAGAGGCTCCCGGGCGCGAGGCGGTGGAGGCATTGGTGCGGGAGGACCCTTTCTGGCCGACCGGTTTGCGGGCGGGGTATGAGATACTGGAGTGGCGGAGGGTGTTCGAGCGGAATTAGTGTCGTACCGCCAGCCGGGGCCGTGCCATCGCCGGCCCACGGGATGGTGCCTGCACGGCAGCGCGTAACGCGCCTTGATTCCGTGACGGGTGCATTGCGGTCCTGGTGTGAATGAGGGGCGTGGTAGCGATTGCTTTCGGCCCGTCTTTCACGGCTTCCAGTCAAGGAAGTTGGCGATGAGTCGGAGGCCGGTCTGCTGGCTCTTCTCCGGGTGGAATTGGGTTCCGAAAAGCTGGTCTCGGCCAACGGCGGCTGTCACGGGGCCACCGTAATCGACCTCCGCCATGATCTGCTCCGGCTTTTCCGCCGCGAGGTGGAAGGAGTGAACGAAATAGGCGTGGTCGCCGGGTGCGATGCCTTCCAGCACAGGGTGGGAGCGCAGATTTTGCAATGCGTTCCAGCCCATGTGCGGCACCTTCAGCGCCGGATCGGAGGGTGCGAGAGCAGAGACGGGGCCGGGAATCCATCCGAACCCGGGCGAATCCATTCCATGCTCCTGCCCGATGGTGGCCATGAGTTGCATACCGACGCAGATGCCGAGAAACGGGGTGCCGTCCTCAAGCACACGGGCGAAGATCGCTTCTTTCAGACCCTCCCGCGCCTCCAGCCCCTGGCGGCAATCGTCGAACGCGCCGACGCCGGGCAGGACGATGCGGTCCGCGCGCCTTACCTGGGCCGGATCGGCGGTGACGACGATCTCGCCCCGGTTACCTTCCGCCGCCATGCGCTGAAAGGATTTCTCGGCGGAGCGCAGGTTTCCGCTCTCATAGTCGATGATGGCCGTGATCATTCCGAAAGCGTGCCCTTGGTGGAAGGGATGGCATCGGCCTTGCGGGCGTCTGTCTCGAGAGCGTCGCGTAGGGCGCGGGCGACGGATTTGAAGGCGGCTTCGGCGATATGGTGGGAATTGATGCCGTCCAGTTTCTCGACATGGAGGGTGATGCCGCCGTGCGTGGCGAAGGCGGTGAAGAATTCGCGCACGAGTTCAGTATCGAAAGTTCCGATCCGCTCCGCAGTGAATTCCACTTTCCAGACGAGGTAGGGCCGACCGGAGAGATCGAGCGCGGCGCGCACCATTGTATCGTCCATCGGCAGGAGGCAGGAGCCGTAGCGGCGAATGCCCTTCTTGTCGCCCACGGCCTGTGTCAGCGCCTTGCCGAGGGCGATGCCCACATCTTCTACGGTGTGGTGGTCGTCGATGTGCAGATCGCCCTTGGCGCTGACCTCCATGTCGATCAGAGCGTGGCGGGCGAGTTGATCCAACATGTGGTCGAAGAAGCCTACCCCGGTGGAATTGTTGTAGGAACCGGTGCCATCAAGGTTGATGGAAACACTGATCTCTGTCTCACTGGTGTTGCGGGAGAGCGTTGCGCGGCGCATGGGCGTATCCTCTGGTTACGCGCAAGCTTATAGTCAGCCCTCCCGCCGGTGAAAAGGGCGGTGAGATACGGCGGAAGAGGAGGCGCACGAATGCGCAACATGTGGATATTGCTGGTGGTGGCGCTCTCGGCGTGCGGCCTGAATGGAAATTACCGCGATCAGGACTTCGAGATACGGGCCGTGAACGAGTTCGACGTGTCGCGTTACCACGGTGTCTGGTACGAGGTGGCCCGGTTCCCGAACTGGTTCGAGAAGGAGTGCCGGGCGGTGGCGGCAGAGTATTTTCCGCGCCCGGACGGACTGATGGGCATTCGCAATACCTGCCAGAAGATCGATGGGGTGCGGACGATCGAGGGCTATGGCCGGCAGGTGCAGGGCGGCCAGTTCCTCGTGAGCTTCACCGAGGTGCCGCCGCTGGAGGGTGACTGGTGGGTGTTGTATGTCTCTCCGGCCTATGATGTGGCGGTGATCGGTGAGCCGGCGGGCGATTTCGGCTGGATACTGGCACGCAAGCCGCAAATGAGCATGGCCGAACTGCAGGTGCCACTCGCGGTTCTGCGGCAGAACGGCTACGATACGGCGCGGCTGTGGCTGGCGACCGGCGGGGGTTGATCAAGAACTGAACATGTGTTCAGTTGTGATCCGGGAGGAACGGAAATGTTCACGCAATCAATGCGGTTCGGCCTTGGCGAGGATGTCGGGGCGTTGCGCGACATGGTGCATCGCTGGGCGCAGGAGCGCGTGGCACCAATGGCCGCCGAGATTGATAGCAACAACCTGTTTCCGAACGATTTATGGGCCGAGATGGGCGAGCTTGGCCTGCTGGGCATCACCGTGCCCGAGCGGTTCGGCGGGGCCGGAATGGGATACCTCGCGCATGTGGTGGCGGTGGAGGAAATCGCACGGGCCAGTGCCTCGGTGAGTCTGTCATACGGCGCGCATTCGAACCTCTGCGTCAACCAGATCGCGCTGAACGGAACCGAGGCGCAGCGGGAGGCATATCTGCCGAAGCTGATCTCCGGCGCGCATGTCGGCGCACTGGCGATGAGCGAAGCCGGGGCGGGATCGGACGTGGTGTCGATGACCCTAGCCGCGGAGAAGCGCAATGACCGGTTCGTGCTGAACGGATCGAAATACTGGATCACCAACAGCCCGGATGCGAGTGTTCTGGTCGTCTATGCCAAAACTGACAAGTCCGCGGGATCAAAGGGAATTACCGCGTTTCTGATCGAGAAGGAGATGACCGGATTCTCCGTCGGGCCGCATTTCGACAAATTGGGGATGCGGGGCAGCAACACGGCCGAGATCACCTTCGACGACGTGGAGGTGCCGTTCGAGAACGTGCTGGGCGAGGAGGGCCGGGGCGTGGCGGTGCTGATGTCGGGTCTGGATTACGAGCGGGTGGTGCTGTCGGGCATCGGGCTGGGGATCATGGCGTCGGTGCTGGACCACATCATGCCCTACATGGCGGAGCGCAAGCAGTTCGGCCAACCCATTGGCAACTTTCAACTGATGCAGGGCAAGATCGCCGATATCTACACGGCCATGAACTCGGCACGGGCTTATGTGTATGAGGTTGCGAAGGCCTGCGACCGGGGCGAAGTCACACGGCAGGACGCGGCGGCCTGTGTGCTCTATGCTTCTGAAAAGGCGATGGAAATGGCGGTTCAGGGTGTGCAGGCGATGGGCGGCGCGGGGTATCTGAACGACAGCCCGCTGAGCCGGATCATGCGCGATGCCAAACTGATGGAGATCGGGGCGGGCACGTCGGAGATCCGGCGGATGCTGGTGGGGCGCGAGCTGATGAAGGGGATGGGATGATGGGCGGACGCTGCCGCCTTCGGCGGGACGCCCCGCCCACCATCCCGCAGGGGGTGCGCGCGTGACGGCCGAGGCGCATCTGGAGGCGCTGCAAGCCGTTGAAACGGCCGCGGAAATTGCGATTTCCGGGGGTGGCGAGAGAGCCCGCGACCGCCATGTTTTCCGCGGAAAGATGCTGCCGCGCGACCGGGTGGCAGGGTTGCTGGATGCCGGTGCACCGTTTCTGGAAATCGGCACGTTCGCCGGGCACGGGATGTACGATGGCGCGGCACCGTGCGGTGGGGTGATCGCGGGCGTCGGGCGCGTGCAGGGGCGGCTGGTGATGGTGGTCGCCAATGATGCCACGGTGAAGGGGGGTACTTATTATCCCATCACGGTTAAGAAGCACTTAAGGGCGCAGGAAATCGCGGAGCAATGCGGGCTGCCTTGCGTCTATCTCGTTGATTCCGGGGGCGCAAATCTGCCGAACCAGGATGAGGTGTTTCCCGATCGGGATCATTTCGGGCGGATCTTCTACAATCAGGCGCGGATGAGCGCGAAGGGGATTGCGCAGATCGCGGTGGTGATGGGTTCCTGCACGGCAGGTGGGGCCTATGTGCCAGCGATGGCGGATGTCTCGATTATCGTGAAAAATCAGGGGACTATCTTCCTCGCCGGGCCGCCGCTGGTGAAGGCGGCGACGGGTGAGGAGGTGAGTGCCGAGGATCTGGGCGGAGGGGATGTGCATACGCGGCTTTCGGGTGTGGCCGATTACCTTGCCGAGGACGATGCGCACGCGCTGGCACTGGCGCGGGAGGCGGTGCGGCATCTGGGAGCCGCACATCAGGCGGCGCGGGAAAAAAGTGAGCCGCCTCAACATGATGTGGCAACACTGCTCGACATCGTGCCGGCCGATCTGCGCACGCCTTACGACATCCGCGAGGTGATCTTGCGGCTGGTCGACGGCTCGCGGTTCGATGAATTCAAGGCGCGGTTCGGCGAGACGCTGGTGTGCGGGTTCGCGCATATCGACGGTTATCACGTTGGGATCATTGCCAATAATGGCGTGCTGTTCTCGGACAGCGCGCAGAAGGGGGCGCATTTTGTGGAGCTGTGTGCGCAGCGACGTATCCCTCTGATTTTCCTTCAGAATATCTCGGGTTTCATGGTCGGATCGAAGGCCGAGCATGGCGGGATCGCGCGGCATGGGGCGAAACTGGTGACGGCGGTGGCAACGACCGCCTGCCCGAAGATCACGGTGCTGGTGGGTGGCTCCTATGGCGCCGGAAATTACGGGATGGCGGGGCGGGCCTATTCGCCCAACTTCCTGTTTTCATGGCCAAATTCGCGTATTTCGGTGATGGGCGGTGCCCAGGCGGCGGGGGTGCTGGCGGATGTGAAGCGGGCCGGGATCGAGCGGAGCGGCGACACATGGAGTGCCGAGGACGAGGCGGCTTTCAAGCAGCCGGTGCTCGACCAGTTTGAGGAGCAGTCCCACCCGCTCTATGCCAGTGCAAGGCTTTGGGATGACGGGATAATTCACCCGGCAGACACGCGCGCCGTACTTTCGCTGGCGCTTGCCGCCAGCCTGAATGTGCCGGTGGAGGAGACGCGGTTTGGCGTCTTCCGGATGTGAGGCGGGAGCCGATATGGGTTTGGTATGGATTTGATATGGGTTTGGTATGGCGAATTTCCGGAATCGGGACCGACCTCACCCTGCCAAGTGACAAGGTAATCTGGGCACTACCTGCCGGGTAATCGAAATGCCTACCTGCGTGCGACACATCGCAAAGGACGAAATCGAGTGAGCGAGAGAGCGGAGCGGATGATCTGGGTGAAGGTGGACCGACCGGCGGCGCTGGGCCATGCGAAGGGGCGGCTGGGTTGGGCGCTGTGGCTGATCGTGGTGTTCCTGACGCTGCGGGCCGCGTGGTTCGCGCAGGTGGCGCTGGCCTTCGACGGCGGGATTGCGCTGTGGGGGCAGGTGGGCTTGATGCTGGTGCTGGTGACGATGCTGGTGCTGCGGGTGCCGCTGGCCTTTCCGTTGATGATCCTGCACGGCGCGGTGGTGCTGATCTGGTTCGTTCGCGGGCTGGGCGAGGGACAGGAGGTGGCGGCACTGGTCGACCTGGGCCTGCATGTGCCGGTGTTGTTCTACATGGTAGAGGGATTGCGTCCGAACCTCATCTACAGGCACCGGTTCCGGGCCTATCGGGGAGGCGAGGCGGACGCGAACTGAGGTGTCCGGTGCGGTGCCGGGACACGACAAGCAACGGAAACATCTGCTGGCAACCTGCCGCTGGCCGGTGACAGGAACGAAAGCGTTTGGGAGACGGGAACGGCATGAGGAAGCTGCTGATCGCCAACCGGGGCGAGATTGCCTGCCGGATCATCCGCACGGCCCGGAAGGTGGGGATCGCAACGGTTGCCGTCTATTCCGACGCGGATGCGGGTGCGCTGCATGTGGAAATGGCGGACGAGGCGGTGCGGATCGGGCCCGCGCCGGTGGCGGAGAGCTATCTGCGAGGCGATGCGATTATCGCCGCCGCGAGGGCGACGGGGGCGGAGGCTATTCATCCCGGCTACGGTTTTCTGAGCGAGAATCCGGATTTCGTGGAGGCGGTGGCGGCGGCGGGGCTGGTGTTTGTGGGGCCATCGGCCGAAGCGATCCGGGCGATGGGGCTGAAGGACGAGGCCAAGCGGCGGGTGGCGGAAGCCGGGGTGCCGGTGGTGCCGGGCTATCACGGGCCACAGCAGGATGCGGAATTCCTGATGAACCGTGCGGCCGAGATCGGCTATCCGGTGCTGATCAAGGCGGTGGCGGGCGGCGGCGGCAAGGGGATGCGGCTGGTGGCGCGGGCCGAGGAGTTTCGCGAGGCGCTGGGCTCGGCGCAGGGTGAGGCGGAGACGGCGTTCGGCAATGGTGCCGTGCTGATCGAGAAGTTCATCGAGAGCCCGCGGCATATCGAGATACAGGTGTTCGGCGACGGGGCGCGGGCGGTGCATCTGTTCGAGCGCGACTGCTCGCTGCAGCGGCGGCATCAGAAGGTGATCGAGGAGGCGCCCGCGCCGGGCATGACCGACGAGGTGCGCGCCGCGATGGGCGCGGCGGCGGTGCGGGCGGCGGAGGCGATCGGGTATTCGGGCGCGGGCACGGTGGAGTTCATCGTCGATGGTTCCGGCCCGCTGCGGGCGGATGGTTTCTGGTTCATGGAGATGAACACGCGGTTGCAGGTGGAGCATCCTGTGACCGAGGCGATCACGCTGGTCGATCTGGTGGAATGGCAGATCAGGGTGGCGCGGGGCGAAGGGCTGCCGATGCGCCAGGAGGATTTGGAGATCTTCGGCCATGCGTTCGAGGCGCGGCTTTATGCGGAGGATGCGGAGGCCGGGTTCTTGCCTGCGATCGGAAAGCTGGAGGCGCTGCGGTTTCCGGATGGCGTGCGCGTGGATGCGGGCGTGCGGGCGGGGGACGAGATTTCGCCGTGGTACGATCCGATGATCGCCAAGGTGATCGTGCGGGGGCCGGATCGGGCGGCGGCGCTGGCGGCGTTGCGGGCGGCGCTGGCGGGCACGGAAGTGGCGGGGACGGTAACGAACCTCGGCTTTTTGTCGCGGCTGGCGGGGCATCCGGCGTTTGCGGAGGGTGGCGTGGATACCGGGCTGATCGGGCGGGAGTTCGAGAGCCTGACGGCGCGGGCGGAGATGCCGGGCGCGCTGCGGGCGCTGGCGTGCCTTGCGCATCTGGGGCTGCCGGCGGAAGGGGCGAACGGATTCGCGCTGTGGGCGCCCTTGCGCTGGCGGGTGGCGCTGGAGGGGCTGGAGGCATGGGTTAGCGTGCCGAAGCCGGGGCGCTATCGCTGCGAGTTCGAGGATGGCGCGGTGGAGGTGACGGGCGTGGCACCGGGGCCGGAGGGCTGGCGGTTTGTCGGGCCGGAGGGGCGGGGGCGGGCGTTCGTGCATGTCTCGCCCCGTGCGGTCACGGTGACGGCGGGCGGCGAGGTGCATCGTTTCGCGCGGCCCGATCCGCTGGCGCGGGGTGGCGGCGTCGAGGCTGGCGGCGACGCGGTGATCGCGCCGATGCCGGGGCTGGTGAAGCGGATCGCGGCGGCGGGTGATGCGGTGGCGGCGGGCGATGTGCTGGCGGTGCTGGAGGCGATGAAGATGGAGCACGCGCTGCGTGCGCCGCGCGGTGGCGTGGTGGCCGAGGCGCGGGTGGCTGCCGGCGCGCAGGTGAGCGATGGCGACGTGCTTGTGACGCTGGAGCCGGAGGATGACTGAGCGGGCGGAGATCTTCGAGGTGGGGCCGCGCGACGGGTTGCAGAACGAGGCGGCGGTGGCGACGGCGGACAAGATCGCGCTGGTCGACATGCTGAGCGATGCCGGGCTGCGGCGGATCGAGGTGACGAGTTTCGTGAGCCCGAAATGGGTGCCGCAGATGGCCGATGCGGCGGAGGTGATGGCGGGCATCCGGCGGGTGCCGGGGGCGGTGTATTCGGCGCTGACGCCGAACCTGCGCGGGCTGGAGGCGGCGGAGGCGGCGGGCGTCGGGGCAGTAGCCGTTTTCGGGGCGGCGTCGGAAAGTTTCAGCCAAAAGAATATCAACTGCTCGATCGAAGAGAGTTTCGAGCGTTTCCAGCCGGTTGTGGCGGCGGCGGGGGTGCCGGTGCGTGGGTATATCTCCTGCGTGACCGATTGCCCCTATGAGGGCGAGATCGCGCCGGAGGCCGTGGCGCGGGTGGCGGCGCGGCTGCTGGCGATGGGCTGCGCGGAAATCTCGCTGGGCGATACGCTGGGGCGCGGGGTGCCGGAGCGGGTGGACGCGATGCTGGAAGCGGTGCTGGAGGAGGTGCCGGCGGCGCGGTTGGCGGGGCATTTTCACGATACCGGCGGGCGGGCGCTGGAGAATATCCGGGTGAGCCTTGCGCGGGGCTTGCGGGTGTTCGATGCGGCGGTGGGTGGCCTCGGCGGGTGCCCGTATGCGCCGGGGGCTGCGGGGAATGTGGCCAGCGAGGCGGTGCTGGAGCTGTTGGAGGCCGAGGGATTCGAGACCGGCGTGGATGGCGCGCGGCTTTCCGAGGCCGGGGCATTTGCGAAAGGATTGCGGCGATGAGCGTGGTGCTGGTGGAGGTGGATGCGCGGGGCGTGGCGACGGTGGTGCTGAACACACCCGAGAAGCACAACGTGCTGTCGGACACGATGGCGGATGCGCTGGTGGAGGCGTTCGCGGCGCTGGGCGCGGATGCGGCGGTGCGGGCCATCGTGCTGACGGGCGCGGGCAAGAGTTTCTGCGCGGGCGGCGATCTGGGATGGATGCGGCGCCAGTTCGAGGCGGACCGGGCAACGCGGATCGCCGAGGCGCGACGGCTGGCGATGATGCTCTTTGCGCTCAACACCTGCCCCAAGCCGGTGATCGCGCGGGTCAACGGCACGGCGATGGGCGGCGGGCTGGGGCTGATGTGCGTGGCGGATGTGGCGGTGGTGGCCGATACGGGCAAGTTCGGCTTCACCGAGACGCGGCTGGGCGTGATCCCGGCGACGATCTCACCTTACGTGATGGCGCGGATGGGCGAGGGCGCGGCGCGGCGGGTGATGATGAGCGCGCGGGTGTTCGACGCCGGGGAACTGGTGCCGCTGGGGCTGGCGGCGAAGGTGGTGGCGCCGGACGATCTGGACGCGGCGGTGGCGGCGGAGGTGGAGCCTTACCTGAGTTGCGCCCCCGGTGCGGTGGCGCGGACGAAGGCGCTGGTGCGCAGCCTCGGCCCGGTGATCGACGAGACGGTGATCGCCGAGACGATCACGGCGCTGGCCGACACATGGGAGGGCGCGGAGGCGCAGGCGGGGATCGCGGCGTTCTTTGCCAGGGAGCCTGCACCCTTTGCCCGGGGCAAGGGCTGAAGGCCAATAAATGGAACTCACGCGGATGTGAGGCATTGGGTTGGCACCAGTGTCCTAGCAACGGAGTGACCCAATGGCCGATTTCAGGCGCCTTTCGATTGACTCCGATTCCACGCGGGCCGACATACTCCGAAACCTCGATCCCGAAGATTTCGCATGGGCGGTGCCGATCATGCGGGCGGGTTATGCCGGACGGGGGCTGGTGTATCTGGTGGTGGCGGGTGTCTCGCTCTGGTCGATCTCGCAGGGTGGCGAGGCGGAGGGCACGTCGCAGGCGCTGGACAAGTTGCAGGGCGGGCTGGGCTTCGCGGTGGTCGGACTGATTGTGCTGGGCATGCTGGCCTATGCCGTCTGGCGGGCGGTGGACAGTTTCTGGGATCTGGAAGCCTATGGCACCGATGCCAAGGGGCTGGTGGCGCGGGCGGGAATGGTGGCGACGGGCACAGCGCATTTCGGCATCGGCGTGCTGGCGCTGGCGGTGCTGATCGGGCGCAGCGGCGGCGGTGGCGGCGGCATGGGCGAGATGCTGGACCGGGTGATGCAGGCGCCGGGCGGGCGTGTGGCGGTGGGTGTGGCCGGGCTGCTGACAATCGCGGCGGGGATTTATTACCTGCACAAGGCGTTTACCGAGGGCTATCGCGACCATCTGTGCGCCAACAGGTTTACCACACATTTCAACATCGGCCTGAAGGCCGGGGTCGCGGCGCAGGGCGTGGCGGTGACGATCATCGGCGTGCTGATCGCCTACGCCGCGCTGACGGCGACAGGCGAGGAGGCCGGCGGAATGGGCAGCGCGTTCGAGTGGTTGCACGCGCAGGCCTACGGGCGAGTGCTGGTGGCGGGCCTGTGTTTCGGGCTGCTGGCGTTCGCATTCTTCTGTTTCGTCAACGCGGCCTACCGGATCATTCCCAAGGCGGCGGGCGACGATATCGAGACACTGGCGGCGAAGCTGACGGCCAAGGCGCGCGGGGCCTGACGGCCGGGTCAGCGGAAGCTGGCGCGGTATTGGCTGGGGGTCTTGCCGGTGAGGTCGCGGAAGGCGGCGTTGAAGGCCGACAGCGAGGTGTAGCCGACATCCAGGGCGATCTGCGTGACCGGGGCGTCGCTCTCCGCCAGCAGTTCGACGGCGCGGAGGATGCGGATGCGGCGCAGGCTTTCGCGCCAAGTCATGCCCATTTCGGAGGCGAATTTGCGCGCCAGCGCGCGGGGCGAGTGGCCGGTGGCACGGGCGATATCCTCAAAGGACAGGGGGCCTGCGGCGCGGGCCTCGGTGAGGGCGAGCGCGCGGGCAAGCGCGGGCGAGGCCGGTGCGGGCAGCACGCAGGGGCTGGGGGTTTCGGCGAGGACGAGGGCGACTTCGGCGAGGGTGCGGAACAGGGTTTCGGCATGGGGTGTCAGCGGCGCATTGGGGCCGAAGGGGCGGCAGGCGCGGATGAGTTCGCGGGCCAGGGGCGAGATGTCGAAGACGGTCAGCGCCTCGGGCGGGGCCGCGCAGAAGTCGGGTGCGAACAGGACGGAGGCCGAGGTGAGGCGCGAGAGTATGGTGATGGTGACGGGCTGGTCCGCGCGGATCAGCGCGGCGCGGGCGGGCGGCAGCGACCAGCGCTTGCCGTCAGCCTCCAGCCGCAGGGTGCCTTGCAGCGCGTAGAGCAGGTAGTGCCGGTCCATGCGGAATTCGGCGGGGGCGGCGGGCTCGAAGCTCTTGTGAAAGCAATAGGCGGGGGGCTGCATCTGGTGCGCGGTCAGGGATCGCGGGGCGGGTTTGATTTGAGCGGCGGCAGCCCGTTGCGCTGACGCCGCATTGCCGACCGCATCTCGGCAGAAAAAAGGTAGTGATGTGTGTCGACATACTCTCCGCGCATCCGGCGGGCGTGGATGTCCTTATTGATCTCTCGTTCGATTTTAGCGACGCGCCGTCGGTTCTCCAGATCGCCGGCACCGTTGAGATAGACATACCGCGGGACAGAATCCTTGGAACATCTGCTCAGCAACTCGTCGATGGCCCGGCGACGACGGGACCACGGCCAGCGCAGGGCGTGGGCGAGGCGGGCGAGGGGGGATTTGGGTTTGCCGTCTGTCGTCATGGCCGCATCCTCGGCAATTGCGCTGTTGTCAGTCTACGGCCTCGATCAGGGTCGCGTCAAAGCGCTTGCTGACGGGTGGGGCTGTCATCAGCGGGCGGAGGGTGCGGCCCGTCTCGGCGAATGTCGGCGAGGTGGTGTAGGCGGCAAAGGCTTCGGCGGACTGCCATTCGTGCAGGATGCCGATGCCGGTGGTGCCATCCGCGAAGGGAGTGAAGGCGATGCAGCCGGACATGGCGCGGACGGTCGCCGCCTCGGCGCGGAGGGTTGCGATGGCGGTGAACCGATCGGCGGCGGACGTGGTGAAGGTGACGTGGGCGATGAACATCGGGGTGCCTTTCAGGGTTTGGTGAAGATGTAACCGAGGCTGGTGCGGGCGGGCGGGCCTGCGGGGAAGCGGCGGACGCAATGGAGCGTGAGCCCCGCCGCTTCGGCGAAGGCGATGATTTGCGCGGCGCTGTACCAGCGGTGGCGAAAGCGCAGCCAGATCAGCCAATTACACCAGTGGGGGCGCGACACGACGAGGTAGAGGCGGCCGCCCGGCGTGAGGGCGGTTGCCAGCGCGCCAACGGCTGTATGAGCGTCGGGACAATGTTCGATGACATGGGCGGCGAGGATCGCGCGCCAGCGGGGGGCCGGCGGCAGCGACGCGAGCGCGTGGCAGCGGCATTCGGGGGTGATGCCGCGCGTCCGGAGCGACGCGGCGGCGCGGTCGAGCATGTGGCGCGATGGATCGGCGAGGGTGATGCCCTGGCTGCCGCCCTCCGCCACCCAGGCGCGGGCAAAGGCGCCGGTGCCGGTGCCGATGTCGAGCACGGGACCGGCGGCGAGTGTCTGGCCACGGAGCATGGCGCGATAGGCCGCCAGATAGCCGAGGCGGGCGATGTCGGCATCCCAGCGGGCGGCGGCGGCGTCATATCGTGCGGTCAGATCCATGCGCCGAGGCTAGGGGGTGCGCCGGTGGCGTGCCAACGCCGGACGGTCAGGTTCGCGCGTGCAACGGACAGGTTCAGGCGATCTCCACAAGGCCGGTGCGAAGATCCTCCGGCAGGAGGCTCGTCAATTTGGCGTCGATCCGGTCATGGGTGGCCCGCCAGATCGGTAGTGCGGCCTTCAGCGCCTCCCGGCCAGCGTCTGTCAGGTGCAGGCGGCGGGCGCGGGCGTCCTTTGCGTCACGCGCGGACGTGACGAGGCCGCGCCGCTCCAGAGGTTTCAGCGCGGCGGTGAGGGTTGTGCGATCCATGCTCAGCAGCGGCACCAGATCCGAGATGCGCGGGCCATGCGGACGGTTGAGTGACATCAGCAGCGAAAACTGGCCATTGGTCAGGCCGGCCGGGCGCAGAGCCTCGTCGAAGACGCGGGCGAGGCTGCGGGCGGCGCGTTGGGTGTAGAGGCAGATGCAGCGGTCGCGTACTTCGTGGGTGGCGGAAAGTGGCAGATCAGGGTCCATCATGTCGATAATGTTGATATCAACGTAAATCGGTGTCAAGCTTATACGACGAATCGCAACAGGGAGATGTGTGATGGCTTACGTTTCAGGATTTCTGCTGGCCGTGCCGAAAGACAACAAGCAAGCCTACAAGGAGATGGCCGAGCAGGCCTGGAAGATTTTCCAGGACTACGGCTGTTTGTCCATGCAGGAGAACTGGGAAGACGACGTGCCTGACGGCAAGGTGACCTCCTTCCCGATGGCGGTGAAGCGCGAGGAGGGCGAGGCCGTTGTCTTTTCGTGGATGACCTGGCCCGACAAGGAAACGGCCCAGAACGGCTTCCAGAAGATGATGGAAGACCCGCGGATGGAGGGGATGTCGCAGATGCCATTCGACGGCATGAGGATGATGTGGGGCGGGTTCGAACCGCTGGTTACACTGGAGGCGTGAACGATGACGATCACCGTTGCAACATTCGCCTGGGTGCCGGAGGTGGCACGAGGCTACGTGAAGGATCTGCGGGTGCGGTGGGCGCTGGCGGAGGCCGGGCTGGACTTCGAATTGCAGCTTCTGGGCGAGGGCGAGCCGGATGGCGACGCCTATCGCGGCTGGCAGCCGTTCGGGCAGGTCCCGGCCTATCGCGACGATGAGGTGCAACTGTTCGAGAGCGGGGCGATCCTTCTGCGGATCGCCCGGCAGGCCGACGCTCTCGCCCCGAGGGACGCGCAGGAGGCGGCTGATATCGAGGCGTGGATGTTTGCGGCGCTGAATTCGGTGGAGCCGAAGATCGACGCCCTCGTCCACCCGGGCATCTTCCACGCGGGCGAGGACTGGGTGGCAGGCAGCCGCCCCTCGGCCGAGCGGCTGGTCGACCTGCGGTTGAAATCTCTGGGGCGATGGCTGAAGGGGCGTGATTGGCTGCTGACGCGGTTCACGGTGGCCGATATCTGCATGGCCACGGTGTTGCGGTCACTGGAGGGCGAACCGGTGATCGGGCGGCATCCGGTGGTGGCGGCCTATCTGGAGCGGTGTCTTGCGCGCGACGGCTTCCGGACGGCGCTGGCCGGGCAACTGGAGACATTCGGGGCGGATGCGGCGTGACGGCCCCGTAGAGGCGTGGTCGCGGGCTGACCGGTTGGCCTATGGGGCATTTGGTCGGCCATGCGCTGCCGCTGCTGCGTGACTACTCTGATGCCAGCCGGGCGATGGCGGCCCGGAGGGTGGAGATGCCGGAGCCTTTCTCGGAGCTGGTCAGGATGATCTCCGGATAGGCGGCAGGGTGTTTCGCGAGGGCTTCGCGGACTCCCTGCAGGATCTTGTCGAGTTCCGAGCTCTTGGGCTTGTCGGTCTTGGTCATCACCACCTGGAAGGTCACGGCCGCGGAGTTGAGGAGTTTCATGATCTCCTGGTCAACCTCCTTGACGCCGTGGCGGCTGTCGATCAGCAGGAAGACGCGCCGCAGCGTGGCGCGGCCTGACAAATAGGCCTTCAGCAGGCGCTGCCATTTTTCCACAACCTTGACCGGGGCCTTGGCATAACCGTAGCCGGGCAGGTCGACGAGGTAGAGATCGGCCAGCGTGAAGAAGTTGATCTCCTGCGTACGACCGGGGGTGTTGGAGGCGCGGGCGAGGCCCTTGCGACCCGTGAGCGCGTTGATCAGGGTCGACTTGCCGACATTGGAACGGCCGGCAAAGCAGACTTCCAGCCTGTCGGCCGGCGGCAGGCCGTCCATCGCCACCACGCCTTTGAGAAACTCCGAGTTCTGCGCGAACAGGTGGCGGCCGGCCTCGGCATCTGGTGTGTCGGGCTCTTCGGCGATGGAGAAAAGGTTTGCGGACATGGGGCGAGCTTTGAATCGAGCCGCTGCGCGGCGTTGCTTTTGAGCTTCCTGGTTTTGCATTGCAAAACCCGGAAGCGGCGTTCAGGGCGCTAAGAAGGCCCGGCCGGGGGCCGGACCTGTCCCAAGCGTATGTGAGTCGTTCCGCGCGTCAAGGCCGAGCCGCTTCGCGGTGCTTCGCAGCCCTGACCCGCGGAACGACTCACGGAAGGGGTTCGACGGTGTCTCCGGTTTGGAGCGATCCGGATCTGGTGACCTCGGCGAAGACGCCGAAATCGCGGTGGCCCCAGTTCTGTTCCAGCAGTTGCAGGGTATCGGTGTCGCGTTCGCCGGTGGCCGGATCGGCATGGGTGGCGGTGCAGCGGGTGATCGGTTCGGTTATGCGCAGTTCGGCATCGCCGATTCGCAGGTGTTTGCCCACCCAGTCGAATTCCTCCCAGGGCTTGCCACCCTCCAGCCAGAGATTGGCGCGGAAGCGGGCGCGGGCCATCGGGTGGCCGGCGGCCTTTGACAGTGCGTCGAGAGAGGACTGGCTGAGGATCGAAAGCCATGGTGCGGCCTGGTCGGTCATGCCTTCCGGAGCGGCGACGAGGCGGTCGGGGGCGGCGCGGCCCGGATCCGCGAGCGGCGCCAGCCACGCGATCAGAGCCCCGGCATCGGCGGGCAGGGTGACGGTGATGTCGGGCTGGTCGGGATGGCGGAGGGTGATGGCATCGCCGCGGGTTTCGCAGGTAATCGCCATCAGCCGGGGCGAGCTGGCGCCGCGGATGAAGTTGCGGCAGGCGGCCCAGCCTTGCGGCCCGGCCTTCGCCGCCTCGTGGGCGACGGCCCAGAGCCTGTCGCCGGCGAGGCGCTGACCGGCTTCCAGCGTCGCGCTGTCCAGATCCTCGACGCCTATGGCCTTGATCGGATAGCGCGAGATCTGGGCGAGGCGCATCTAGTCGGTGCTCTTGTCGCGCCGGAAGCTGGCGATGATGTTGCCGAACACGTCGGGCTTCGCCCCCTGGCTGCGCATGATCGTGTATTGCTGGATGAAGGTGATGATGTTGTTCGCCGTCCAGTAGAGGACGAGGCCGCTGGCGAAGGTGCCGAGCATGAACATGAACACCCACGGCATCCAGCCGATGATCATCGCCTGTGTCTTGTCGGGCGGTGCGGGGTTCAGCTTTTGCTGCATCCACATGGTGACGCCCATCAGGATCGGCAGGACGCCGATGGAGAAGATCGCGAACAGGCTGCCTGGCTCCGGCGGGGTGAAGGGCAGGAGGCCGAAGAGGTTGAGGACGGAAGAGGGATCGGGGGCCGAGAGATCCTGGAGCCAGCCGAAGAACGGCGCGTGACGCAGATCGATCGTCACGAAGATCACCTTGTAGAGCGAGAAGAAGATCGGAATCTGCACGAGGATCGGCAGGCAGCCGGAGGCCGGGTTGACCTTCTCCTTCTTGTAGAGCGCCATCATCTCCTGCTGGAGCTTGACCCGATCGTCGCCCGCGCGTTCCTTGATCTTCTCCATTTCCGGCTGAAGCATCTTCATCTTCGACATCGAGACGTAGGATTTGTAGGCCAGCGGGAAGAGCAGGAGTTTCAGCAGCAGGGTCAGGGCGAGAATGGCGAGGCCCATGTTGCCGATGGTGAGGTTGAGGAAGTGGAGGGCGCGGAAGATCGGCTTCGTCAGGATCGAGAACCAGCCCCAGTCGATCGCATCGACGAACTGCCCGATCTCCAGATCGCGCTGGTAATCGCGCAGCTGGGCGAATTCCTTGGCGCCGGCGAAGAAGTGGGAAACGGTTTCGGCGGTAGCGCCCGGGGCGATCTCCACCACGTTGTAGCGCAGTTCCGTCTGATATGTGTCGTTGCCGGGCGTGTATTTGGCGACGGAGGTGGCGGGGGTGTTGTTGGGAGCGACGAGGGTCGCCATCCAGTAATGGTCGGTGAAGCCTATGTAGCCGGTTTCGCTGATCCGGGTCTTCTGGGCGGGGGCCCGTTCCAGCGGGTCGATGTCGAAGTCCCTGAGATCGTCGTAATCCTCGCTGGTAGACAACTCGCCGTCGGCAGCGCCGATCAGGCCTTCGTGGAGAACGAAGAAATTCAACTGGTCCGGTTCGCCCTGACGGGCGAGGATGCCATAGGGGAACATCGAGACGGCTGTCTCGGCGGTGTTCTGCACCGTTTGCGAGACCGTGAACATGTAGTGGTCGTCGACGGCGATGGTCTTGGTGAAGATCTGGCCCTGGCCGTTGTCCCATGTCAGGCGGACGGGGTTTTCGGGGGTGAGCGCGCCCTCGCCCTCGCGCTGCCATTCGGTGGTGGCGCCGGGGACGGCATCGCCGGAGAGGCCGCCCGCACCGGCCCAGCCGTGCACGGCATAGAAGGCACCGGGGGCACCGGCGGGCGAGAGGTAGGTGACGATCGGGCTGTCGTCGTCGATGGTCTCGCGGTATTCGAGCAGCGACAGGTCATCGATCCGGCCGCCGCGCAGCGAGATCGAGCCTGTCAGGGCCGGGGTTTCGAGTGCCACGCGCTCCGTGCGGGAGACCGCCTCGGCACGGGTTTCGGCGGGGGTGGCGGGCAGCGAGCCCGGAACCTGCGGAGTGCTGCCGGAGGCTGGGGGCGTGGCGGTGCCGTCGACGGCAGCGGTGTTGGTGCCTTCTTCCGTCGGCACGCCTTCCTGCACTTGTGGCGGGAACACGAGAAACCAGACGAGAATGACCAGGAAGCTCAACGCCGTCGCCAGAATCAGGTTCTTGTTCTGATCGTCCATCGGGGACTCCACACCTCTTTTCACTGTCGTCTGCGTTCAACAGGGATGGTGGCCAAAGGTCAAGGGGTGGAATTGCGCGACACGGCCTGCTGCCCGGACCGCCGGACGGCCGATCAGACGGCGACGGAGCGTGGACCGCGGGAGTTGCCGGATTGCGCACGATAGGTGTGCAGCCAGTCGCCCGTCTCCTCAAAGGGCATAGGCTTGGCCAGAACATAGCCCTGGATGCTGTAGCAGCCGATGCTGCGGAGTGCGGCGATCTCCGCTTCCGTCTCGACGCCCTCGGCCAGAACCTCCAGCCCGAGATTTCGCGCCATGTGAAGCATGATGGAGACCATCTGCTGGTTGTCGCTGCGCTTGTCTATGTCGGCGATGAAGGATCGGTCGATCTTGATGCGGTGGGCATGGAAGCGGCGCAGGCCGGTGATGGAGGCAGAGCCGGTGCCGAAGTCGTCCAGATCGATTCGGAAGCCGGCGGCGGAAAGGGCACGGACGTTGCGGACGATGGGATCGTTGTCATCCTCCACGTGGATGTTTTCCAGAACTTCGACGGCGATCCTGTCGGGGGTGATGCTGTCCCGTTCCAGCGCCCATTTGAGGATGTCGGGCAGCTTGCGGTTCTGCAACTGGGTGCGGGAGAAATTAAGGCCCAGCTGGGCGATGTTGTGGCCCTGCTCGTCCCACGACCTGAGTGCGCGGATGCCCTGTTCGAGCATCGCCTCGCCAAGCAGATCGTCCAGCCCCAGTTCCTCGGCCAGCGGCAGGAACAGGCCGGGGGAAAGAAAGCCCCGCGTGGGGTGATACCAGCGAACCAGCGCCTCGAAGCCGGTGATGCGGCCGGTGCGCAGGTTGGCCTGCGGCTGGAAGTGGGCCCGGAGTTCGCCGTTTTCCAGCCCCTTCTTCAATTCCTGCGCCAGTGTCTTTTGCTCCCTCCGCCTGACATGCATCTCCGGTGCGAAGCGCTGGTGCCGGCTGTCGCTGCTGCGGAAGGCGCTGTCCTGCGCGGCCTGAACATTCGCCAGCACTTCGTCCGGCGTCTCCGAGCCATCGGGGCAGTAGAAGCCGGTGGACAGGCGCACCTGGATGCGATGGGCCTTGACCGCGATCGGCGTGGCGAAGTCTTCCTCCAGCCGGGTGATGCAGCCGGGTATGTCCGTGGCCTGCACTTCATTGTCGCGCAGGAGGATGAACTGGCCCTGGCCCAGATGGGCCAGGTACTGCCCGGCGTGGCCGTTCTGCTGCAGGCGCTCGGCGAGCACGTTGAGCAGATCGCTGGTAAAGGTTCCGTCCAGCAACAGGCGGGAATGGGTCAGTGTCTGGAAGTGGATCAGAATGGCAAGGCTGCTGCCGCTCGAACCCGGTGTGAGGAGGGCTTCAAGGTGGCGCAGCAACGCGCGTTCGTTTGGCAGGCCCGTGATCGGATCCCGGTTGGTGGAGCGTTCAATCTCCGCCTCGACCTTGGAAATGTGATCCTCCTGCTCCGTGACCCGATTGGCGAGCGGGCCGAAGAAGTAACGCCCCATGAGAAACAGCATGAAGAGGGTGATGCCGACATTGACGCTGTCGATCGTGAGGGCAAGCCGGTGCGCGGCTCGGATCTCCCCGCTCGCCGCCGTGCGGGTGCGCTGGATCACGGGCGAAAGTTGCCAGTCACGCAGGGCGCTCATGCGTTTGAGGACCTGAGAGAGCGTTGCATCATCGGTAGCGGCGAGCAGGGTATCGGTGAGAGTGGTGAATTCCTCCATGCCGTTCATGAGCAATCCGATATCGCGGGTGAAGGTCGAAGTGGCATGATCCTCGGCGAAAAAGCGGTCAGCCAGCGGCATGGTGCCATGGATCTGCGTGTGACGTATGCCCTCGAGCAGGGTCGACAGGCGCGACTGGAGCAGTCGGACATCGGTTTCGAGCTCGTTGCGGACGCTTCTGTTGGAGAAGGGGACGCGCAGGTTTTCGGACCCGGACAGTCGTTCGCCCTTGGCGATGATGCGGTACGTCACCTCCACCTGCTGGCCGATGCTTTCGTTGATGAACGTGTAGTAGCGCGCGTGCTCGAGCCGGGTGATGAGCATCCCGTAAAGTGTGATCATGAAGGCCGAGAGAACGATCAGGGCGATCACGTAGTTCGGAACGGTTCTCTTTGCGGATCTGCGCACGCGATCTTTCCCGTCATGAGGTCCGGCGGGGATAGACGACAATGTGCTAAGGCCGGGTAAAGGGCCGCAAATTTGCGGGTCGTGGCTGCGTTACGAGCCGCGCGTGAGGGCGGCGAAGTCGAACTGGGCCGGATCCAGCAGATGGCTGGGATTGGTGTTTGTGAGCGCGCGGAAGATGACCTGCCGGCGGCCCGGGTGGTTCTTCTCCCACCCGTCGAGCAACTGCTTGATCTGCTGGCGCTGCAATCCGTCCTGGCTGCCGCAGAGGTCGCAGGGGATTATCGGGTATTGCATGGCTCGGGCGAAGCGCTCGCAATCTTCCTCGGCCACATGGGCGAGGGGGCGGTAGACGAAGAGATCGCCTTCGTCATTCACCAGTTTCGGCGGCATGGCCGACAGTTTGCCGCCGTGGAACAGATTCATGAAGAACGTCTCCAGCACGTCGTCGCGGTGATGGCCGAGGACGACGGCGGAGCAACCTTCCTCGCGCGCGATGCGGTAGAGGTGGCCGCGGCGGAGGCGAGAGCAGAGCGAGCACATCGTGCGGCCCTGCGGGATCTTGTCCACCACGACGGAATAGGTGTCCTGATATTCGATCCGGTGCGGCACGCCGCGTTCTTTCAGGAAGGCGGGCAGGACGGTGGCAGGGAAGTTCGGCTGGCCCTGATCGAGGTTGCAGGCGAGGATATCCACCGGCAGGAGCCCGCGCCACTGCAGCTCGTGCAGGATGGCCAGCAGCGTGTAGCTGTCTTTCCCGCCGGAGAGGCAGACGAGCCAGCGAGCGCCCTTCTCGACCATGCCGTACTGCTCGATCGCCTCGCGCGTCTGGCGCACGAGGCGTTTACGGAGTTTCTTGAACTCCGTCGAGGTGGGGGCGCCGCGGAACAGCGGGTGGATTTCATCGGCATCGTCAAGCATGGTGCATGGGATAGGGCGCGGTGCATTTGCGCGCAAGGGGATTGAAGGGGAGAGGCGATGCAACTCGGGGCGTTTTCAGTGAGCCTGGCGGTCAAGGATCTGGAGGCCTCGCGGGTCTTTTACGGCAGGCTGGGCTTCGAGGTGTTCGCCGGGCAGGCGGAGCACGGCTACCTGATCCTGAAGAACGGGGAGCATCTGATCGGTCTGTTTCAGGGCATGTTCGAGCGCAATATCCTGACGTTCAATCCGGGATGGGACCAGAGCGCCGGCGAGGTGTCCGGGTTCGAGGACGTGCGGGACATTCAGGCGCGGCTGAAGGCCGAGGGGGTGGAGATCGCGCAGGAAGCCGACCCGGAGGGCGACGGGCCCGCAAGTTTCGTGGTGGTGGACCCGGACGGCAACCCGGTGCTGATCGACCAGCATGTTGGGCGGCCGAAGGGGTGAGGTTTGGATGGGTATTAAATGAATGTTCGATAAATACTATTAGTGTATTACTCTTTGTTCGTCTCGTATTTGACAGATGTTTTAAAAGACCAAAGAGCATCAGCAACTTCCCTGATCTCTTTCCTGAATTCTTTCAGTATGAATTTTATCGCGGTTGCAATTTGCTCCTGATCATGTACGTCATCTATTTTGGAATAGTTTTTCTTGAAAAATTTTGAGTATCGACGGCCTTCGTCGGCCGCACCACTCTGGAATCCGATACGCAGACTGCTGTTGTGTTTGAGAACGCTCTGGATGGCGTTGATCATGTCAGAACGGACGTTGTGATCGCTGATTGGGCCCACTTCGGCGATAAGTCTAATTTTTCCTGATGTGCCATCACCTTCAACTGTCAACTGCAGCCACATTATCAGAGGAAACTTCATCCACCAATTTTCACAGCCGATCCTAAAAGATTTGTCTTCGCCAAGTGCTTCATACCAGCTTTGGGGAAGGAAACTGAAATGGGTCGCATCGGAACGATGGAAAACAAGTTCATCGCCTTCGACCTTTGCTATGTCTCCGCTTTTAAGATCTGCGCCGAAAACCAGGTCGCAGGCGGAAGAGAAGTCCGTTGCCTTCCCGTGCTCAATGATAAAGTCCAGAACGCGCCGGTGATCGCGATAGAGCTGCCTAGCGATTTGCTCCATTTTTTGCTGTTCTTCACTCATGCCAGAAGCTTCCTTTATTACTTCTAGATAATGCTTCAAAAATGTTTCTACTTCGGTAGTCAGCGGGTGCCTTCCCAGCAATACTTGCTGTTCCAATATGTCGCAGATATTTCCGTACTGGATTGTGGCGTAGCTCGCGTTTTCAGGCTCTTCGTCCCAGAGGGATAGAAAGATGCCTTGAATATGTGGGAAGTCATTTTCACCAAAGACTTTTCGAACAGATTCCAGATAACGCGTCAGTTGATTTGTGTGTTGTCGACTATCGAATTTGTTTTCGATTAGAAAGATCCATTTATTGCTTGGATTGATCAGGAGGACGTCGATATGTTGCCACTCGCGTCGCACCTCCGTACCCATCATGTCAGCCTGAGATACATTTAAAGCCGATGGCTGCTTTGCCACGTCGTGACCTCGTAGCGCCTGCGAGACAAAAGCTTTTAGAAACTTGTCTCCGAGACCGTGCGTTTCTTGAGGGTCAAGTAGCCAAGCGAGAATGGCAGAATGACGAATTTCCATTCTTGTCATTCCCATAGTCTTGATCGGATTGAAATTCGAAAGATGTGCCCGGATAGTATCGACGTCTGGGTTGTTAACAAAAAGGCTTTCTAGGTCATCCAAGGTGGGGATAGCCTGCGACGCAGAGTCAATATTCATTAGCAAATCTCAACAAATGCTTCTCTAAGTAATGCGCTTACAGCGCCTGAGGTTCGTTCCTAACTAAAAAATGGCAGTCTGATCACCCTAGTGGTTTTTCATGTCAGTAGCGATAGCGAGGTATGCGGCGTTTTCATCCCGCGCGACAGGGTTCGGGCAGTACCTTGTGAAATCTCCGCGATAATCCACGAGTTCGTCCGAACTGACAACCTTAGCGCAGGCATGAATGAATTTGGGCCGTTCATGGCTGAACACTGAACTTGATCCGAACTAAAACCGTTCTTGTTTGAGGCCCGAGGTGGTCGCGTTTGAGAGAGTATTGCCGCGAGACCGAAGAAGAAGGCGGCAGGATTGATGACTGGCGGTGGTGGAAGACGGCTCGCCCGCCCACCCCGCCCTCCACCCGCGGCGGGCCTGATGGCGCGGCCCGCCGGCTGGCCGTATCGTCCGTGAAAACTGTCGCTGGTAAATCGGTGCGGGAGCGGGCACTTGTTGCGGCATGTCCTATTCCACGACCTCCGAGCCGGTTCATGACAGCCGTTATTCCTGGGTGCGCCTTGGCGTGACGCTGGCGATTGCCTGCGTGGCGAATGTGGGGATGTGGGCGGTCATTCTGGTGATGCCGGGGATCGAGGCGGAGTTCGGGGTGGGGCGGGCGGTGGCCTCGATGCCGTATACGCTGACGATGGTGGGGTTCGCGTTGGGCAACCTGCTGATCGGTCGGATCGTGGACCGGTTCGGGGTGACGGTGGCGCTGTGCGGCGCTGCGGTGGCCTCTGCGCTGGCTTATGGTGCGGCGATGATCTCGGGCAGTTTCGTATTGCTGGTGGCGGCGCATCTGCTGCTGGGGCTGGGCACGGCGGCCGGGTTCGGGCCGCTGATTGCCGATATCTCGCACTGGTTCCAGCGGCGGCGAGGTATCGCGGTGGCACTGGTGGCGAGCGGCAACTACCTTTCGGGCGCGATCTGGCCGATGCTGCTGCGCGACGTGCTGGCGGATGAGGGATGGCGGGCGGCCTACGGGGTTTTGGCGGTGGCCACTCTCGGCATCGTGATCCCGCTGTCGATGCTGTTGCGCCGGCGGGTGCCGGAAGAGGCACAGGGTGCGGCGGCGGCACGGGCGGCGCTGAACGCACGCTCCTCCGGGTTCTCGCCCAGGATGTTGCAGTACATGCTGGGGCTGGCGGGCATCGGCTGCTGCGTGGCGATGAGCATGCCGCAGGTGCATATCGTCGCCTATTGCGTCGGTCTTGGCTACGGGCCGGCGGTGGGCGCGGAGATGCTGTCGCTGATGCTGGCGGGGGGCGTTGTGAGCCGGATCATCTCCGGCCTCGTCGCCGACAGGCTGGGCGGCGTGCGGACGTTGCTGATCGGTTCGGTCCTGCAATGCATCGCCCTGTTTCTGTACCTGCCGTTCGACGGGCTGGTGCCGCTGTACGTCGTCAGTCTGATCTTCGGGCTGGCGCAAGGCGGGATCGTGCCGAGCTACGCGCTGATTGTGCGGGAATTTCTGCCGGCGCGGGAGGCGGGCGCGCGGGTGGGATTCGTGATGATGATGACGATCTTCGGCATGGCGCTGGGCGGCTGGATGTCAGGTTGGATCTATGACTTCAGCGGCTCCTACGCGCTGGCGTTCATCAACGGGATCCTTTGGAACGGGCTGAACATCGCGGTGATGTGCGTGCTGCTGATGCGCGGGCGACGGGGCGGACCTGTAGCGCATCCGGCTTAAGAAAAGCTTCATGGCAGGGCAGCGTGCGGTGAAAAGGTTTCATTGCCCGGCGGCGGTGCGGCTGGCACACTGGGAGCCTTCCTGACAGTGCTGACCGAGGTATCCCCATGTTCCGCGACCCTGCGTTGCTGCCCGACCCCTTTCCAGATGTCCTGCGCCCGATCGCCTGGGCCGCGCCGCGCGACCACCTCGCGCTGATGCGGTTGCGGCGCGGGCTGGCTGCGGCGGAGTTCGTCGTCGGTGTGCCCTATCGGCTGAGCTACCGGATGGTTGGTGAGGTGCGGGCCCGGATCGTCGAGGTGCCTGCCGGTTTCGTGACCGACCTCTCCACGGTGCCGTGGCCGCTGCGGATGCTGATCGGCCCGGTGGGGCGGCATCTGGAGGCGGCGGTGGTGCATGATTACATGGTCTTGCACAGCGACGGGGCCGGAGAGACGGCGCGGCGGCGGTTCGCGGACGGGCTGATGCTGGCGCAGATGACGGAGGCGGAGTGCTGGCTGCGCTGGCCGATCTACGTGGCGCTGCGGCTGGCCGGGAGCCGTAGGCCTACGCGGGTGGACCGGGCGGTGATTGCGGAGGTGCCGGCGGCGACCTGCCGGGCATGATCCGGCCGGCGCGGGCGGTCAGTCCGGCACATTGTCGATGCCGCTCGGCCCCCACGGATGGCAGCGAGCGAGGCGGCGGAGGGTGAGCCAGCCGCCCTTCAGGCCGCCGTGTTTCTCCAGCGCTTCGAGGGCATAGGCCGAACATGTGGGATGAAACCGGCAACTGCGCCCGAGCCAGGGGCTGCCGATGAGGCGATAGGCGCGGACCGGCAGAGAGAGGAGCCAGGCGAGCGGTGTCATTCCCCGTCACCATGGATGCGGGCGAGGGCACGGGCGAGATCGGCGCAGAGGTCGGGGAAAGGGCGGCTGGCAGTGACGTCGCGACGGCCGATCAGGACGTAATCCCAGCCCCGTCTGCCACCCGTTTTCAGTACTTCGTGGGCCGCGGCACGCAGGCGGCGTTTGGCGCGGTTGCGGGCGACGGCGTTGCCGACCTTTTTCGAACAGGTGTAGCCGATACGCACTTCGGTAAGAGCGATCTCATCCGCGCCGCGCTGTCGGGCCTGTAGGATGAGGCCGGGTGCGGACTGCTTGCGGGCGCGGGCGGCGGCGAGAAAATCCCGACGGGCCGTGAGCGTGCCGACCGATGCGACAAATGCATCAAGCCCGCCGGAGCGGCCCTGTTCGGGCGCATCTGGCGGGCCTGATTGTGCCATGTGCTGGATCATCCCCTGTCGGCGGGCATGGCCCGCGCGGGACTGGCCGGGCGCTTACGCGGAAAGGCTCTTGCGGCCCTGCGCGCGACGGCGGTTCAGGATCTTACGGCCATTCTTGGTGGCCATGCGCGCACGGAAGCCGTGGCGGTTTTTGCGAACACGGTTGCTCGGCTGGAATGTACGTTTCATCTCGGTCTCTCCTCGGCGGCCATGGCATGTGGGCCGCTGACGCTGAAATCTGGAAGCCGGTGTTTAGGCGCAGAGGCGGCGGGAGTCAATTGGTGCGGGACGGAAAGTTGCGTGATTTTTTCGGTGCGCAGCGCAAAGTGCTGACCGCTCCGGACTGCGATATGGGGATGCAGTGGCCACCATTGAAGGCGTTGGAAACCCCGAACGCGCCGGTCCGCGAGAAAAGAGGCATCCGGCGGCCGATCACTTGCCGCAATGCCCGGCCGAGATTGGGTTCCGGTCAAATGTTTCAGTGGAGCCGCCGCCATGCCCTGCTCCTCACGCCATCGCGAGCGAGAGCTGCCTTTGCTGCAGCATTGCGGCACGGAGCTGTAACAAAATGCCGACGCGCATCAATGGCTTGTGAGGCCGGTATCTTTGCCGCCCCGGATACCGCATCTAGGAGCGGATGAATTCTCGGAGGCTGGACATGATGACCGATACGCCCGACGCACGGCGGTTTGACGTGAAACGGCTGCTGCCGCTGGCAGCGATTGCCGTCGTGGCCGGCGTAGGTATCTATTATCGCGAGTACTTCAGCTTTGCGACGCTGGCGGAACATCGTGAGGCATTGATTGCCTGGCGCGACGAATCCTACGTGCTGGCGGCAGCCGGGTACTTTCTTGCCTACGTTCTCGTGGTGGCTTTCTCATTACCCGGTGCCCTGGTGATGACGCTGACGGGCGGCTTCCTGTTCGGGCTGGTTGCCGGGGGATTGCTAACGGTAGTCGCGGCCACGACCGGCGCGGTGGCGATCTTTCTGGCGGCTCGGATGGGGCTTGGTGACACCTTGGCGGCGAAGATGGAGGCCGGGCAGGGGTTGATGCACAAGATCCGCAATGGCCTCAAGGAGAACGAGGTCAGCTATCTGCTGTTGATGCGCTTGGTGCCCGCCATTCCGTTCTTCGTTGCGAACCTTGCACCGGCGCTGGTGGGCGTGAAGCTGCGGAACTATGTGGTGACGACATTTTTCGGGATCATGCCCGGCACGCTGGTATATTCCTGGGTCGGTGCCGGTCTGGGCAAGGTCTTTGCGCGGGGAGAGACGCCGGACCTCGGGATTTTCTTCGAGTGGCACATCCTCGGCCCTGTGCTGGGACTTTGTGCACTGGCGGCGTTGCCAATCATCATCAAGGCCGTGCGCGGCAAGGGAGCGGCGGAATGAGCGATCTTATCAGGACGGACCTGCTGGTGATCGGTGGCGGGTCTGGCGGACTGTCCGTGGCTGCGGGCGCTGTGCAGATGGGGGCGTCAGTGGTGCTGCTGGAGGCGGGACGGATGGGCGGCGACTGCCTGAACTACGGCTGCGTGCCGTCGAAGGCGCTGATCGCCAGTGGCAAGCACGCCCATGCTTTCGGCACCGGTGGGCCGTTTGGCATCGCGCCGGCGGAGCCGCAGGTGGATTATGCGGCGGCCAAATCGCATGTGCAGGATGTGATCGCCGGTATCGCACCGCATGACAGCGTCGAGCGGTTCGAGGAGCTGGGGGTGAAGGTGATCACCGAATTCGGGCGCTTTACCGGGCCGAACAGCGTGGAGGCGGGTGACAAGCTGATCGAGGCGCGACGGATCGTCATCGCCACCGGCTCCAGCCCGCTGGTGCCGCCCATACCGGGACTGGCGGAGGTGCCGCATCACACGAACGAGACGATCTTCGACCTGACGGAGCGGCCCGAGCATCTGATCATCATCGGGGGCGGCCCAATCGGGATGGAGCTTGCGCAGGCGCATGTGCGACTGGGAAGCCGGGTGACCGTGCTTGAGGGAGCCAAGGCATTGGGCAAGGACGACCCGGAACTGGCCGCCATCGTGCTGGAAACCGTGCGGGGTGAAGGTGTAGAGATCGTGGAAGGCGCCAGCGCGACGCAGGTTTCCGGCGGCGAGGGCGATATTGCAGTGACGGTCAATGACGGCAGTGTCTATCGCGGTTCGCACCTGCTGGTCGCCGTGGGGCGGAAGCCGAACATCGGGCAACTGGACCTTGCCAAGGCCGGAATTGAATACACCAGCCGTGGTATCACGGTGGACAAGGGCCTGCGGACGAGCAACCGCAGCGTCTATGCCATAGGCGACGTGGCGGGGGGTATGCAGTTCACCCATGTGGCGAACTATCATGCGGGCCTCGTGATCCGCTCCGCCCTTTTCGGACTGCCGGTGAAGGCCTCGACGGCGCATATCCCCTGGGTCACGTTCACAGACCCGGAGATGGCACAGGTTGGCCTTACGGAGGCGCAGGCGCGGGAGGCGCATGGCGACAGGCTGGAAGTGCTTCGCTTCGACTACGGCGAGAGCGACCGCGCCCGCACGGAACGGGCGACAACCGGGCTTATCAAGGTGATGGTGGTCAAAGGCCGGCCAGTGGGCGCCTCCATCGTCGGCAGGCAGGCCGGGGAACTGATCGGCATCTGGGCGCTGACGATCGCGAACCGATTGAAGATTTCCGCCGTCGCCAATATGGTCGCCCCTTACCCGACACTAGGAGAGATCAACAAGCGGGCGGCGGGGCAGTACTATGTGCCGCGGCTGTTCGAGAGTGATCTGGTGAAGAAGATCGTCCGGCTGGTGCAGCGGTTCTGACCCGATGCGCGGTTGGCCGCGGATGGATAGCCCGTTGGACGAGACGGCTTGTGGATTGCGCGATACGACTTAAATAAGTCGCGCATTTGGGAGAGGTGAATGAGGCGGCTGGTAAACAGTCTGACGGGGCGTTTCGTGATCCTCACGATCATTTTCGTGATGCTGGCGGAGGTATTGATCTTCCTGCCCTCTGTCGCCCGGTTCCGGCTCGATTACCTGCAGAACCGTCTTGAACTCGGGCAGATCGCCTCTCTCTCGCTGCTGGCGACCGATGATGACATGGTCGACCCGGACCTGGAACGGGAACTGTTGGCGAACGCTGAAGTTCTGAACATCGTTCTGCGGCGGGAGGCGATGCGGCTTCTGGTGCTGTCCTCCCCCATGCCCGAGCCGGTGGCGCAGACCTATGACCTTCGGGAGGCCGGGTTCTTCGAACTGATCGGCGATGCGCTGATGACCATGTTCCGCAGCGAGGACCGGGTGATCCGGGTGATTGGGATGCCGGTAAAGAGCGGCGGCACCATGATCGAAGCGTCGCTGTACGAGCGGCCGCTGCGGCAGGCGATGATCGCCTACGGCTTCAACATCCTGCGGCTGTCTCTGTTCATTTCGGTGTTGACGGCGCTGCTGCTGGTGATCGTCGTTCGCTTCATCCTCGTACGGCCGATCAAGCGGGTGGTGCAGAACATGATGCGGTATCGCGACAATCCCGAGGATGCGCGCAGGATCATGGAGCCGAAAAGCAGGGTATCCGAACTGCGTCAGGCGGAAGAGACACTGGCCGACCTGCAAACCCAGCTAACCGGTTCACTGCGCCAGAAGGAGCGGCTGGCCGGTGTTGGCGGCGCCGTCAGCCGCATCAGCCACGACCTGCGCAACATTCTGACGACGGCGCACCTGCTGGTAGATCGGTTCGAACGCTCCGAGGACCCGACGGTGAAGCGGACGGCGCCAAAACTGGTGAGCAGCCTCGACCGGGCGATAAACCTGTGCGAGAGCACGCTGGCGTTCGGCAAGGCAGAGGAACCGGCACCAAAGATCAGCAGGCTGCTGCTGGCGCCGGTGGTTGCCGATGTGATCGAGAGCGACCAGTTGCGCGAGATCGAAGGCGGCGTGGCTTTCGAGACGGACATACCCGAGGATCTGCAGGTCCACGCCGATGGCGAACAGCTCTACCGCGTTTTCTCCAACCTCATCCGCAACGCGAGGCAGGCGATCGAGGAAAGCCGCGAGTCCGGCTCCATTCGGGTGCGAGCCTCCAACGGTGGTGACGGCTGTATCATCCTGGTCAGCGACACTGGCCCCGGCCTGCCCAAGAAGGCAATGGAACACCTGTTCCAACCGTTTCAGGGCGGGGTACGGCGTGGCGGCACCGGCCTCGGGCTGGCCATTGCGGCGGAACTGATAAAGGGCCACGGCGGACGGCTGGATCTGGTTCGCACCTCGGCGGAAGGTACCGAGTTCCGCATTTTTCTGCCGGTGCCGGATCCGGCAGCGGCGTGAGACGAAGACGCGCGTCTTAGGGGTTGCATTGTTCCGACACCGCGAGTATCACCCCGCCTCACGGACCGATAGCTCAGCTGGATAGAGTACCTGACTACGAATCAGGGGGTCGGGGGTTCGAATCCTCCTCGGTCCGCCACCATTCGAGACCGAAATCGAAATTTTCTCCGCATGGGCAACCGAAGTAGGTGGTGTGGTTCTTCGGCAAGTGGAACGGCAGGATGCGCGACGTGTCGTGCTCGTCGTTGTCGACCGGAACCGACCTGAGAGTTCAAATTTCCGTTCGTTCGACTGTGCGAACATCCAGCATCAGAACTTAGAAGGACGTCGGGTGCAGTGTTCAACTTGCACTGTCGTAGGCTTTTTGAAGCGTCGCGATGTCGATTTTCTTCATCTTGTACATCTCCTTGAACATCGCGCTCAGTCGGGCGGGATCGCCGGTTTCGATTAGCTGTACAATCGGGCGCGGCGAAATCTGCCACGCCACGCTCCATCGGTCTCTGAGCCAGCCACATTGAATCTCGCGTCCTCCGTCGGCGGTCAGCGCTGTCCACAGCCGGTCCGTCTCCGCCTGATTTTCAGTGGTGACGGAAATCGACATCATGTCGTTGTACTGCTGGTGCGGGCCGGCTTGCAGGATGGAGTACGGCGCGCCGGCAAGTGTGAACTCGATCACCTGGACGCCGTCGGCCTCGCCGGTGACCATGTGTTCGAACTTCTGCGCATTCCGTATCTCGGAATCGGGCAAGAGCGAGGTATAGAAGCGGGCCGCCTCGAGGCCGTCCTTTTCGAACCAGATGCAAGTGGTTACCTTTGGAGCCATTGTATTAACTCCTTCTTCAGCGTTCAGTCCTGAGTTGATCATCGTTCGCGGCGGCTTCTGCCTGCTCGGCCTCGAAGACCGCGTCCATCCGGGCGAGGATCGACGGGCCCCTGGCGGGCGTGCTAAGATGAAGGTGGCGTAATTCGTCCATAAAGGCCTGCTCAAGCTCTGCCCCGCCTTCTGCCAGAAAGCGCGACCGCGCCGTCCAGGCCGGGTCCGTCGCCAGGTAGCGCACGCCCCACGCGCCCAGAGCCGTCATCACCGGAACAAGGGCAATCGCCTTTTCGGTCAAACTGTAGCGCCGCTTCTGCGCGTGGTCCGGCACGTCGGCCACGCTGACCAACCCGTGCGCTTCGAGGTGCCTGAGCCGGGCGGCGAGGATGTTGGTCGAGATTCGTTCAGGCGAGTCCCGCAGAAGTTCGCCATAGCTGCGTTTGTTGCCGAACATCATGTCGCGCAGCACCACCATGGTCCAACTGTCACCCAGCACCTCGGTGGCTAGGTTGACCGGGCAAGGCGAGCGCTCAGCCCTTGGCACGGAGATACCGCAGGATGACGCCGCCGCTGCGCAGCGGGCGCGCCTCGGCCAGGTCGAAGTTGCGCCGTTCGCCGTTACGGAACAACGGGGTGCCGCCGCCAAGGACGGTCGGCACCAGGCAAAGCCGGATTTCGTCGACCACATCGATGTCCAGCAGAGCCGCAGTGAGATCCGCGCTGCCGAAGACGAAGATGTCCTGCTTGCCGGGCTGGGCTTTCAGAGCGTCGATGTGTGTTGCGATCTCGCCGATTAGCGGCCTCGAATTCGTCCAAACACTTGCTACACCGGCCCGCGTGGCAACGCGCTTTTCTATGGCGTTCATCCGCTCGGCAACCGGTCCAGTCGCCTCGGACCAGTGAGCCGCCATGCCCTCGTAGGTCCGCCGACCGAACAGCAACGTTCCTGCCTCGTCCAGTTGTGCGATCGAGAAGGCCTCGAGTTCCTCGCCCCATACCAGGCCGTGGAAGTCGAGCTGCCAGGGGCCCGCGCCCTCGAACCGGCCGTCGAGCGTCATCATGTCCCAGATCACCAGTCGTCGCATGTCCGCGCGCACCTTTCCACTTTCATCTTGCAAGTGGTAGCGAGCCGTGTCACCACTTGCAAGATGAAAGTGGTTTCCTGCGTTGGGCAGCCAATCAAACGCCCCGGAGAACGCGATGGCGAGACGCTCGATCCTGCATGTCAGCCGCAACCCCAACCCGCGCCTCGCCGCCGCATCGGCCCGGTTCATCGGCGCGGAAGTCGAGATCGTCCATGCCGCGCCGTTAGCACCGGGCGAGGACGCGCGTTTCCGACCGCTGAATCCGACGCTCCTGCTGCCAATCCTCAAAGAGCCCGGTCGTGCGATCTGGGAGTGCGATGCCGTGGTCTGCCGAATGGCGATGATGGCTGGATCGGACTTCTTCCCGCGCGACGACAGACTGCCGGAACTTCTGAAATGGATCAGTTGGGGCAAAGAGAATTTCGTACGCGCCTGCAACATGGTCCAGTTCGAACTGGGAACGAAGCTGCGCTATGATCTTGGACCTTCGGACATGCGGGAGGTCGACGCTGGCACGGCCCTGTTCCACACCTCGGCGCAACTGCTAGATGCCGAACTGCGCGGCGCCTGGCTGCTGGGCAGCGCCCCAAGCTACGCGGATTTCCGAATGGCGACCTTTCTGCCCTTCAACGATATCATGAGGCTGCCGCTGGGCGAGTATCCGGCCCTGTCTGCCTGGTATGCCGGACTTTGCGAATTGCCTGAGTGGCGCGATCCCTTCGATGGAATCGAAATGCCGGCTTTACCGCCTGTTCGACCATGAACGGCAAATACACGCGGGCTGTTTGCGGGCAAGCAGAGGTCACGTTTGGCATCGCCGGATAGTCGTTGGATTGGCGGAGAAGGTTCGACGTCTGACCCATCCCCTCCGCCATCGAAAAAACTGCTAGATGTTGGCAAAACGGGCTCTGCTGTCAGACCGCTTGCATGACGAAGAGGCCGCGGCTCGTTGGTCATGCAACGAAGGTCTGTTCCGAGCCCAAAGCGTTTGACGCTGCGCTTTCTGAATGTCGGCAGCGGAATAAGTAGAAAGTCAGCAAACTGTAAATTCGGCCGCTGAGCGGCCATGCATTGGACACACCTCCGCTAGTCACTGACACAACCATCTCAATGAAAAGGTCAGTGACCGCGCATGGCGATCAGTAGAAAGCGCTACTGGATGTAGGAAGCAGCTCGGAAAAGGCTTTGATCGCGGCCGTGGCGATCAGGCTACCAAAGCGTGGTCTTGTAGACCTCATCGAGAACCTCATCGAATTCCTCTGCGGATGCGGCCAGCCGGGCCTGATCCTTGAGAATTTCTCCCAGCGTCGGCATCTCCGAGCGGTCGGGCCATGTTTTCGGCGACCACAGGTTCGACCGGATGAAGGCTTTGGCGCAATGCATGTAAACTTCGTCCACCTTGACGATGAGAACGGCGAGGGCAGGGCGGCCGTTGACATGCAGCCGGGCACACAGATCGCTGTCTAGTGTCAGCCGCGCTTCGCCGTTGATCCGTAATGTCTCATTCATTCCGGGGATCAGGAAGAGAAGACCGACCGCCGGATTGGCAATCACGTTTTCCCAGGTGTCCAGCCGGTTGTTGCCGGGGCGATCGGGGATCGCCAGCGTCTGCTCGTCCAGAATGTGGACAAATCCGGGTTGGTCGCCCTTCGGGGATACGTCGCCCCTGCCCGAGCTGTTCTGCGAGCCGATGAACACGAATGGCGATTTTTCGATGAACCGGCGCGAATGGCCATCAATCCTGAGCAACTGCTTTTGCACCGCAACCTCGTGGGTCGCCTCAAAAGCGTTTCGCAACTCGTCCCGGCTTTCGACAAATTTCATCGGCGTTCTCCGCTTCAGGTACTCGGTTTGCATGGTTCTGTCAGATGCTATCGGTCGGCGGGGGCAACGGCGCGCAGCTGTTCGCTCAATGCGGCAACCTGCTCCGCCGACCATCTCGATTGCTTGCGCGTGGCAGACGCGGGATCGTTGATCAGGCCCAAGGTCAGCGTAGGCTGGTACGCCGCCTTCGGTCGGATCGGGCGGGGTGCGAAATTGCCGCCACAGGTTGGACAGACGTTGTGCAGCACGGTGTCAACGCAATGTGCACAGTAGGTGCATTCGTAGGTGCAGATGCGAGCATCGGTGGCGTCATGGGGCAAATCCCGGTTACACCATTCGCAGTTCGGCCTGAGTTCCAGCATTGGTTTCTCCTTGGTCAGATGTGGGTTAAGGCAGGCTCTGTCTTGTCCAGCGCCATCGTGGCGAGCGCCACGAGAACAATGGCGATGCCGATCAGCGCGAGTACCGCCCAGCCAAGGCCCGAGATCACCATTCCGGCCGCAAAGGCGCAGAGCGTCGAGACCAGCGCGATCAGGGTATCGTTGAGGCCTTGAACGGCTGCCCTCTCTGACGGCGCGACTGCAACCGCCAGCATGGTGGTGGCGCCGATGAAGCCGAGGTTCCAGCCCATCCCCAGAATAGTCAGTGACCCATAGAAATGGATCGCTGAGAGTCCAGCGGCGGCGGCCAGCCCGGCGGCGATCATCAGGATGAGCCCGATGATCGCAATGTGCTGCGCCCCGAAACGCCGGATCAGGAAGCCGGTGAAAAAACTTGGCGCAAACATAGCGACGATGTGCCAACGGATCACATCTCCAGCGGTATCCTCGCTGAAACCACAACCGATCATCGCCAATGGCGTCGGGATCATCAGAAAAATCATGACGCCTTGCGAGACGGCGGCAATCCCCACGGCGCGGCGAATTGGGCCGCGGCGCAGTGCGGCGAAAGCGGCGAACCTGCGCTTGGGCGTTTCGGTGGTCGCGCGTTCGGGCCGTGGCAGGCGAACGGCAGCGAGCGGGGCGATTCCGACGAGCAGGATGACGGCCAGTGCCGCGTAGGCCCCGGCCAGAGGCACGGGGGCCAGCATATCCTTCGCCATGATGAACAGTTGCGGCCCACCGACGGCCGCGATCAGGCCAGAGGTCATCATCAGTGAGATCGCAACGGGTTGCCATTCGGCATTCACCGCCTCGCCCGCGGCAAAGCGAAAGTACTGGAAAGACGCCAAACCCGCGCCAAGCCCGAAGTGCCCAAGGCACAGCAGGATGAAATCCTGTGACACCAGCGCATGGGTCGCGACCAATGCGCCGGCGAGAGCGACAAGAGAGCCCACTGCGAAACCGACCCTGCGGCCCATCCGTCCCATCAGAAGCGAGAACGGTGCGGCCGCGACCAGACTGGCGAGCGCCTGCACCGATGCCGGTAGCGTCGCCAGAGCGGGCGTGGGTGCCAGCATGAGGCCCGTCACCCCCCCGAGGATAAGCAGCATGGGCATCGCCGCGCCGAGGATCGTGTTGGCCAGAAGCAGGCCCAGAAAGGTCCGGTTCATAAGGGTCGACATGGTTGCTATCTGCTGGGTCCGTTTGCATTGCCGGTTGACACAGTTTCGTTTAGCTGCCAGCAGAAATGTCTTAAATGTCATTTATGCATCAAAAAAAGACAAATTATCCATGACGCGCAAGATCGATGTTCTCCTCTTTGACGGTGTGAACTTGCTGGATGTCTCCGGCCCGGTTCAGGCATTCGTGGCGGCAAATAGTGACGATCGGCTCGCCTATGTAATGCGTTTCATCTCGACCGATGGCAGGCCCGTCCGATCCTGCTGTGGTTTGCAATTGTCTGTCGAGGGAGTGCTGACGGGCGACATGACCTGCGATGATCTGCTGGTTCCCGGCGGCAACGGCGTTGATAGCCTGATCGAGAACGACAAGGCATTGCAGGCAATCCGGAAGCGCGCGGAGGGGAAGGGGCGGATCATTTCAGTCTGTTCCGGCGCTCTGGTTCTGGCTGCGGCAGGGGTGCTGGACGGCCGACGGGCGACGACGCACTGGTCCCGGCTCGAGGATACCCGTGCCTATCCGAGCGTGTCCTGGGATCTGGATCGCATCAGCATTTCCGAAGGCAATGTGTTGACGTCTGCCGGGGTGACAACGGGCATCGATCTGGCACTGGCGATCATTGAGGCCGATTGCGGCCCGACCATCGCACTGGCGGTTGCGCGTGAACTGATCGTGCAGTTGCGCCGGACTGGCGGGCAAAGCCAGTACTCATCGTTCCTTGTCGGCCAATTTTCAGACAGGGGTGCTTTGGCAAGACTGATCGAGCAGGTCGTGACCCAACCACAGCGCGATTGGTCACTCGAAGCAATGGCGGAGGAGGCGGGAATGAACTCGAGGACGCTTACCCGGCGGTTCAAACGTGACGTTCATGAAACCCCGGCGCAGTTCGTCGAAAAAGTGCGGGTCGACCATGCCCGCACGCTTTTGCAGAGCGATGTCCCCCTCAAGCGCGTCGCGGCCGAAAGTGGCTTTGGTGATCTGCAACGGATGCGCCGGGCGTTCCAGCGCCGGTTCGGTCTTCAGCTTGGTGAATACCGAAGCATGTTTTCCTGAGCGCTCGCCTAGCTAGGCGACAGAAGAGGGAAAGAAAGTGACCGACGGGAGCGATCAGTTCGTTCGGGCAATGTGAAGGAGCTTGCCCGTGCATGGTGTGCAGAGTGAACCGCACCATTTTTGCCGGAGGCGCAACCTTTTGAGTATGTTTTGACGTGATACGCTTGCCATTGCGTCTTCGGTTTGCCGCTGCGTGGCCCATGAGCGATCCTGAAGTTGCAACGCACATGACGCGGATTGAACGGATTGCGCATCGCGGCGTTTATTGCGCCGCGATGCGCTGTGTTGATCAGACGAGCAGCATGTTGTTGACGTCCTGCCAAGTCAGTGTGGTTCCGTCGGCGAAGGAAATCTGGTCCATCGCGTAGTCCATGTCACTGTCGAAGTAGTTGTCGATCGTGATGGTTTCTCCGCCGCTGGTCGTCATCACGAGGTCGTTGGTGGCGCCAACGGCCAGGGTAACGTCTGCCTGATCCTGATCGGTGAACAGGAAGGTGTCGGTCGCGCTGTTCGAGCTGTAATCGTAATCGCGGATCATGTATGAGCCATCCCCCGTGGAGTGGACGTAGTTCTCCTGCAGTTCCGTACCCTCGATCACCGCGTAACCTTCGGCCAGTTGATCGGCCACGGACCGGTCACGCACGCCCTGCCAGTTCAGTGTCACGCCATCGGCAAAGCTGATCTGCTCGATGTTGTAGTCCTGATCGGTGTCGAAGTAGTTGTCGATCGTGACGACGTCCTCGCCGGACGTGGTGATGACCAGATCGTAGGAGTTTTGGATTACCGTCACGTCGGTGCTGTCCAGATCGGCGAAGGTTAGCGTATCCGTAGCGGTGTTCGAACTGTAGTCGTAATCACGGATCGTGTAGGAGCCGTCGCCGGAGTTGTGGACGTAGTTCTCGCGCAGTTCCGTTCCCTCAACGACCGCGTAGCCTTCGGCGACCTGGTCGGCGACCGAGCGATCGCGCACGCCTTGCCAGTTCAACGTGACACCATCGGTGAAGACGAGTTCCTCGATGTTATAGTCCTGATCGGTGTCGAAGTAGTTGTCGATGGTGATCGTTTCGCCGCCCGATGTGGTGATGACGAGATCGTAGGCGTTTTGCACCATCGTCACGTCGGTGCTGGCCTGGTCGGTGAAGGTGAGCGTGTCTGTAGCCGTGTTGGAGCTGTAATCGTAATCGCGGATTATGTAGGAGCCGTCGCCGGAGTTGTGGACGTAGTTCTCGCGCAGCTCCGTTCCCTCGACCACCGCGTAGCCTTCCGCAATCTGGTCGGCGACCGAGCGATCGCGCACGCCTTGCCAGTTCAGCGTGACACCATCGGTGAAGACGAGTTCCTCGATGTTGTAGTCCTGATCGGTGTCGAAGTAGTTGTCGATGGTGATCGTTTCGCCGGTCGATGTGGTGATGACGAGATCGTAGGCGTTCTGCACCATCGTCACGTCGGTGCTGGCCTGGTCGGTGAAGGTCAGCGTATCCGTAGCCGTGTTGGAGCTGTAATCGTAATCGCGGATTATGTAGGAGCCGTCGCCGGAGGTGTGGACGTAGTTCTCGCGCAGTTCCGTTCCCTCGACGACGGCGTATCCTTCGGCAACCTGGTCGGCGACCGAGCGATCCCGCACGTTCTGCCAGTTCAGCGTGACACCATCGGTGAAGACGAGTTCCTCGATGTTGTAGTCCTGATCGGTGTCGAAGTAGTTGTCGATGGTGATCGTTTCGCCGGTCGATGTGGTGATGACGAGATCGTAGGCGTTCTGCACCATCGTCACGTCGGTGCTGGCCTGGTCGGTGAAGGTCAGCGTATCCGTAGCCGTGTTGGAGCTGTAATCGTAATCGCGGATTATGTAGGAGCCGTCGCCGGAGGTGTGGACGTAGTTCTCGCGCAGTTCCGTTCCCTCGACGACGGCGTATCCTTCGGCAACCTGGTCGGCGACCGAGCGATCCCGCACGTTCTGCCAGCCCATCGAGATACCGTCCGAGAAGGTGAGGTATTCGATGTTGTAGTCCTGATCGGTGTCGAAATAGTTGTCGATGGTGATCGTCTCGCCACCGGAAGTGGTGATGACGAGGTCGTAGGAGTTCTGCACCATCGTCACGTCGGTGCTGGCGATGTCCGAGAAGGTCAGCCTGTCATTGGCGGTGTTGGAACTGAAGTCGTAGTCGCGGATCATGTAGGAGCCGTCGCCCGAGGTATGGACGTAGTTCTCCTCCAGTTCGGTGCCGAAGATGATGGCTTGACCGGCCGCCACCTGATCGGCGACCGAACGATCCCGCACGTTCTGCCAGCTGAGCGTCACACCATCGGAGAAGGCGATCTGCTCGATGTGGAAGTCGGCATCGGTGTCGAAATAGTTGTCGATGGTGACCGTCTCGCCGGTCGAGGTGGTGATGACGAGGTCGTATGAGCTCTGCACCATCGTCACGTCGGTGCTGGCCTGGTCGGCGAAGGTCAGCGTGTCGGTGGCTGAATTCGAGCTGAAGTCGTAATCATTGATGACGTAGGATCCGTCGCCCGAGGTGTGGACGTAGTTTTCCTGCAACTCCGTGCCGTAGATTGTGGCATGGCCGAGCGCCACCTGATCGGCGACGGAACGATCCCGCACGTCCTGCCAGCTGAGCGTCACACCATCGGAGAAGACAATCGACTCGATCGCATAGTCCTGATCCGTGTCGAAATAGTTGTCGATGGTGACCGTCTCGCCGGTCGAGGTGGTGATGACGAGGTCGTATGAGCTCTGCACCATCGTCACGTCGGTGCTGGCCTGATCGGCGAAGGTCAGCGTGTCATTGGCGGTGTTGGAGCTGAAGTCGTAATCATTGATGACGTAGGAGCCGTCGCCCGAGGTGTGGACGTAGTTTTCCTGCAACTCCGTGCCGTAGATTGTGGCATGGCCGAGCGCCACCTGATCGGCGACGGAACGATCCCGCACGTCCTGCCAGCTGAGCGTCACACCATCGGAGAAGACAATCGACTCGATCGCATAGTCCTGATCCGTGTCGAAATAGTTGTCGATGGTGATCGTCTCGCCGGTCGAGGTGGTGATGACGAGGTCGTATGAGCTCTGCACCATCGTCACGTCGGTGCTGGCGATGTCAGAGAACGTCAGGGTGTCAGAGCCGGAATTGCTGCTGGGATCATAATCGCGGATCAGGTCGCTTCCGTCGCCGAGGGCGTAGTGATAGTGGTCGGATCCGTCGCCACTGATCAGCGTATCGTCACCTTCTCCGCCGAAGAAGACGTTGTTTCCGCCCGTGTTCGACAGGGTGTCGTCGCCGCCTCTTCCGAGGAAATATCCCGACCCGCTGGTGAGTGCTAAGGTGTCACCTGACTCGGTGCCTTCGAGTATCTGGTGCGTGCCACTGTAGATGAGTTCGGCGAAGAACAGAGAATCTTCCGCGAGACCCGCACTTTCGGCGGAAGACCGAAGAAGCGCGTCGAACGTCTGGCCGCTGTTGCGGTAATCATATTCCAGAAGATGGGCGATAGAAGCTGCCCCGGCCGGGGAGACAACCTCGGTTGTGACGGCGGCCTCCAGGCCTTCGAGAACGCTCTCCATCGAACCGGACGTGCGGAAATCACGCTCCGAGTAGCCGTCCACGAGGAAAGCCAGGCCGCTCAACGGATGTGCGGCAAACGCATCGGCGATGTCCTGATCGGTGGTCGTGTCCGTCACCGTAAGAGCCACGGAGGACATGGCCGCCTGAGCGATGAAGCGGATCGACAGCCAATCCCGATAGGTGTCAAAAAGTTCGTCCATTTGGGCGCCGGTGGCGGCGTTTTGCGGGTCGCTCATCGGGGTGGAGCCCACAAGCTGCACGAAGCCCTGGTCGAAGAAGGCTTCCAGTGTTGCCAGCTTTTGACCATTCACATGAGGGCCGCGGCCTGTTTCGGAGGCTGAGCCGGCACCCGCCCAGTCGATGAGGAAGTCTTCGAACGCGGCGTGGTAATCGTCGATCCGGCCTTCTTCCAGCATTGTCAGCATCGCCTGCGCATCGGTAGCAAGGCTTGGGTCCAGGGTGAGAGCGACGGTGGTGGAGGCGACGGCGCCGGAACCGAAGAGTTGCGGCAGCAGCTGCGCTTCGACACTCGCCTCGAACTCCGGGTCGAGCACGACGTTGCTGTCGAAAGGATTGCGGGAGAAGAAGACATCGACCATCGTCGAGGTGCTGCCGTCGTCAAAGGTAACCGTCGAACCGAGTGGAACCTCGTTACCTGCAATCGTGCTATTGAGTGCCGTCGTGCTGAGGCTGATGGCTGTGATTCCAATGGCACTCATGGAGAAGAGTTCGCCGCTGTCGGAGACCCCGTCCTGATCGAGATCGCGCCAGATTTGGAGCTCCGCGAAGATCGCATCGGAGGCGTCGATCACGCCGTCGGCGTTTTCGTCGAAGGAGGAGAGGTTGCTGAACCCATCCACATGGCCGTCTGTGTCGCCGAAGAGTTCGGAGATATCGCGGATGTTGCCGTCCGCATCGATATCACGGACGAGAATACCGTCATCGGCATCGACCCAGCCTGTCCGCTCCGCAAAGCCGTTGCCGTCGAGGTCAAAATTGGCGGTGGAGTTTTCCACGGAAGAAAGTTCGATGCCGTCGCCGTCGAGGTCTATTACGAGTGGATCGACGCGGTCTCCTTCGGGCGACTCGTCGTCGGTAGGAGAGTCTTCGGGGTCGTCGCCGTTGTCGGGATCGTTCTGATCCTCCCACCAATCCGCGTAGCCATCGTCCCACAGGCCGTTGTCATCGAGCCAATCCTGGATCGCCTGTGCCTCGGCTTGCGTGGCCGGATCGGG
This sequence comes from Algicella marina, assembly GCF_009931615.1. Lineage (NCBI taxonomy): Bacteria > Pseudomonadati > Pseudomonadota > Alphaproteobacteria > Rhodobacterales > Paracoccaceae > Algicella > Algicella marina. Next base: position 2,380,411 of record NZ_CP046620.1, on the reverse strand, counting down.
GCTGTTCAGCGCGTCGAGGACATCATTGTGGATGTCGCGGTAGAGCGAGTCATTCGAGGGTATGTCGCCAGGGAGCCATTCGAGACTGTCGAGACGGCCATCGACACTGTCTGACAGGGACGAGCTGTTTTCGATGACTTCGCTCAGAAGTCCAGCGGGGTGTCCTCCGTCCGTCACGCCATCCAGAAGATTGGCGGTTACTCCTCGGATATTGTCGATTCCAGCGGTGAAGGGACCGAACGGGTTGTAGCTGCTGATGAGTCCTGACATTGGGATCTCCCTGATAGATTATTTTGTCCAAGCCACTGAAAGCGCAAAGTGGCGTTTTGGTTGGTTTTTGTGATTTCAGGCGGGTCGTCGCAGGATGACACCGTTATCGCTAGGAATTTGCGGTGTTGGCGTCGAAGACCCGAGAATTGGTGCTCGGGCTGTCGCCTGTGCGAGGCTGGCTAGAACTGGGTGTGAATTCCGCGGGTGCCGCGTCTGTTCTCGATGGTTCGCGCAAAAGGTGTAGGAAGCGGATATGGCACGAGCTTCTCCGGATATCAAAATTGCAAGGGTTTGATACTAAAATACATTCCGTCCGGTCAGACAGATTAACCAATCAACCAGAGGGAGTATTTACGATTTGGAATTTCAGTCAAACAGGAAATTTTGAATGCAGCGGAAAAAATATCTTGCGAACGAGAAAGGCGGCTGATGCGGAGCCTCGCCGCCGTGTATCCACTTCGATCCATACAGCCCGTTGTAGGTGTGTGGGGCGCACGAGACATTCAGCGTAATGCAAGTTCAGCAGGTCGTGGAAGGTTCAGTCCTGTTTGGCGTTCAGGCGGTGATACCGTCCTGGGACCTCTGGAGACGTCACACTCTCCTTCTCCAACGAGACCATCAAATATCGATCCGAATGTTTGATCGTGACTTGTAATGTTATGTCATTTCAATTACCCAGATTGTGACGTTATTCAATTACAACAAGTCGGCTCCCCAGAGGTGAAAAATGACTGGCCCACGCCCTGAGATCACGACGCTTTCAAGCTTTTTCGACGCAGCCGAAGGGGCCGGGAGCGTTGCTTGAAAATCCCGATTCCTTCCCTTTCTGTATCCGACCGGAGACCATTGCATGACATTTGCAATCCCCCGCATTGCAACGGCAATGAACAGCAGCACTGATGCGCGCGTCCTCCAGACACTGGGTATGGAAGGGGTGTCCCTGGCCCTTTGGGAGCGCTCCCTGCCGGATGAACTGGCAAGGGAGCTTGACGCCTTACCACCGGAGCGTTTGCCGCGAATGCGACGCCGCCTTGCCGTCCGCCATGTTTCACGAGCAATCCGCCAATCGTGCGAAGACGCGGATGCCGGCGCTTGTTCCAAACAGCTTGCAGACGTAGTTCAAGAACTGTCGAAGCTTGCAATGGGCGTTTTTGCTTCCCCAATGCTTGAACTTCGTCTCGACGTCACGGATGGTCAGCCCTGTCCGAAATGGCATGTTGACGCCGTATCCGGGCGCCTGCTCTGCACGTTGCGGGGCCCCGGCACCGAGTACGGCCCAATCGGGCCCGGTGGAAAGCCGGAGTCGATCCATCGCATGGCGCGCGGCGCTGTCGGCGTGTTCAGGGGCGCACTGTGGCCGGGTCAGGAACTGGCGGCCATTGTGCACCGCTCCCCTCCACGAGAAGCGGGTGGTACCCGTCTTCTCGTCGTGATCGACCCTGTGGACGACGCGGGAGCCTGCTGATGGCGAGAAAAAACAACCTTGGTGCCACCGGGCTTCGAACACGACGGAGGGGCAAGGATCCGATGCGGGAGTTCGATGCCTTGCCCACGCCGCTCCGCCATTGGTTGGCGCAAGCAAGTTTGCCCTGGTCTCCGGCGTCCTGTCGTCGCATCTGGTTGCGTGCACGCGACCGTGGGGAACCCATCGACGTCGTGCTCGCCCGGCTGCAAATGGCCGAACGTCAGTCGCTTGCACGCAGAGCGCAGCCTGGAACGTCAGCCATCAGAAATGGCGACGAGGCCACGGCATCAGAAATTCGCTGAAAGAATCCACCCTAGATCCCAACACAAGAGAAAGAGCAATCATGAAAACCATCTGCCTTGCCGTCCTGGCATCAGTCGCCGCCTCGCAGATATTGGCGCAGGAGAGTCGCGAGTTGGAAAGCCACGTTCACGGTGTCAGCAAGCTGGAACTGGCCGTCGAAGGCAGTTTTATCGTGATGAACATGGTTTCCCCGGGCATTGACATCGTCGGCTTCGAGTATGAAGCGAGTACTGGTGCAGACAAGGACGCGGTCGAGGATGCCATTCGTACAATGCTTGTGCCGGAAAACATCGTGGCCCTGCCCGATGCAGCGGATTGTCGGTTGACGGAAGTGCTTGCGCATTTGCACGCTGGCGATCATGACCACGGGGATGAGGATGAGCACGCGGATGAACCGGCACACGAGGAACACGCCGAGGGCGAGGGGCATGAAGGGGACGATTCAGACGGGGACCACAGTGAGTTCCACGTGCAATACACCTTCGCCTGCGAGCATCCTGAGAGGCTTGACGTGATCGGCTTTCCGTTTTTCGAGCAGTTTCCAAACGCGCAGGAAGTCGAAGCGCAATACGTGACGGAAAACGGCGCTGGCAGCGCTGAGATCGAACGCGATGCGGCGGAACTTGTATTGAACTGATCATGGCGGAACCTGCCCTTTCCCTTACCGAGGTCAAATTCGCCTGGCCGGGCCGGGGCGGGTTCTCCCTTGCCTGCACGAGCTTCAAGATGAACCCGGGCGAAAGCGTTCTGCTTCTCGGATCTAGCGGATCAGGCAAGTCCACGCTGCTGTCTTTGATATGCGGCATTGTTCCTGCAAATAGCGGAACTGTCGCGGTCGGCGGTACCGACATCGGTGCCCTCACGCCGGGAGCGCGGGACCGTTTTCGCGCTGAGCAGATTGGCGTGATTTTCCAGCAGTTCAACCTCCTCCCCTATGCAAGTGTCGCAGATAACATCCTGATGCCTCTCCGCTTCGCGCCCAAGCGTCACTCCCGTGCCGGAGATGCCGGGAAGGAAGCGACACGGCTGTGTGCGGTTCTCGGCTTGCCGAACGACGCACTGAAACGTCCCGCAGGACGGCTCAGTGTCGGGCAGCAGCAGCGGGTTGCCGTGGCCCGTGCGCTGATCGGAGCGCCGCCGCTCATCGTTGCTGACGAACCGACTTCGGCGCTTGATGGGGCGACTCAGGACATGTTTCTTCAATTGCTTTTCGATCAGGTTGCGGCGGTCGGTTCGTCTTTGCTGATGGTCAGCCATGATGAGCGACTCTCGGATCGTTTTGACCGCGTCGCGCATGTGGAAGAGTTCGTGTCTACCGAAGGAGTGTCCGCGTGATCCTTCGTCTGGCCATCGGCTCGCTTCTGGCCCGTGCCCTTACCGTCGGAATGACCGTGCTGGCGATATCTCTTTCCGTTGCGCTGTTTCTCGGCGTTGAAAAGGTGCGTACAGGAGCGCGGGCAAGTTTTGCTGACACGATTTCCGGGACGGACCTTATCATCGGAGCGCGCTCCGGCTCGGTTCAGCTACTGCTGTATTCAGTGTTCCGCATCGGCAATGCTACCAACAATGTGACCTGGGAAAGCTATCAGGACATTGCCGCGCGCCCGGAGGTCGACTGGATCGTTCCGATATCCCTCGGCGACAGCCACCGCCAGTTCCGGGTCATGGGCACGACAAACGGTTTCTTCGAATACTACAAATATCGTGGTGAACGTTCGCTGGACATCCTTGAGGGGCATGGACTCGAGGACCTTTACGACGCCGTTATCGGCGCCGACGTTGCAGCGACACTCGGTTACGCCGTGGGTGATCCGATCGTGGTAGCGCACGGGATTGCATCCTTCACCGAGCATGTCGATCAACCCTTTCGCGTGGCCGGTATCTTGGCAAAGACGGGAACACCGGTGGATCGAACAGTGGTTGTCAGCCTCGAAGCGATAGAGGCCATACACGTCGATTGGCAATCAGGTGCCAAAACCTCGGGAAATGCGACGCCGGTTGAAACCATCCGGCAGATGGAGCTGAGGCCGACGGCCATCACGGCGGCACTTATCGGCACGGAGTCGCGTTTGCAGATCTTCGGGCTGCAGCGCTGGATCAACACATATTCCGAGGAACCTTTGCTGGCGATCCTGCCGGGCGTCGCCTTGCAGGAGTTATGGCAGATACTGGGTGTCGCAGAGACCGCGCTCGTAGGCGTTTCGGCAATGGTTGTCGTCACTGCGTTGCTGGGCATGGTGGCCATGATCTTTTCGAGTCTGAACGAAAGGCGGCGAGAAATGGCAATCTGGCGGGCCATGGGTGCCCGACCGTCGACAATCCTCGGCCTGCTCGTGATCGAGGCTATGCTTATGGCCGCTGTCGGCGCGTTGATCGGCCTTTTGCTTCTCTACGCCGGATTGGCGGTCGCGCAACCATGGGTCGACGCTTCGTTCGGAATCTGGCTTCCCATAAACCCACCCGCTCTCCGGGAACTGGCCATTCTGGCCGCAGTGATCGGCGCCGCAGCGCTTGCAAGCCTTTTGCCCGCACTTCGGGCCTATCGACTCTCTCTCGCTGATGGCATGATGGTAAGGATATGAAAAACAAACGTCTCATCACGCGTCGCGACACAATTCTCGCAGCAGGTGCCTTGAGCCTGCTTCCGCCACGAGTGAACGCGGCCTCATTCAGAGAAATCACATGGGATGACCTTATACCTGCCGGCATTCCCTATGCCGAAATCGTTGGCGAGGGCGACTACGACGAAGAGAACGATACCTGGCGTCCTGTTTTTGACGAGAACGCCACCAAGCTGAACACGTCCCTCGATGGAGCGTCCGTCAAACTGCCGGGTTATATCATTCCGCTCGAGGTCGGGGCGAAAGGTGTCGCGAGTTTCGTTCTCGTGCCTTATGTCGGCGCGTGCATTCACGTGCCGCCTCCACCAGCCAATCAACTTGTATTCGTCTCCACGGAGTCCCCCTGGCCCTCCGATGATCTTTGGGATGCTGTCTGGGTTTACGGTCGTCTCAGCACAAAGTTGCAGACGACGGAAGTTGCGGAAATCGGGTATCAGCTTACTGCCGACAGGATCGAAGGGTACGAATGGTGAAGTTCGAATTGACGCGACGCGACTGTTGTATCGGGCTGGCTGGCCTCGCAAGCCTGACGGCAACCGGGTTGCGCGCAGAAGAGATCATCGATCTCGAATGGAGCGACCTTGTGCCCGAGGGAAACATGACGCCGATGCCTGAGCTTCAGGCAATTCTCCCACACGATGAAACCGCCATGGCAAGCACGCAACCGAAGTCGAGCGGTGTCCGGAGCGACTGGAATGGCAGGACCGTCCGCCTTTCGGGGTTCATTATCCCGCTTGATTACGTGGGCACGGGCGTGTCGGCATTCATGCTGGTTCCCTATGTCGGTGCCTGCATCCATGTTCCGCCGCCGCCGGCAAACCAGCTCATCCTGGTAACCACCGAACAACCTTATGATTCCAAAGGTCTTTTTGAACCCGTGACTGTAACGGGAATGTTCGGGACTGCGTCGACCGAGACGCAGTTGGCGGAAGTGGGTTATGCCTTGTCGGCGGACAGGATCGTTCGTTTCAGAGGGTAGGAGCGCGGTATTCGTGTGCCAAGGTGCGTCAGTACCTTCTGCCATTTCCTTACTTTGGACGACTTCCAGACCTGCATCTACGCCCGTGACCTGTTCCAAGTGGGAAGCTGAGAGCGTCCTCGGAGATCTGTGGACATCTTCGGTGGGCACGGCGGTGAGTGGGTGAATAGCAATTTCGACATTTATCCGATCACACCTCGTCCCGTAACGTCGGAACAAATGCCGGACTGAAGATGTTTCCCTCCTGAAAATGCAAAGAGATACGCCGATCTTCGGAGGAGACCGATGACAGGACGTCTGGAGACAATGACTACGAAGGCTACGCGAGACAGGGTTTCGCGTAGGGACAGCTCACGAGGAAACCGAGAAGGCCAAACCGGCGTTCTCGGCTGGCTGATGATGTTGCGGACTCACGCCGTACCGGACAGGCGAGCCGACGAGAGTAGGTTTCGCCTTGGCACAGGGACGGGTGAAGGAGTGTTCGATGGCGTTCGCCGTTGGCTGGCTTCAGCAGTTGAAAATGATGAGTTTTCACGGCGCGGAGCAGCGCACCGTACTGGCGAGGGTGAGACCACAGATCCATCTCCCGCCCGGATCGAAGCCGATCTTCGTAAATGTCTGGCGGATGAACCGATCCTGAAAGCCGGTGATATTGCCGTGGCGGTTCGGGACCGGACGGTGGTGCTGACCGGAGAAGTCACTTCGCAGCGCGCCAAGCGCCGTGCGGGCATGTGTGCAGGCAAGGTGGAGGGCGTAGCTGGTCTGGAGAACAACCTTTCCGTCGAACCGTCCTGTTAACCGCTGCTGATGACGGAGCGTGGAGGATTAGGCAGAAAAAGGAGGAAAAAGTGAATTTGAGTTTCAGCAAAGCGAATGAGAGATTTTTTGCTAAAAGGTTGGCGTCGGTCTGCGGCCTCCTTGCCGCGGGCGTTCTTGCGACGGTCGGACCGGCATTGGCGCAGGAAAACTCTCAGGAGGTCACATTCGTCAATGCCGAAGGCGCGGAAATCGGGACGGCAAATTTGACCGGAACCGAAGCCGGTCTGCTGATCGAATTGGATCTCAGCGACCTGCCACCGGAGACGTGGCACGGTTTCCACATCCATGAGACAGGAGAATGTGATCCTGAAGAGGGCTTTCAGACTGCGGGGGGACATTTTTCCGTTTCCGGGACAAATCACGGAATTCTCGTGGACGGTGGACCGCATTCCGGCGACATGCCGAACCAGTATGTTGCTGCGGATGGGTCGCTGAAGGCGCAGGTCTTGAACACGTATGCGATTCTGGGCGGTGAGCAGGACAACGTGTCCGGACGGGCACTGATGATCCACAGTGGCCCTGACGACTATGAGAGCCAGCCATCGGGCGCTGCCGGCGACAGGATCGCCTGCGCGGTGATCGAGTAACCGGTTTTACATGACAGAAGACTGAAACGCGAAAGTCTGGGCGGACTTTCGCGTTTTGATTTTCAAGTCTGGGAAAAGTCTTACCCAGGCAGAAGAGGTGCCAAGAGGCTTCGGGTTGCGACCCTTGCCGAGAGGACTGACTCTTGCGCAAAGTTACCTTGAGCGGGCGATGTCCTCATCCATTGAATGAATTGAGATCCACAGGGCGGACCAATGGGCCGCCCCTTCATAGCTACTGCCCGCTCTCCACATTATCATTTTCGGGATCGACTGTTTCTGAAGGTGCGGCGGCAGGCAGGTTCACATCGCCTTCCTGAATATCCTCTGGCGCTGCCTGCTCGGTCGGGTCCTCGGTTTCGGGAGCCGTAACGACGGCTTCGCTAATCCAGTAGATGATCAAGCCGACGCCAAATACGACGGCGATGCCCATACCGACGAGTGGGCCGAGATGACGGCGTTTCTGCTTTTCGATGTTGGTATCGGGTGGGGTCATGCTGTTTCTCCATGGTCCATATCATTAACAACCGAACCGGTGGGGAAATGTTCCAAGGCAGGGATGTCGGACGAGATTTCGAACAAGGTGGTAACCAGTGACTTGGGACGGAACGTGGCAGTCCGGCCATGCGTTGACGTGATGTACTGTCAAAGAGAGGGAGGCCAAGATGAACATTCCGCACAATGCCTGGATCGTGGTGCTTGATGGCGAAAAGTTTCTGTTGCTGGAGAACTACGGAGACCCTGATCTGCCCGACTTGCGGATCATTTCACATGACGAGATCGAGAACCCCGCAACCTCTGAACAGGGTACGGAGCGTCCGGGCCGACTACCTGACAATGGTCACGGCATGAGTGCTGTCGAACAAACCG